>DASWFT010000226.1:0-17372 GCA_036394075.1 Streptosporangiaceae bacterium
GCCAGCGCTGAAGTCGGCGCCCGTGACCGGTCCCTGGCACAGTGATGTCAGGACCCGCATGCCCGCGCCGGTGCCGCAGCACACGTCCAGTCCCCGGCCGAACGGGCCGAGCGGTCGCAACGCGCCGGCGGCCGCGTCAAGACACCATCGGGGGTGCGGAAAGGCGTGTGGTCGAACTTGGGGGCAAGCAGATCATGGCCGCCCTCGACCGAGGACAGCGCCTGCGTCGCCAGTTCACGCACAGACGGGCCCTGAGGCGAGAACACCGGCCAAGGGTACTTCCCGATGCCAGACAGGCCCGTCAGCCCCAGGATCACCCGCCGCGCCGAGGGCCAGGCGCAGATCAACATTTCGCATCCAAAGACATACCCCGGCGACCGGACCCGGCAGGCGCACGGAATCCGTGCGCTGACGGATGAGGCCCACCCTGCGTGATCAGCGCGAGGCCTCGCAAGGGCGCGCGCCAACCGCCGTTATGGACGGCAGATCCATGGCCGGGCTGGCCAGCCGTGTCGCGCCGGAAAGGGATGTTCTGCGCGGCGAGGCTTTGAGGGTCACGGCTGCTGTCCGCGGCGCCCGCTGTGCCGATGATCGGCTGTGCCCGGCCGCTGTTGGTGTGGTGGGGGCGGAGGTCCGCAGCCAGTTCCACGATGACTGGGTACTGCCGCGCCGCCGACGCCGTGCGGGATCACTGGACCTGATGGCCTCGTCTCCCTGTGCGTGCAGGAAGACGAGGCCAGCATTCAGCACCGAACGGGAGCACCCTCCAGCAGCATTACCGCTGGTTCCGCATCGTTACTGCGGGGGCAGGTTCTCGAGGACCAGGGGATTCTCGGTCGCAAGGAGATCGCCGAGCGCCACCTTGTCAAGCGGAAGCTCCCAGAAGAACGTGAGAACCCAGTTGTTGTAAATCTTCGTTCCGCCTGGCAGGCGAATCTCCTCAACTTCCCGGCCGCAAGCCTCGCCGATCGTGTTGCTGATTTGCGAAACCAGTCTCTGCTTGGCGTGGTGTTCGAGGCCCGGTGGGACGGCGAGCGTGCAGATCGGGCGCATCGGTACGTTCTCGATCCGGCCATCCTGGCTCACCGCTTCGTTCGGCCATTCTCTGATCAGGACACGCGTATCAGGAATCGGCCAAGCCTCGTGAATCTCTTCGTACAACTCCTGGAAGATCTTCTTCTTGGCGCCGTCATTCATGCCAGTCGGAATGTCGACGTAGGCGACGGGCATCTCTGTCTCCTCTCTTGGTCTCTCGCACTTCTGACGTGGTGATGAAGGGTGGCGATCGCGCAGCGGCCTCGAGCAGGTGCCGGGGTACCGTGCCGCTTTGGCGGCCGGTCGCGCCGGTCACCGGGGGCCGGGACGGCGGTCATTCGGCCAGCCACTGGTAGGCCCGGTCCCGGCTGGTGAACCACCCGGTGGGGAAGGTCGCGGGGCCTTCAGGCGCCGGGTCGGCACCGGACTCGACGGTCGGGAAGGGAACACCTTCGCCGGTGATGAAGGCGAACTTCGTGGGCCCCCCGGCGTTGTAGTGGGGAATGATCTCCTCATCGCGCCAGGCCATCATGTCATCGGCCCACCGGTGCAAGAACTCGGTGGTGTCCACGATGAGGAACCGCGGCTTGCGCTTCTCGGTCTCGGTGGCGAGCAGCGCCATCGTGTCTCTGGCCTGCGCCTCGGTGGCGTCCTTAGTGGTGGGCAGCCACTTGAGCTCGAGGGTGTTCCACTCGTCGTGGTGGATGATCACGCCGTATTCCGTGCTCGCGACTTCGGTAGGCATTTCGCTGTTCCTTTCGCTCGTCGGGTCGAGTCACGCGAATCGAGCGCGGCCGAATGGAGTGACTCGGCCACGATCGCTTCCCCTATTTGATGGAGCGGATCGTGGGCGGCTCATCGGGGTCAATCCCGAGCCTGGTCCCGGTCTCCACCAGCCCCTTCAGCCGGGTGCCGACAAGCTCGGCCCACGCGCGGGACATGGCCCCGGCCACATCGGCATCCACCACGCCAATCGCCCGGAACGAGAACTGCAGCAGGGTGCCGGCAGCAGACTCGGCCAGGTCGAAGGCGGCCACGCCGACGCCGACGCCCATGTGGAATGAGCCGGCCAGTTGCAGGTGCTCGTCCTGGGCCCAGCCGGTCACCGACGCGATCACCTGCCCGCCGTTCTCCCACCGCTCGGTGAACAGCCCGCCCAGCCGCGGGTCCAAGTCCAGGGCGGTGGCCCGGGCGGTCACGAACGGGTGTCCCCACCAGCCACCGACGTCCTTGGTCAGCGCGGCGAACACGGCGGCGGGCGTGCCGGCGATCTCAATGTCCAGCGCTATGTCTATGGTCGGCTGGATCGATTCCATGTGCCTGCCTTCAGCCTCGACGGTGTCTTGCAGCCGCAGCAGCGCGGACGCGAACCCGGCTGCCGCCGGATCGGCCCACCGCCGGTGCAGTTTCTGCAGCGGAACCGTGTTCAGGTAGTGCCACCGCTGCCTGCCCCGCTTGCGGCTGACCGCGAGCCCGGCCTCAGAAAGCACCTCAAGATGGCGCATCACCGCGATCCGCGATATCGGGAACTGCGCGGCAATCTCCCCTGTCACCCGCGGCCGCTCCCGCAGCAGATCCAGGATCCGGCGGCGGGTCGGGTCGGCCAGCGCCCGCCACAGCAGGGCGGTGTCTTCCTCCAGCCCGCGGGCCAGCGGTACAACGTCGCCGTGCATACATGTAACTCTAGCATTACATATTAGCCAGCGGGAGGGCCCAGGACCTAAAGCGCCATGAGGGGTTAGGCCACCCGCTGGTTCAGCGAAACTCGTACACAACTTGGCTCGCCTGACGATGGGCGTTGAACTCGTCGAGCTCCTCGGCGGGCACCCACAGCTCCAGGATCGGAAACTAGCCCTGGGGGGCCGGACCGGGGTCGGGTCGCAGGAAGCGGTTACAGCCGTGCCGTACGTCCCGCCCCCGGCTCAGCGTTAAGCCCGGCGCTGAGCTTGCACCCCACCTCGCCGGCGGAGCTGAGTTCAGGCAACCGCTTGGCGACGGAAGCTGATCACGGGCAGTCGGCAATCGCAAAGCCCCGGTGCCGAGTCAGGTCGATCACATGACGGGGCCCAGGAGGCACAGAATCGGATGATCTGCGCGTTCTCCCCCCGCAGGGGCCCGAGTAGTTGCAAGCCGCGCCGTGTCGGGTGGCAGGCTGGTGGCGCCGGGGTTAGCCGGGTCCCAGCACGCGGGCGATCAGCGCGCGTACCCGGGTGTAGCGGGCATCGGCGGCCTGGCGAGTCATGCCCTGCCCAGCGGCGATCGCGGTCATCCCGGGGCCGCGCAGGCTGGCGAACAGTGCCCGGATGAGGTCGGCACTCTCGGCCCGGATGCCGTCCGCGAACATCGCCGGGGCGACGCCGGCGGCGTATGCCGCCTCCAGGCACCGCCAAATGTCGGTGACGTCGGTGTCGTTGACCCGGACCCGGGTGGCGTGGCTCTTGAGGACCAGGGCGCTGACCTCGTCGGGGAACGGGAGCTCTGCGTGCAGCGCCTCGCCGCCGAGCCGGTGCATCTCGAGCCCGATCATCACCGGCGGGCGGCTGAGAGCGGTCGGCAGGCCGGGGACCTCGGTGCTGAAGAGATCCTCGCTCACCCTCACGTTCTGCCGGGCCCGGCTGGTGTAGGCGGGGACCAGGACGTCGATGATCGCCTCGCGGTCCGCGAACGGCCCCCCGGCCGGGCGCACCGGGATGTCAGGCACCGTCTTGGCGAATCGGTTGCCTGCGACCTGCCGATAGCCCAGGGCCCTCAGCCGCCCGACAACGTCACGGTCGCGGATCACGACCGGCGGGACCCCGAGGTCGGCGTCGCCGGTCTCCCGGTACAGTCCCGGGCCCAGCTGCCAGCGGGCCGCCAGCGCGGTGACCATGTGCCCGCCGATGATCCGGTAGTCCCCCGTCTCCTCTCCGAGGGCGGTGCGCAGGTCCGCGAGCGCGACGAACCCGAGGTCGTCGGCGACCGACCCTGCGGCGAGCACGAGGTGGCTCAGGGGCGGGTCAGCAGCCATGTGCGAAGCCTCCCCGCGGCCTCCAGGCGGTCAGCTCCCCCGAGATCCTGCAGGTCCCAGATCATCTGGGACGGGTCCGCCAGCGGGATCTCCGTCCCGCGCAGCCCGGCGCCCAGCGGGGGCGCCGCGAACACGGACTGGTCGGCAGGCATCCGCACGATGACGTTCGCGTCGTGCCTGCCCTGGGCCTCGACCAGCCCGAGGGCCGCGCTGTCGATCATGTGCCCGGCATACACGATGACCACCGCGGGCTGCCGCCAGGCCACGACCAGGTCAGGCCCGACGTCGGCCGACACGGCAACCCGGTACTGCGGGCCGGCCGCACGGGCGGCCCGGACAGCCACTTCCACGGGCGTCTCGAGGCTGTAGCAGTACAACTCCGACCCGCCCGGCCCCGGGTACTCGCCCAGGAACCGGTCCAGCAGCGCCTCGCGATCCGGGCGCCACCGGCCATGCTCCGCCCGGTAGACAAGGCCCAGGCCGGCCAGCTGGCCAAGCACTTGCGATGCCCGCGGCTGAGACACCCGCGCCTGCGCGGCCAGGGCCGTGGCACCGCGCTCCTCCTCGCCGTCCCCGGGGCGGATGAGGGCGCGGATGACAGCAAAGCTCCCCGAGCCGTGCGGCAGGACCCGGCGCCGGGGCGGCGGCGGCGAGATCGCGCGCCGCTGCCGCAGCAGCAGCCCCGGCGCGCGCAGGTCGAAATCGCCGTGCGCATCAGCCCACGACCAGCCTGCCTGGGTGAGGGCGGGACCGAGAGCCTCAGACACGAACGGGACGATCAGCAGCGGCGTGCCCCGCCCGGCCAGCGCCTGCTGCGAGCGCTCGAGCCCGGCCAACTCGTTAGGGTACGGCGCGCGGCCCTTCAGCTCGACCGCGAACCGGGTCCTGCCGCCGCCGGCGAGCACGTCAAGGACCAGGCCGACGTCCAAACTCGCTCCGCGCCCATCGTCCTGCTCGACGGTGACCCCGGACTCGCGGAGCCACCGCACAGCCTCCAGAAGCATGCACCTATTATAAGCACAGTGCTTATAATATGCATGACCTTATGGGTGACAGCGATAGGGCACCTGGCGACCAGGCCCCATCCGCGTGGCCGGCCCATGCCATCAGTCCGCGTTGTCTGCGATCTTGCCTCCGGTGCGCGTGAGCTCCTGGGCGAGCAAGTGCGAGGGCGCAAGAGCCCGGAACGCATCAAGCTCGGCGTCGGGCTCATCGAACCACATCTCGGCCGTCCGGCCTCGATGATCCGGCGCCGCCACTGTTCGGCTTCCTTGCCGCGGCCCGCCTGCTCATGCCGTCCGGCCAGGACGTGGAGTGCGTTGAGATTGCCGACCTTGGCGGATTCGGCCAGCCACTGGTCGGCTTCCTCGCCGCGGCCGGCCTCATCGAACCGCTGGGCCAGTCTCATCATCGCGAAGTCGTCGCCTGCTTCGCCGAGGTGGCGCAGCAGCCGTTCGAACTCCTCTATGCTGCCGCCAGCCTGCTCGATCTGATCGATCGCGGCTGACAAGGCGAAGAAGTCGCCGGCGGCGAGGGCACGGTGCCGCCATTGCTCGGCTTCCGCGCTGCGACCAGCCTGCTCAAGGCGTCCGGCCAGGACCGACATCGTGGAGGAGGAGTCGCCTGATTCCGCGGCCCGGCGCAACCACTTCTCCGCTTCCTCGCAACGCCCGGCCTCGTCGAACCGCTCGGCTAGGCGGACCATCACGAAACGAGCGAAGTGATCACCGGCCTCCGCGGCCCGGCGCAACCACTGCTCAGCTTCCTCACAGAATCCGGCCTCGTCGAGGCGCGCGGCCAGGAGCTGCATAACGAAAGAGTCGCCGGCCTCAGCGGCCCGGCGCAGCCACCCCTCTGCTTCCTGGTGACGGCCAGCCTCATCGAGGCGTGCGGCGAGCCGTTGCATGACGGTGGTATCGCCAGCGTCGGCGGCCTGGCGCAGCAGCTGCTCGGCGTCGTCACCATGGCCGGCCTCGTCGAACCGGGCGGCCAAGGCCAATACCGCGGAGGTGTCGCCAACGTCGGCGGCCTGACGCAGGACCCGTTCGGCTACCCGGTCCTGGCCAGCCTCGTAGAGGCGCTTGGCCAGGATCTGCACGGCGTTAGGGTCACCAGTCTGGGCAGCTCGCCGCCACCACTGCCCGGCTTCCTCGTCGTGCCCGGCCTCGTCGAGCCGGACCGCGAGGATGCGCATCGCGGTAGCGTCGCCAGCCTCAGCCGCGAGCGTTGCGAAGGCGACAGCGTAGCGGTACAGGCCACGCCACTGTGCTTGCTGCGCAAGCCGCGTGCAGTCGTCTGGGCTGGTAGTACGCGTGATCAAGGCGTCCCACACCGCAGCAGCTACCAGGACACCACGACGCGTCGCGCGTGCGTACTGATCCAAGTAATCGTGCAGCACATACCCGTCGGCCGGTCCGGCACCAGGACGGTCACGGCGCGCGGTAAGGGCCGCGATGCCATGCACCTCTTGGGTGGCATCGGCCAGGTCCATGCTGAACCAGTCGACGGGTGTATCGGCCCGGTCAGGCGGGGCCAGGCAGACCGCTGCGGCTTCCTCCAGCAGCGTCCTGCCGACGGGTGACTCGTGGCCCAGCCGACGGATGTCCATCGCGGCGGCCACCACCGCCTTGCCATACCGGTCGTCTGCATCGGCGGGATGCTCGTAGCGCTGTACAAGCGCCGGCCCGCCGGCGAGCACCTGTATCACCTTGCCGTCGCTGCAAGCCACTTCGGCGGCTGCTGCCAGACGCGGATCGCTGCCCAGTTGCCGGCGCAGCGCGGCGAGATCCTCGCCAGCGAAGACCTCCGGCATCTCCACCCTGACAGCGTCATGCAGCAGTAGTTCCCGGGCCTGGTAGTACACATCCGGTCCGCCGATGGCTGGTGCGGCGGTGAGGTCCTTCCAGAACTGCGGCCACATCGTGCCCACGACCACCACCGGCTCACCGCCAGTAACCAGCCGCCGCAGCGCCGCCGCTACCTCAGGCTGGTCACGCAGGAATATCTGGGTCTCGTTGAGCCATAGCACAGTACGAGGGCCCACTGCCCCGCTGGTCAGCTGCCCGACCAGCTCGGCTGCGTCGACCGGGCGCAAGAGAGACCAGTCCGGCAGGCACCCGAGCACCGCTTCGAAGGCGGCCCGGGTCTTGCCCGTCGACGAGCTGCCCACCAGCAGCACCAGGACCGGCCGTTTCGGCGACGCGAGCAGCTCACGCAACTGGGCTTCATGGGCCCGCCGCACGTACGTAGTGAGCTCGGGCGGCGTCCGCTCCATGGCGGAATAAGCGGTGATCGCCTGGTGCACTCCCAGCTGCAGTGCGTCCCACTCGGCGACCTTCCGGGACGTCCACGGCCTCACCGCCTCAGCTGCGGGACCGGTCAGCCTTTTGGGCGCCCCACCTCACCCCCGCCGGAAGGCGCGGCGGGCGGGGGACTCACCGTGACCTTGATGTCCCGTGCTTTCAACCGGGCTCCTGAACCGAGCACAAAGCTCCCCGGAGACTCAATGTTCTGTTGCCGCGCGCCGTCTGTACTACCGTCGGCGGACGCCGACCGGTTCTCCCGGCCGACCCACCACGCCCCAAAAGCCACAACACACGCTGCCATCGCCGTGGCGAACGCCGCATTAACGACCCACCGATCGGCGTCCGCCTTCGGCAGGAACGACAGCTTGACTGCAGCCGCCAACCACAAAGAGAGCCCGAAGGCCACCACCGATGCCACGCCGGTGGCTAGCCACTTGGCCGCTCGACCCACCGAGCCACCTCGTACTTTCCCAGGCCTGGAAGACCCGCGGTCACCAGGAGCGCATCCACTCCCCGCGACTGGCCAGCCTGTTCAACGAGCACCACAGTCACGGCTGACCCGCGTGCCGTTAACAGCCAATTCGTGCGGCTCGGTGCCAGCCAGTCACGTCCAGAACGACGGTCAAATGACGGTCAACCGATCTTGGAACCCAATCAGATGGCCTCGAAACCATACTCTGACCTGGGATTCCTAGTGGAGCTATGGGGATTCGAACCCCAGACCTCTTGCATGCCATGGGGAATGCTGACGTTCATTGTCGTCACATACTAGCCAGTGATAGCCCGTGCGGCCCAATGCCGCACGGGACATGCTTGGAACGACGGTCAGATCACGGTCAAGAGGATGTTGAGACCGCAGGGGATTCACAAGGCCGCAAGCTGGCTCAATCGCAGATTTCCGATGATCGGATAGTCCGGCAGTGATGGTCACTGAAAGCGACGGGTAAGAACAGGGGGCGGTCACAGGCATCACGCCGAACGCCGAATCGGCACGTCTGATTTCTGAGCGCTCTACATCGACGGCGTCACGCATATTGCCTCGTTCTGGCGTTGCATATGGGTTGGCCCTAGAATCGCTGGCGCCCTGTGCTGCCAGTCCCGGCGGTTTGGCCGGCCGCTACGGACGATCATGAACTGTTAATGACTTTGCCGGGTCCCTCGGGCTCCGGCGCGTGAGCGGATGTGGTCAGGGACTGGAATGCCGGGCGGGAGGGCCGGATTGTGGACGGCCATCAGAACCCGCCCGGTGACGGCCACGAAGAAGGCTTGGCGGCCATCACAGAGAGTGATCGCATTCCACCCAATCACCGGGCGGGCAGTCCGCCGCAGAACGCTCTATATGGCCACGCCATGGTCACCTCGCTGGATGCTTTGACACGCCCCGGTCTGCTGTCGATCGGGTGGCAGTTCCGGTAAGGACATCGGAGCCCTCAGGGGACAATCCAGGCGCAGCATCCGCAGGTGGGCGGATACATCCCGGCAGCGCAGAAAGAGCGCATTCACAGCGGCATGTGGCTTCCCGCGCCTTTGGGCTGCCCGCGTTCCTTCCAGGAGCCTTACAATGACCGGTACTTACTCCGCTGCGGGCTTGGACGCGGAACTCTGGCTGACAGCCGTGACTTGCTTGGAGACGCGCGTGATGCCAGAAGAGACTGATGAGATCGTCGGGTCGCTCGGCCGCGAGCTCGTATCGGGCCTCGCGCCGGAAGAGTTGCCGCTCTACCCTTCGCTGCTGAGCCAGTTCCAGGGCGCCAAGCGCGGCCGCGGCGGCAAGAAGTCATCGGATGACCAGCTCCTAGGCTTCGGGGCCGCCGAAGCCATGACCATGCTTACTCCGGTGATCTTGAGCTTTACCAGCAGCTTCTGGCAGGCACTCGTGGCGGAGGCCGCGCGGAGTTCGGTGCACGGGGTGCTCGAGTGCGTCCGGGCCCGTCTCCCAGGGCACCAGGAGGGCGCCGCGCCGCCGCTCACGCCCGGCCAGCTGAAGCTGGTGCGGACCGTGGCGGAGCGTGAGGCCCGGCAGCTGGACATCTCCGAGGGCCAGGCCGGGCTTCTCGCCGACGCGATGATCGGGGTCTTGACCGGTCCTGCGGCCTAGCTCGTCCACTGCCAGCTGTGCAGCATGTAGGTAAAGGCGTTCTGGAG
Organism: Streptosporangiaceae bacterium; assembly: GCA_036394075.1. GTDB lineage: Bacteria > Actinomycetota > Actinomycetes > Streptosporangiales > Streptosporangiaceae > JAWWPY01. The sequence goes on from DASWFT010000226.1 coordinate 9,493, forward strand.
ATAGGGCGAATCCTGGGGCCAGGCCGGCGCCCGGTCCACCGATATCAGGTATACCAGCGGACCACGGACGATGGTCCACTGCTCCAGCGCGCCGTCGGGCAGGCCCGACCGCGCGAGGAGCAGTCCCGGCGCGCCGTCCAGCACGCCCGGGCGCGCGCCCAGCCGGATCAGGTACGACCTGTAGTCCGCAAGCTTTACGGGATTAACGTCGGCCAGGCTCTGCAGCTGGATCCGTCCTCCGTCGGCCGGAAAGGTGAAGATGATCAGCCCCGATCTGGGGCCCTGGCCGAGGGCGTACCAATTGGGGATGAGGCGGACGTCGTAGCCGGGTCCGCGGATCCAGCCGTCGCGGCCGATGCTGCCCACGGGCTGTATTCCTCGCGCGCTCGCGCTGGGCTCCCACCGAGCCGCCCCAGTGGCCGCGGCCGCGACCGCCACCGCGGCCGCGAGCCACCCGAGCGCCCTCATCACGGCGGGCCGGCGCTGCCGCCGGATACGACGGCGCAGGAGCATCCCGGCGCCGTACGCGGCGGGCACGAAGACGATGCTCACCAGCGCGGCGCCGAGCACGACCTGGCGCAGGGCCAGGGTATCCGGGCTGGTGAGGCAAGCGCCGGCCGGTGGATGGGCGTACTGGATGCTGAGCGACGCGAAGCAGTGACCCATGCTCCGCACCTCGGGCAGGGCCAGGCCGCTGACCGCCGCCATCGCGGCCCCGGCCACGACCGAGAGCGCGACACCCACCGCGGATCTCGCCCGGGCCGCCACGATCACCGCGCACACCACCGCGATGACGACGATCGCCTGCTCGTCGAAGAAGTAGAGCCCGGCCATGAAGTCAGGGCTCCACCGCACGGCTTCGGCGACACGCGCGTGCGCGACCGCGCTGACCGCCACCATCAGCGCGACCGCGGTCAGGCACCCGGCCAGGCCCAGCAGAGCCGTGGCCACCCAGCGCCGCCGCCGTGCGGTCGCCTGGCGCGCATCACCTGGCCGCCGCCACCGGCGGTGCGCCAGAGCCGCCGCGAGGGGCATGCCCACGACGAGCAGGCACACCACCCAGCCGGCACCCGGTTCGGTGATGACAAGGGCCGTCCCCCTCAGCAGTCCTGGGAGCTGATGCCATTCGGCTGCCGCACTGGTGGACCCATCGATGGAGACGAAATTACTCAGCGTAAAGTATAGGCCGATGGCCATGACGATCCACGCGGCGACCGCCGCGGCAATCATGGCGCCCCGGGTGGGAACGCGCGGCGCGGCCGGATCGGCGCGCTGTTGCCAGGCGTCGGCCCAGTGTCCGATCCAGACCGGGAAGGGCGTGAAGGTCAGCACCACGAAGCCAGTCCACACCGCCAGGACGCCGAAGGCCGCCAGGCTCGGATGGTCCGGCCACAGTGCCGTGCTGTACGCCCCCGACAGGGCAATGACCGGGCCGAGCGCGAGACCGAGACCCAGGCCCAGCCCCGCGGCCCAGCCCGTCACCACGCCCGTGTCCGCTTCCACCAACTGCCTTCGCCACATGGCGACCGCGACCGCGGGTCCCGCAAAGGCCGCGAAGATGATCGCCATGACGACATACCTGACGCCGATAACCGTAGTCAGGAGGGTGACGATCTCATGCGTGGCGCTCGCACCAAGGGCCGCGACCAGCCCTACCGCCAGCCCGTCCCAGAACCCGAACCGGTACAACGGCGCGGGGTCCAGCAGTGCCGCCGCGCGTTCCTGGCCCGACGGATGCGTCCCGCCCAGGTGCCACGCCCGGCGCCCGGTGCGGGCAGGCAGGCTCGCCAGTGCCGTACCCAGCGCGGTCCTGGGGTCGAGTTGGCGTGCGCGCGCATCCGCGTCGAATTCACGTGACCGCAGGATCGCGTTACGGAGCGAGTAAACGATCAATGCCATCACGGCTACGCGCCAGATCAGCTGCTGCGGCTCACCGAGGACGCTGGTGAAGATCAACAGCACGGCCATGGGCAGCAGCGCCGCCACGACGAATGCCCGCCAGATCGCCACGGCCAGGTACGCCTGGTCGATATCGCGGTTCTTGATGTGGGCCAGTTCATGCAAGATGACGCTGTCGAAGGCGGCGGGCTTCCTGACCGCCGCGACCGCCGCTCCGCCGCTGATAGCAACGAACCGTCGTCCGGGCCGGCCGAACGCGAACGCCGACAGGCGGACATTGAGTGGCTGAAGCAGCCAGACCACGGGACCCGTCCCGGTCCGCCGACGAACCCCCTCGAGGCGGCTCTCCAAGTCAGCGGTGTCAGCACCGGTCAGCTCGGTCAGGTGTTTCCGCCGTCGGTACCACCAGGGCTGTGCCAGGAAGATGGCGCCGGCCACGACGGTGAGGACGCCGACGCCCAGCAGGCCCCACCATGCCTCGGTACGTTCCCCGCCCGAGTAACACACCGCGGCTTGGTGGAGCGCGCTGGCCATGCTTGCAGTGGCGGTCATCCCGCTCGGCCGGTGTGCCAGCGCCTGCGAGCGGCACCGGAGCATCAGCGAAATCAATGCGGGCCCGCGCGGTGTGGTTAGGTAGATGCCCTGGTAGACGGAGAAGCTCGATGCCACGACCGCCGCTATGAGCAGGGCGAATCGTAAACTGGTGCTGACGGGAAGCGCAAAGGCGCCGCTACGGCCCCGGGCGGGAGGCCCCGCTTCTGGCTGGCGGTCGGACGGGACGCCGGCCAGTTCCGTGCTCATGAAGATCACCCGCTTCTTCCAGGCCTGTTCGCCAGCAAGATTCCCCGTGCGATTGCCGCGTGAAACTGCAAAGGAACGCCGCTACTAGTTCCTATCCTGACGGAGACACGACCTCAATAAGCATCTCGGTCTAACGCCCCGAAGGAAATGCCACTTTTGCCACGATGAGGTACGCCATCTGGTGCGTGGGCCAGAACCGGATGTTCTGTGGGCGGCGCACGGCGTGTCAGGTGCGACTGCCACCCGCTCCGATTCGGCAACTGCACGGCCGGGCACCCCGTCCGCCGAACGTCCGCTCATCGGCTACTTGCGGCGGTCTGGGCCGCAGCCCATGGCGATCATGGCCACGCAAGATCGATCGGATCTGTGTGCCCCAAACTGCGGGACGCCGAGCGTCCCGAGTGCACGCCGACCGGTGGATCAGGCACGATCGTCGCTCGCCAGTCAGCCACGCTCCGTGACCAGGCTGGCCGCCTCTGGGCAGTTCCTCATGGCCGCCTGCGGGCAGATTCTACTGACCGCCAACACCGGATCAGGGATGGGTTGCTGCCAAGTGGTGGCCACTGGTAGTTCGCCCGCCCACAAACCCAGTGCGGGATCCGGGCTGTCGCCGTCGTCGGGCGGGCCAGTGCGGATCTTCACCGAGGCCTCGTCCAGCGAAAGCGCCAGCAGGCGGACCGCGGCGAGTTCCTTGCGGCTGGGCTGGCGGGCGTAGTCCCACTGGCCGGGCGCAACGTGCTCGGTGATGCAGCGCAGCCCGGCGAGCCGTTCGTCGGGGTCGGTGACCAGGCGGGGTTGCCCGTAGATCATGGCGCTGCGGTAGTTGATGGTGTGCTCGAACACCGACCGTGCGAGCACGAGGCCGTCGGTGAGGGTGATGGTGACGCACACCGGGGTTCCGGCGGTGTTCAGGCTCTGGCTGGCGACCGAGCCGTGCAGGTACAGGGTGTCTGCGGTGAACCCGTATACGGTGGGGACCACCATCGGCCACTCGCCGGTGATCACTCCGAGGTGGGCGATCAGCCCGGCGTCTAGCACCGCGTACAAAGAGTCCCGGTCAACCCGCCCCAGGTGCCGGAACCGGCGGTGCCGGGTCCGTTCGGTCGCCGACAGCGGCAGCCTCCCGCCGGCGGGACTATTCGTCGCAGGCGTGGCCTGCGACGGACTGGCGGTCAGGGCACCGCGCCTTGCCTGGCACTGTGTCAGCCGTGATGGACAGGTCCGGGGATTGTGCGCTCATAGCGGTCTCCTGTTGAGCTGAGCGTTTAGGCCCGTTGCCCGGGGCGGGCCAGGGTGCCGGTGGCCGGGCCTCGGGAGCTGCGGCGCCCGCGGCCGGTGGCGGCCTGAGCTGAGTTCGGCGGCCGGGTTGCGGGCTGGGGTGGTGACGTGCTCCAGCAGCACCGGTACCAGGTGGCGCAAGCCGGGTTCTCGTCGCGGGTCAGTCCTGGCGGGTCAGCATGAACACCGGAAACTGCCGCGTGGTCCTGCCCTGGGCTGCGCCGAGGTCAGGGGACCCCGCGACCGGCTTCGGCCACTCCGCGACCAGCTTCGGCCACAGCTCGGCGCGGGCGGTGCCGCCCAGTTCCTCCGCCAGGACCGTGAACGTCTGGGCACCGACCTCAACGGTGATCCTGGGGTGGGCCTTGAGGTTGTAGTACCAGGTCGGGTGGGTGGGCGATCCGCCGTTGGCGGCCCAGATCGCGAACCGGCCGTCTCCCTGAGGGGAGCAGGCCACCGGCGTGACGCGCTCGATCCCGGACTTGGCGCCGATGTGATGGATCAGAATGAGCGTGGTGCCTTCCCACATCCCGCCGACGCGTCCCTCGTTCGCCCGGAACTCCTTGATGATCTGGGTGTTATAGTCGCTGGCCCCGCCCGCAGCCGAGTTCACCATGATCTCCTCCGGCACGTGTCACTGGTTGTGGTATTCGTCGTGGCGGCGCAGCCACGTCCCCATCGGGCCAACCTCGGCGCGGCCCTTCGGCGTCCGGTCGAGGATCGCGTAGTAGCCCATCAGGAATTCGGTGCCGCGGGCGTAGCTGGAGTAGCAGTGGTGGACGCTATCGCCCTCGCGCGCGAACGTGCTGACGCCGTGCCCCTCGGAGAAATAGCCGGCGATGTCCGTGCCGGTCGCGATGGCGTTCTGGCTGGTGATCGGCGGCAGGTTGTCACGGACCCGCGGGTCGCTCAGCCGCGATAGCGCCGCAACCTCGTTGGCCCCGAGCAGCGGCGCGACCGCCTGCGGTGCCTCCTCGCCGGCGGAGACGCCGAAGTCGAGGTTGAAGTCGCTTTCGTGGCTGGAGGCCCAGTTGAAGCTCCAGCCCATGCGCGCGCGGTAGGCGAGCAGCTTGTCGATCGGCGCGCGCGAGACGCAGATCATCGTCACGTCGTTGGCCGCGAGGTGCGGGAGCACCCCGTTGAAGCTGTCAGCCGTCGCCGAGCAGGCCGGACAGCCAGCCGTGTAGTTCGGGCCGAACATGAAGTGATAGACGGCCAGCTGCGAGCGGCCGTCAAACAGCTCCGCCAGCGTCCTGGTCCCGTCTTCGGTCTGGAGCGGCGGGTACTGCTTCTCGACCGGCACCCAGGGAAGCTCCCGGCGCTGCCGGGCGAGCTCGTCGCCCACCCTTGTGAGCTCCTTCTCGCGCTCCAGCAGCTCGGCACGCGCCGCGAGCCACTCCTCGCGCGTTCCGATCCGGTGACTGGTCATTGTGCTGTCTCCTTTGTATTTCCACATAGTTCGAGATGGACGGAGCCACCGATGTGACCTCACATCGGCGGCGCGATGCCGGGAACCGACGAGGGGCCCACGGTGATCAGAACCCTGAATGCGACGATCGCGAGTGCGAGCGGCACATCGAGGGCGGCCCTGGGTAGCAGGAGCTTCTGGGCAGTGACAAGGACGGCGATCGCGGCCATCCAGCCGACGCTCATCACGCCCAGCACCACCAGCATCGCCATCAGCCCGGCACTGGAGCCCGCGCAGCACAGCCCGAACCCGAAACCCGACCCGGCGGCCTCGCGGCAGCGGCGGCGGAAGTGCCGCTTGAGCGGCGTGAACTCGTAAGCCCCGGCGGCGATTGTCACCGCGCCGGCCGCGGCCGTCCCGTGCGGCTGGTAGGCCGCAAACACGACGGCACCCGCCAGGGCCCAGACCGCCAGGTAAGACCCGGCGAACAGCGGTACCGCGCGCACACCACCGGCGCGGGCGGCTCGCGCCACGGCGGGGGCCGCGCCCGGCAGCATCATCGCCGCCATCATCGCCACCACACCGCGGTGAAGAACGCGAACGAGCCGAGCCGGGTCGCCACGCCCATGTCCATCCCGGTCATCTGCCAGACCGAGACCACCCAGCACGCGGCGGCGAGCCCAAGCGTCGCCGTCAGCGCGGCCGCCGCGGTCGTCCTAACGGCCGTCATTGCCGACGCCGAGGTCGTCAGAGCGCCCAGCTTCCAGGCGCGGCCACTGGGCGATGGGGCGTCCGCCCGGCCACTCTGGCCACTCTGACAGTGGTGGCCAATCGGGCGGGCCGCCGTTAGTCCGCGTGTTGGAGCACTGTTGTGGCCAGCCGGGGGGCGAGTCCTCCCACGGCTCCTGGCGGCCGTAGGCGGTGAGGTCCATGAGCGCGTAGCTGTAGTCCATGGCTTCGACGCCGCGGATGGTGGTCCAGTAGGTTTCGAAGACGCGGTCGCCGTCGCGCAGGTAGCACACCAGGTGCATCCTGCCGATCTGGCGGCCGACGAGGAGCGCGCCGAGGGAGTCCTGGGCGGAGTACCAGGGCATGTCCCAGCCCATGAAGTCGCGGTAGCGGGCGCTTTCGGCGTAGGGGCCCTGGCAGAAGACCGCGTAGGTGATGTCGCGGGAATGCAGGTAGGACACCTCGCTGACCTGGGTGGTGACCCAGGTGCAGCCTTCGCACTGCTGGGCCGCGGGCCGGCCGGTGTGCCACATGAAGTAGTAGGCGATGAGCTGCCGGCGCCCTTCGAACGCTTCGAGCAGGGTGAGCGGCCCGCGGGGCCCGGTCAGCGGGATGGCGGCGTCCATCTCCACCATGGGCAGCCGCCGCCGGGCGGCCGCGATCGCGTCGCCTTCCCGGGTGTGGGCCTTCTCCCGCACCCGCAGCGCGTCCAGCTCGGCCTGGAAGGCGGCCCGGTCGGTCACCGCGGGCATCGCCGGGGTGCCGACGGCGCCGTTCTTCGCCTTATCTTTCATGATCGCCTCCGTGTGTGTCTTGACACCCCTAGTTGCTTCGCGGCGTTCCGCGAGCCCGTACACCTGCACGGTCGCGCGTTTACCCTGCCACCTCGCCGCCATTCATCCACACCCACACGGCGATAAAAGACGCCAACGAGCCGAGCCGGGTCGCCATCCCGTGACCATGCCGTTCATCAGCCGGACCGCGACTACCCAGCATCTGGCGGCGACCCCGAGCGTCGCCGCAAGGGCGGCAGTCGGCGCGGCTGTCCTGCCGCTCGCCGTGGCGGCCGGGCGGGGCGGCGAAGCGTCCGGCCGGTACCAGAGCGGGCGGCCCGCGGCGAGGCAGCGCCAGGATCCCTGCCTAGCAGGCCTCCGGCCTGGCCCGGCGTCCACCTTCAGTCCCCCGCCTTTGCTTACGACGTCGCGGGCTGCGCTTGCAGCAGTGCGGCGTTCTGGCGCTCGAGAGCCTTGGCCAGGCCGCTGCGCCAACTGTCGGCGATGGTCCGGGACATGGGGTCGGGGGAGATGTCCTCCTCTCCGTTGTCCACGCCATCGAAGATGGCCCGAGCGACGGACTGGGGGGAGGACTTGGGTATCCAGGTCCCGGACCATGTCGGTGTCGACCGGGCCGGTCAGCACGGCGCGAACCCGTATGCCACCGCGCGGCCAGCAGAGAGCGCAGCGACTGGGTCAGGGAGAACGGGCCGCCTCGAGAGGGAGGCCCCATATCCATCCCGCTCAGCTCCCGGACAGCGGCCCAAGCGGTCGCCGCCCGCGCGGCTGCGGCGAATAGCCGGGCCGGCCTGCGCCTCAACGGTTGCGGTGGTGGTCATGCACTTAGGGCGCTAGTGAGCGGGTCTTGAGTTTATCGGTCACCTCGTGAGTCGTCTTGTGTCCCAAGTTCGTGCCCGGGCTATCGCCTGGGTGACGGTTGCGTTCTGCTGGAGGGATGGGAGATACCAGGCTGGAGCCGCTGGTGCTGTCGG
>DASWFT010000227.1:0-10834 GCA_036394075.1 Streptosporangiaceae bacterium
CGCCGCGCAGGATGGCAGCGAGGCTGCGTTCTCGGTGTTGTGGCGTGATGTCAATCCGGCTCTGCTGCGTTATCTGCGGGTAGCCGCTCCGGGCGCTGCGGAGGATGTCGCGGCGGAGACCTGGGTGCAGGTGGTGCGGGGGCTGTCCGGTTTCCGCGGGGACGAGCCGGCGTGGCGGTCGTGGTTGTTCACGACTGCGCGGCGGCGGGCGATCGATGAGGGCCGCCGGCGTTCCCGGCACCCGGTGGCCCCGCTGGCGGAACTGCCGGGGGCCCGGGAGCCGAGAACGCAGGATGCGGCGGGGCTGGCGATGGAGAACCTGGCCACCGCGGCGGCGATCGCGGCGGTGGCGTCGTTGCCGCCGCTGCAGGCGGAGGTGATCTTGCTGCGGGTGGTGGCGGGCCTGGACACCGAGGCGGTGGCCCGGATGGTGGGCCGGAGCCCGGGGGCGGTGCGGGTGGCCGCGCACCGGGGGCTGCGGCGGCTGGCCCAGATCTTGTCGGCGGCTGGTGTAACGCTATGACCGGCCGTGGCGTTTCGGACGATGACATGCCGGTCTTCATGTGGTCAGCGCGAGGCGATGTTCCCCCGGTGGGGGACCCCGCCTTCGACGCGCTGCTCGCCGGGGACCTGCTGGCGCAGGACGCCGCCGAAGGGCTGCGCCCGGTGGCGGAGGCTATCGCCGCGCTTACCGGGGCGCCGGCGGCCAGCGAACTGGCGGCCGGGGCGAATGCCCTGGCGGTGTTCCGCGGCGCGGCCGGCATGTCGGCTGAACCCGCCCGCTCACGCCGCAGGAGGCGTCCTTTGCTCACGTCACTGATCAGCGCCAAACTCGCCGCGATCGCCGCGGCCGCCGCGGTGAGCCTCGGCGGCGCCGCCGCCGCGGCGTACGCCGGCGCCTTGCCCGCCCCCGCGCAAAGACTCGCGCATGACACCATCGGCGCACCCGCGGCGCGGCCGGACACGCATCCGGCTACCCCGGTGGGCCCGGACCCGGCGGGTCACGCCGCGTACGGCCTGTGCACCGCATTCGCGGACCTGAAGGCGCATGGCAGCGCGGCGCAGAAGGCGGTGGCCTTCCGCAACCTCGCGGCCGCGGCGGGCGGGGCGGCCAAGGTCACCGCGTACTGCGCGGGCATAGCCCACCCCGGCGCAACCCCATCTGGCCAGCCCGCCAGCCACCCCGGCGACAAGCCCACCAGCCACCCCGGCGGCAAGGCCACCAGCCACCCCACCGGCCAGCCCACCAGCCACCCCGGCGGCAAGGCCACCAGCCACCCCACCGGCAAGCCGACTGACACTCCATGACCTCAGCCTTTTAACCCCAGCCTGATGGCTCTGCTGTGGCCATCAGAAGGCGGCGGCCCGGTCTCCCACCCCCGGGGAGACCGGGCCGCCAGGCTGTAAAAACAACAACGGTGTAACTCCTAGGACAGGACGGACGGATGTGCCGTCTGAGGAGGGAACACCATGACGACAACAGTGGAGCCGGCGGGTGCCGCGCTGCGCAGGTCATCAGCCCGCTGCGCCGCGGGGTTCGGTGTGCCCCACAGGGTGCCGGGGCGGGTTGTCACGGCTACATCATGGCTTGCAGGCTGCGCTGCAAGAAGTCGCGTTCGGCCGTGTTCTCGGCCCGGGCGATCGCGGCCTCGTAGGCGAGTGCTGCCTCGGTGGTGCGGCCCAGACGCCGGAGAAGGTCGGCGCGGATGGCGTGGAACAGGTAATAGCCGCTTAGGTCGAGGCGGTCGAGCAGGGTGAGTGCCGCGGCCGGTCCTTCGACCTCGGCCACTGCCACGGCGCGGTTCAGGGCTACGACCGGGTTCAAGGCCAGTGGCAGGAGCTGGTCGTAGAGCTGAAGGATCTGCGGCCAGTCGGTGGCGGAGGCGACTTGCGCGTCGCTGTGAACGGCGTTGATCGCCGCCTGGATCTGGTAGGGGCCGGGCTGGTTGCGACGCAGGCATCGCCGGACGATGGCCTGGCCTTCCGTGATGAGGCTGCGGTCCCACTGGCTGCGGTCCTGGCTGGCCAGCTGCACGAGGTTGCCGTCTGGGGTGGTGCGGGCGGCCCGGCGTGAGTGGGTGAGCAGCATGAGCGCGAGCAGTCCCATGACCTCCGGTTCGCCGGGCATGAGCCCGGCCAGGAGCCGTCCGAGGCGGATGGCTTCCGCGCAGAGGTCCTCGCGGATCAGCCGGTCGCCTGAGCTTGCTGTGTAGCCCTCGTTGAAGATGAGGTAGATGACGGCCAGCACGGCCTGGAGGCGCTCTGGGAGGGCAGCCTCGTCGGGCACGCGGTAGGGAATCCGCGCGTCGCGGATCTTGCCTTTGGCCCGGACGAGCCGCTGGGCCATGGTGGGCTCGGGCACCAGGAAGGCGCGGGCGATCTCGGCGGTGGTGAGCCCGCCCAGGAGCCGGAGCGTCAGGGCGACCTGGGCGCTGGCGGCGAGCGCGGGGTGGCAGCAGGTGAAGATCAGGCGCAGCCGGTCATCGCGCACGGGGCCGTCGGCGGCCGGCTCGCTGCGGGAGTGCAGCAGGGCGGCCTGGGCGTGCCGGTCCTCGCGGGACGCCTCGCGGCGGAGGCGGTCGATCGCGCGGTGGCGGGCGGTGGTGATGATCCAGCCCGCCGGGCTCGGGGGCAGCCCGGCGGACGGCCATCGCTGCGCCGCCGCGGTGAACGCGTCCTGGACCGCCTCCTCGGCGACGTCGATGTCACCGAAGACGCCTGTCAGGACGGCCACCGCGCGTCCGTACTCCTCACGGAACACACGCTCGATCTGCGGGGCAGTAGGGGCCAGCACGCCAGGTTTCAGTCCCCGGCCTTGTCCTGCAGCGGCCGCACCTCGATCAGCAGGGTAGTCACCCGAGCGAGCTTACGGCCCCATTCCAGCGCGGCGTCCAGATCAGCCGCCTTGATGATGGTGAACCCGCCGACGTGCTCCTTGCCCTCGGTAAACGGGCCATCGGTGATCAGCACGCTGCCGTCTTGCGGCCGCAGCACGGTCGCCGTGCCCGGAGAATGCAGGCCTGCGGTGAAGACCCACGCACCGGCGGCCTTGAGTTCCTGGTCCCAGGCGCCGACGTCCCGCATCACCGTCTCCAAGACCTCGGGCGGCGGAGGATCCCCATCGGGCTGATACACGCTGAGCAGGTATTGCTTCACTTCGGTTCCTCCTGACGCGCTGCCGGCGCCGTGCCGGCTTCTCACCCTCTACACGAACGGCTTCCGGCCGGATCGACATGGGCAACAGCCTTCCGTCCGGATCACCCTTCCGTCCGGATCGGCTTCCCCTGCGGTTCAGGCCGGGACACGGGGACCGGGCCGCGAATACGCGTTCTCATCAGCGGATCTGCCTGGGCGTCTGCAATGCGTCGTGAACGGACCGGCCAGGCGCTACGTGATCTGGGTAGATGGTCCATCCCCTGGAAACGGAGAAATGCGATGCATAACAGATGGTGGGCGCCGGCGGGCTTGGCCGCCGTCGCGCTTATTGCCGCGGCGTGCGGGAGCACGTCGACGGGCAGCTCAGCCGGCTCAGGCAGCACGTCGGCCGCTGCCCCGTCGTCGAGCGCGGGCTCGTCGGCCGCGGCCCTGAATACCGCGAAGATCGGCGGCGCGACGGTGCTGACCGACGCCAAGGGCCTCACCGTGTACTGGTTCGTCCCGGACACCTCCACCAAGTCGAACTGCAACGGGTCGTGCGCCACCTACTGGCCGCCGGTGAAGGGCCCGGTGACCGCCGGTTCCGGTGTTACCGGCCAGCTGGGCACGATCACGCGGTCGGACGGCTCGACGCAGGCCACCTACGCCGGGCACCCCCTGTACACCTACGTCGGCGACACCGCCCCTGGGCAGGCCAAGGGAAACGGGCTCAACCTGTCCGGCGGGGTATGGCATGAGATCACCGTCTCCGGTGGCGCCGCGCCCGCCCCGAGCCCGTCAACCAGCTCTACCGGCCACGGATACGGATACTGACCAGGCAGCAGGACATACAGGCAGCAGAACATAGGAGCGGAGGCTGACTTGTCCAACCGCACGAGTGACAGGTGCCCAGGTTCGTCGTAATGACCGTAGCTCAAGTGATCATGACGTCGCTAGCGTTCGTCATGCAGTCCACGCTCGAGCCAACAGCCATGTACCGCGATGAAAGAGCGCACACATGTCTCAGAAGGACCTCGTCCGGCAAGCCATTTCCGAGGGGACCCTCCACAACGAGCCGACTGCCTTTTATGATCTCTTCCGCGTCGAGGACGGCAAGCTCGCCGAGCACTGGGACGCCGTTTCACCCAGCCTGAGAAGCTGCCCAGCGGCAACGACCTGTTCTGACCGACCCGGGCCTGTGGATCAGGGCACCACGGTGACCGGCCACTTGCCGGCCCGCACGAGCCGGACCGCCAGCGAGCCGATCAGCCGGTGCCCGGCCTTGGTGGACGCCCCGACGACGATCGCGTCGGCACGGATTTCGTCCGCGACGCGGGAAAGCTCGGTGAACGGGTCACCACGGGCGGCGACGACGTTCACTGAGATGCCCAGCTCGCGGGACACCTCTGCGGCCCGGCGGCGCATGTCGCTGGCAATCTCGTCATATGCATCGCGCTGCGCCACGATCAGTGCGGCTCCACCGGGAGCCGCCGCGGCCGGAGACCCGACCGGGGCAACGTAGACCGCGGTGAGGCGGGCACCCTGCCGGCGTGCGAGCCCTCCCGCGTACGAGGCAGCTCGCAGCGACGTGGTGGAGTCGTCGACGCCGACGAGGATCGTCGTAGGACCATCGGTTCCCAGCTCGAACGAACCCGCATCACCGGACGACACACTGGCAGTGTATGGACAACGCGATGGCGTCCGGTAGGCGGTCAACCTCCTCCAGACCACCGATACCCCGGCGGATCTTCGGGGCGGCTGGACGGCCCTTTTCTCAGCGCCGGGGAGGGTCGGAGAGCTGTGACAAATACCGGGTCCGGGTCAGGCCTGCGGGCAAACGGAGTTAATCTAGCGCTCACGTGCGGAAGTGGCGTATCCGCGGGTAGCACGCTTTCCTGGCTAATAGATCGTTATGGTGGCCAGGCCGTTGCACCGACCCACGCCGGCGGTCCGGCCGTGGACCGGCTGGAGGCAGGTGGGTTCGGTTGGTTGAGCCGCTGACCGGCGACGATCCTCGCGAAGTCGCCGGCTACCAGCTCCGCGCCCGGCTCGGTGCGGGTGGCATGGGGCGGGTGTACCTGGCCTTCACGCGGGGTGGGCGGCCGGTGGCGATCAAGGTGGTGCGGGCGGAGTTCGGGGACGACGAGGACTTCCGGGACCGGTTCCGCCAGGAAGTCCTCGCCGCGCAGCGCGTCCATGGCCTGTACACGGCACAGGTGCTCGACGCTGACCCCGACGCCCGGCAGCCGTGGCTCGCGACTGCCTACGTGCCGGGCATGTCCCTGCGCCGAGCGGTCACCGATCATGGCCCGCTGCCAGAGGAAAGCGTCTTCCTGCTGGTCGCCGGTATTGCGGAGGCCCTCCAGGCGATCCACGCGGCCGGCATCGTCCACCGCGACCTCACGCCATCCAACGTGATCCTCGCCGCCGACGGCCCGCGCGTCATCGACTTCGGCATCGCCCGGGCCGCCGCCGCGCCCGCCCTGACCCGCAGCGGCATCCGGGTCGGCTCGCCCCGGTTCATGGCTCCTGAGCAGGCCCGTGGCCAGCCAACTACGCCACCGGTCGATGTGTTCGCGCTAGGCTCGCTGGCCACATACGCGGCCGCCGGACGTCCCCCCTTCGGTGGGGGCGCCGCGCTCGCGGTGCTCTACCGGGTGCTCAACGAGGCACCGGACCTGGACGGCTGTCCACCGGACCTGCGGCCATTAATAGCGCGCTGCCTCGCCAAAGACCCGGCGCTGCGGCCGCAGCCCCGTGAGATCATCGACACCTGCCGGGCCCGGACCGCCGACGGCGCGCTCGCGTTCGAGCGGTCGTGGCTGCCGGCGGCAGTGTCGGCTGTCGCGGCGGGGCCCATCGCCCCGCTCATCCCCGGCATCGGGAGCGGACTGCACGATGCGTCGGCGGGGGAGTCGACGTTTCCTGGCGATGGCAGTTACTCCGGCTCAGGCTCGGAGGGTGAGGACACTTTCTCCGGCGAGGTACGCGAACCCCCGGAGGGGTCCGCCGGGGAAGGCGCCATGCCCGGGGCGCCGCAGCCGGAGGGCTCCGCCGGGGAAGGCTCCACGCCCGGGGCGCCGCAGCCGGAGCCCGCGGCCGCCGGACCGGATCAGCCCGGCGTCGCCCGGCCGCTGGCCGGAGGACAGGCGGTCCTGCTCGCGGCCGGGATACCTGAGCCGCCGGGAACGTCATCTGCTGGCCGTGCGCCCGGCGATGACCAGCCGAGGGCACCGAGGGCACCGATAAAGGCCGTGGTCGGCTGGTCCGCCGCTGCCGCGCTGGTGGCTGCGGCGGCCGTCGTCATCGCCGTGCTGCCCCACCTGACCTCCCCAGACGCCGGGGACCACCGGCCGCGAGCCGGCGCCGCCCACGGCTCGGGAGGTCCTGCAGTCCGGGCGCATCGCACGGCTGCCGCGAAAGGCGCGCTGGTCGCCTCGCCGCTGTCGGGGCCGGACCTGTCGCCCTCCCCAGCCCAGCCGCGGCCGGATTCCCTGGCGTCCCAGGCACCAGCGATACCGCCATCCGCGGCCAGCCCGGCGGCCAGCCCGTCCGCCCCGCCGCCGTCCGGCCGGGCAGCCTTCGGCGGGACCTGGAGCGGCACCGTGAGCCAGCCCGGGTGGACGGCCCCTAGCTGGACGGTCGAGTTGGTTATCCCGGCCGCGGGCCGGGACGGCAGCTATAGCGCTCCGTCGCTCGGCTGCTCGGGCACCCTGGTCGTGCAGAAGGCCGCGGGCGCTAACATGACCGCGATGGCGACGACGACCAGCACTGTGTACCCGGGTTGCGTGGTCAAGGCGCGGCTGTTCCTGACGCTGTCCGGCTCGAACGGGATGAGCATGACCTGGACGCCCGGCGGCCATCCGCACCAGCCCGGCACAGCAATGCTGGCTCGCAGCTAAGCCGGCTCATTACCAGGCATTCAGCGCCAGGCTGATCGCGGGACGCGGCGTCCCCGGAATGTGGGAGGCTTCAGATTAGATCTCGCAGTTCGTGAATAGCACGAGGCGTGTCAGACTGTGAGCAAGCTGTGTTCGTGGAGGCGAGATGACTGAAGCCGATCAGGTCCCGCCCGGACTGGATCCGGGTATACCGTCCCCGGCGCGGATCTACGACTACCTTCTAGGAGGCGAGAACAACTTCCCAGCC
Organism: Streptosporangiaceae bacterium; assembly: GCA_036394075.1. Taxonomy (GTDB): domain Bacteria; phylum Actinomycetota; class Actinomycetes; order Streptosporangiales; family Streptosporangiaceae; genus JAWWPY01. Next base: position 7,285 of record DASWFT010000227.1, read on the forward strand.
GACCGCGCCGCGGCGGAGCAGATCATGCAGGCCGTGCCCGAGATCAGGGATGCGGCATGGTCAAACCGCGGGTTCCATCAGCGGGCGGCCAAGTGGATAGCCGAGCGCGGGGTCCGGCAGTTCATCGACATCGGGTCTGGGTTGCCCACCGTGGGGAACACGCACGAGGTGGTGCAGCAGGTCGCTCCGGGTGCCCGGGTCGTCTACGTTGACAACGACCCCCTGGTCCGGCTGCACAGCGAGGCGCTGCTGGCCGACACCAGCACCATCAAGGTCATCCTGGGTGACCTGCGCGATCCAGACGGGATACTGGGCGATCCCGGGCTGCGCGAGCTGATCGACTTCGCCGAGCCAACGGGCCTGCTTATGACGGGGGTCATGATGTTCGTGGCCGACGGGTCGGACCCCTGGGGACTGGTCGCGAGCTATGTGCGCGAGCTGGCGCCCGGCAGCTATCTCTCACTGTCGCACCTCAGCGACGACCACAAGTCCCCGCGCGCGGTACAGGGATTCCGCACCGTATTCGACACCGCGACCGAACAGCTCTACTTCCGCTCGAAGGCCGAGGTGGAACGGTTCTTCACCGGGCTGGAACTGGTGCCACCGTACGAGGGCGCCCAGCCGGGTCTCTCTTATGCGGGTATCTGGGGCGCGGAAGATGTTGCGATGGCGGACACCGACGGCTCCCGGTGGCTGTGGTGCGGAGTTGCCCGGCGTCCGTGAAGGTCAGTCGGCCCAGCCCGGCCGGACCAGCCCCGTCCGGTAGGCGAAGACGACCAGCTGGGCCCGGTCCCTGGCGCCGAGCTTGGTCATCGCCCGGGCGGCGTGGGTTTTCACCGTCGACGGGCTGACGTAGATCTTGCGGGAGATCTCCTCGTTGGACAGCCCGAGGCGATGAGAGCGACCACTTCACGCCGCGGTGCGCTCTCGTCCACGCCGCGCAGGACACCAAGCACCGAGCGGATCTCGACCAGCGCCTGCTTGCTCACGTCATTGATGGTCACTAGCGCCGTGCGGGCGCGTTCGGGCTGACGGTCCATCAGATGCAGCGCCGTGTTCGCCTGGACATTGATGACCGAGATGTTGTGGGAGGCGCCGCCCAGCGCGAGCAGGACGTAGGCCAGGATCCCGGCGCGGGCGTGACCAGGGTAGTGAAACGCCGCGGCGTTCGTGCCTCCGATCTGCACCGCGATCACCGCGACGGCTATCGCGACGTCGGTGGCCCACCGCCGGACGGCTGCCCCGCCGGGCCGGGGACCATGCGGCCGGTGTTCAGGCAGGTCAGGTCTGGTCATCACTACCAATGACGGTACGCGCCCTTGATGCCAGGAGGCATCGGCTCCGCGGCGGCACCTGAGCACGCCCGGGTACATCCGATGACGCAGCGGACGCGCCGCGCGCTACCTCCGAAGACGACCTGCGACGGGCCGCCCGGCCGACGACATTGCCGCGCAGGCCGGGCAGGCTTCATGTGCCATGGGCGTGGCCGTGGCGATCTCGGCGGTCGCCGCGCGCACTACCCGCGCGTACTACCGTGCAGAGGGGACATCACTTGACCAGGAGGCGGCCATGGCGCCCGTCGGACACCTCATCGAGAACCCGCTCAGCGGCGAGCAGATCACGATCCGCAGGTCGGCCGAGGAGACCGGCGGCAGCGTGCTTGACTGGGAACTGGTGCTCGCCCCGGGCGGGCGGGTGCCGAGCAGCCATGCCCATCCCGAGCAGGAGGAGTGCTTCACCGTGCTCGCGGGGCAGATGAGGTTCCGGGTCGGCGGCCGGCGGGTGACCGCGGGCCCGGGCGACACCGTGCGGATCCCACCCGGCACCGTGCACCACTTCGCCAACGCCGGAAGCGGGCCTGCCCGGGTCGCGGTGCAGAGCAAGCCGGCGCTGAACATGCAAGAGCTGCTGGAAACCGCCGCCGCACTGGCTCAAGATCAGCACGCGGCATCCAGAGCCGTGCCCAACCCGCTCGACCTCGCGCTGTTCATGCGCGACTTCGAGCGGGAGGTGCGCGCGCCGTATCTGCCCGCCGCGCTGGTCCGCGCGGTCACCCACCCGGTCGCCTGGCTGGCCAGGCGACGTGGGCTCGACGCCCACTACCGCCGGCTGCGGGAACCCGATGCGGGCCGGGCCGGCTGCTGACCGCCCGCCGCGGCACGAGGGACAGCGCCTGCCATGACCGCGGTCGAGGTCGCTCACCTGGTCAAGCGCTACCGGGCCGCGCACCGCAACGCGGTGGACGACATCAGCTTCGACGTCCCGGAGGGTCAGCTGTTCTGCCTGCTCGGGCCGAACGGCGCGGGGAAGACGACCACGCTGTCCGTACTCACCACGACCCTCGCCCCGACGTCGGGCCAGGTCCGGATCGCCGGGCGTGACCTGGCGCGCGAGCAGGCGAAGGTCCGCAGGGAGCTCGGCATCGTCTTCCAGCAGCCCTCGCTCGACCTCAACCTGACGGCTGAGGAGAACATCAGGCTGCATGCCGTTCTCTACGGCCTCTACCCGTGGCGGCCGCTCTACCGGCTGATGCCGGCCGGTTACCGCGGCCAGGTGCAGCAACTGGCTGGTGTGCTGGGTCTGTCTGACATCCTGGGCCAGCGTGCGCGCGCCCTGTCCGGAGGCCTGCGGCGCAGGCTGGAAATCGTCCGGGCGCTGATGCACCGGCCGCCGGTGCTCTTCCTCGACGAGCCGACCGCGGGCCTGGACCCGGAGAGCAGGCGCAGCCTGTGGGCCTACCTGCGGGAGGCCAGGGCCGGGCTCGGCACCACTGTGTTCCTGACGACCCACTACCTGGAGGAGGCGGAGGCGGCGGACGCGGTGTGCGTGCTGGCCCGGGGCCGGATCATCGAGCGCGGTACCCCGGCCGAGGTCAAGGCGCGCCAGCTGAGCCCGGAACTCGTGCTCGACGCCCGGGACCGGGCCGGGCTGCGCCGCGATCTTGAGGCGCTCGGCCTCCGGGTCACCGGCGGCGACGCGGCCGGGCCGCTGCGGGTGCCGCTCAACGGGCGCAGCGCGCAGGGCATCGTCGCCGCGATAGGGGCCGAGCTGACCCGGTTCCAGATCGCCGAGCCGACGCTGGAGGAGGCCTACCTGCTGCTGCTGGACCGGGCCGGGTCGCTGGACCGGGCCGGGTCATGAGCGCGCAGCCGGGTACCGGATCCCCCGCGACCGCGGGCGGCATGGCGCACGAGCTGTCCGCGATCGCGGTCATCGCCCAGCGCGATGTGATCAAGCTGCTGCGCGACCGTCCCCGGCTGGCGGTCAACCTGGCGTTCCCGATCCTGCTCATCGGCGGCCTGGGCGCCATCCTGCAGCCCACCGTCGGCCGGGTCACCGGCCTGAACGCGGTGACGCTCGCGTTCACCGGGGTGCTGGCGGCCAGCCTGTTCCAGTCTGCCGCCGCAGGCATGATCTCGATCGTCGAGGACCGGGAGAACGACTTCTCCCGCGAGCTGTTCGTGGCCCCTGTCTCCCGGCTGACCCTGGTCACCGGGAAGGTGGCCGGGGAGACCCTGGTCGCGTTCTGCCAGGGGTTTTTCATTGTGGT
>DASWFT010000228.1:0-7373 GCA_036394075.1 Streptosporangiaceae bacterium
GGCTAACACCGTCCAGGAGCACCTGACCGCGGCCTTCGACAAGTTCGGCGTCCGCAGCCGCCGCGAGCTCGTCACCGGACGTCGCTGACAGGATTCGCGCTCAGCGCCGCCCGAGTACGGGTAATTTCGGGCTCTGCGGGATGGCGCCGAAGAAGACTCGGTGAACTCCCGGCTGGCGGAAAGGCGGACCGGGGTGTCGGCCATCAGCACCTGGCCGCCGCCGAGCACGTAGGTGTAGTCGGAGATGGCCAGCACGGCCCGGGCCCGCTGCTCGACGATGAGCGCCGCGGCGCCCGCTTCGGCCAGCGCCCGGACGTGACTCGTGAGCAGCTCAGCTCGGCGCGGAGCACGGCCGGCGATGCGTCAGCCGACAAGGTGCGCCTCCACTACCTCGGATCGGGCCCGCAGGGCGGCCATCGTCCCGGTCGCCAGGACGGTTCCCTCAGCCCTAACGGCCAGACCATCAGCTTCGACTTCGGCACCTGCGCGCCTCCCGGCGGCTGACAACGCTATCCGCCTGCGGGAGGAAGCATGAACCGACAGGTGACAGCCGCGCTATCCGCGGGGACACCCCGGCCGGGCCGGCGGGCCCGGCCGTGAATGTGCCGCCGAGCAGCGCGGCTGGGTTGCGGTCCTCGATCCGGGCGTCCTCTCGGCACCAGGAAGAGGGCAGAAAGTCCTTTCACCAGCACAGAGTGCCAAGCGCTGTCCTCCTGCGGGTGCCGGTAATGCCGTCACATCACGCGACCTGCGAATACTCGCGGAGAAGGCCGAGCCGATCGCGTCTTCGTTATGCGCTGTCAGGTGGGCTCCCGTGACCGGATGCCGCGGCGCCGGAAACCGAGCGCCAGAGCAACCACCGACAGACGGCCAGGGCGCACGCGGCGCTCGTGCGGCCGGGGAGCAAACGCTTCTCCGGCTTGATCGGCCGCTCTGCCGCTGCGCGGGACAGTTCTGCTCCCAAGGTCGTGATCACGGGGCCGGCGGTCACGCCAGGCCGCTCATCACCGGGCGGTGACTTGACATTTTGCTGCGGCAAGCTGCATCGTTGTTCGGCTCGTGCTCCTGCCGGAGGGAGGTGCACCGGCGTCGTGGGCGCACCAGAGATGATCGCAGCCTGCCGGCTGGCCCGGCGGATGTCCAGGCTGGGAACGGAGTCCGCTTTCGAGGTCCTGGCCCGGGCGCGGGCACTCGAGGCACAGGGCCGCAAGATCATCCACCTGGAGATCGGAGAGCCCGATTTCGATACCCCGGCCCACATCGTGGAAGCCGCTGTTGAGGCCCTCCGTTGCGGGTTCACCCACTACGTCCCGGCACCGGGGCTGCCCGAGGTCCGCGAGGCCGTGGCCGCGTGGCTGTCACGGGCCGGCCGGCTCGAGACGACGCCAGGCAGGGTGATCGTGACCCCGGGTGCGAAACCCATCATGTGGTACCTGATGCTGGCTACCTGCCAGGAAGGCGACGAGGTCATCTACCCAGATCCCGGGTTCCCGATGTATGAGTCCATCGCCCGGTTCACCGGGGCCACACCTGTCCCTCTCCCGCTGCGGGAGGAGAACGGGTTCCGGCCCGACCCGGATGAGCTGGCCTCCCTGGTTACCTCCCGGACACGGCTGCTCGTGCTGAACACCCCGCACAACCCGTGCGGCTCGGCGCTCACCCGGGAGGACTGCGAGGCGATCGCCGAGATCGCCATGCGGAACGACCTGCTCGTCTTGGCCGACGAGGTGTACTGGGCCATCCGCTACGACGGGGGCCACTTGTCCATCCTGGACATAGACGGGATGGCCGACCGCACCATCCTGCTCGACGGCTGGAGCAAGACCTACGCCATGACCGGCTGGCGCCTGGGATTTGGCGTGTTTCCCCCGCCGCTGGTGGAGCCCATCTCCCGGTTGGTCATCAACTCGGTGTCGTGCACCAGCGCGTTCAGCCAGCGCGCGGCGATCGCCGCGCTCACCGGACCGTGGGAACCGGTCGAGCAGATGATCGCCGAGTTCCGCCAGCGCCGCGACGTCATCGTGGAGGGGCTGAACGCCATTGAAGGCATCACCTGCGTGCAACCGCGCGGGGCGTTTTACGTGTTCCCCTCGGTCAAGGCGTTCGGGATACCCTCGCAAAGGATCGAAGAGCATCTGCTCCAGCGGGCCGGGGTGGCCGCGCTGTCGGGGACGGCCTTCGGCCGGTACGGGGAGGGCTACCTGCGCTTTTCTTACGCGAACTCGGTCCAGGCCATTCGCGAGGCCCTGGAGGCCGTGGCCGCGGTCCTCCCGGAGCTGGAGGCTTAGCGGTGGGCCGGACGCGTCCGCCGGTCCTGGTCACCCGCCGCCTGCCGCTGGAAGCACTGGACCGGATCGAGGCCCAGTGCGACATGACGCTGTATGAGGGCGAGGGTGCCATGGCCCGCGACCAGCTCCTGACGGAGGTGGCCGGGAAGGCGGGGGCGATCACGCTGCTTACGGACCGGGTCGACGACGAGTTCCTGGACGCCGCGGGGCCCGGGCTCAGGATCGTGGCGAACTACGCCGTGGGCTTCGACAACATCGACGTGGACGCATGCACCAGGCATGGCGTCCTTGCCTCCAACACCCCGGAGGTCTTGACCGAGACCACCGCGGACGCCGCGTTCGCCCTGATGATGGTCGCGGCCAGGCGGATCGCCGAAGGCGATCGTTTCCTCCGCTCCCGTGCCCCGTGGGTCTGGGGGCCGCTCATGATGCTGGGTCAAGACGTCCACCACAAGACCCTCGGCGTCGTGGGCTTCGGCCGGATCGGGAAGGCCCTGGCCCGCCGCGCCCGCGGGTTCGCCATGCCCGTCCTCTATCACGACGTGTACCGGCCGCCCGCCGAGGTCGAGCAGGAACTCGGAGCGGAGTACCGGGAGCTTGAGGATCTGCTCCGCGAGTCGGACTTCGTTTCCCTCCACACGAATCTCACCCCGCAGACGCGCCATCTGATCAACGCCGAACGCCTGGCCATGATGAAACCCACGGCCGTGCTGGTGAATACGTCCCGCGGTCCAGTCATAGACGAGGCGGCCTTGGCCCAGGCGCTCAAGGAGGGCCAGATCTTCGCCGCTGGGCTCGACGTATTCGAGCGCGAGCCGGGAGTTCATCCCGGACTGCTCGGCTGCGAGAACGCCGTGCTCATCCCGCATCTCGGCTCGGCGACGGTGGAGACCCGCCTGGCGATGGCCAACCTGGCGGCCGACAACCTGCTCGCCGGGCTCGAGGACGGGCACCCGCCGACCCTGCTCAACCCACAGGCCTGGGAGCACAGGACCGCGAGAGGGTGACGCCCTGCTGAGCAGGGCTGATCTGTGCGAGACGTGTCGGGCGTAACGTCACAAGCGGAAGAACCCACAGGCGGTCACGCAGAAGAGGAGGAGTCATGTCGATCCTCGACAAAGCCAAGGCGGCCGCCGAGCGTGCCCAGCGCCAGGCCAAGCACGGCGCGGCGCAGGGCCAGGCGCGGCTTATGGAGGTGCAGGCGCGGCGGCAGCACAGCAGGCTGGTCCGGCAACTCGGCGAGGCCTGCTATGCCGAGCACTCCGGGGAGGCAACACACGAGGGGGTGGCCCGCGCGTTCGCTGCCCTGGACGCGCACGCGCAGGCGCATCCACGGGCGCAGGCACCGGGCCGCCTGCAGGCGGCCCGGCAGGCGCGAGACATCATGCACCCGGGAGCAGAATGCATCGGCGAAGGCGATAGCGTCGCGGCCGCCGCGCAGAAGATGCGCGATCTCGGTGTCGGCTCGCTGCCGATCTGCGGTGCCGACGACCGGCTGCACGGCATCCTCACCGACCGCGACATCGTGAGGCGGTGCATCGCCGAAGGCCGCGACCCCGCCCAGGTCCGGGCCGGTGACCTGGCCCAGGAAACGTTGTTCTGGGTCGAGGCCACCGCCGGCGTCGGCGAGGTGCTGCACCAGATGGAAGGTCACCGGGTCAAGCACCTGCCGGTGATCGAAAACCACCGCCTGGTCGGCATGATCACCGAGGCGGACCTGGCCCGCAACCTGGACGAGCACCGGCTCGCCGAGTTCGTCGAGAAGGTCTACACGACGGCCTGAACCCCGGTCGGCCTCATCCGCGGCCATGGCGGGTGCGCCCGCGGCCCGGGGCGCGTGGAAGACCTCCGGCCCAGTGCACCAGCAGGGCCGCGTCGGCCGACGGGCCACCTGCGATAACCGGTCGAGGAGTCCTGCGGCCCGCCGGCAGCGCACACGACGACTCGCCGCGCTTTCGGAGTCCTGCTGGCCTGAGACGCTCTAGCCCTCTTGCTCTTTGAGCCCTCATCATGGCCGGCGCCTCCGGGGGTGCCGGGGCTCAGGCGGAATGATTGCATTCGCAGGCTGGTGGTAGCGATGTACTACCGCGCTGAAGTGCGGCTGACCGTGGTCGACGTGGGCAAGCGGATCGTGCTTCGGTGGCGTCGTCCCGCGTCAGGCGGCGGCGACGAGGTGGCCGATGTGCTGGGGATGCTGGAGGCAGCCGACGGTGCTTCTTTCACCGTCCCCAAGGCGTCCGGCGAGCTCGTGGTCATCCCCGTTGAGCGGGCACTGGCCGGCAAGGTGGTGCCGCCCGCGCCCCGCCGCTAGCTCAGGCCGGGACTCGGGTGCGCTGTTCATCGTCTCCACTATGGTGCTGGCGCCGGCAAGGTTGCGGGGCGCCGGGGAACCGCCACACGATGATGATGCCCGGGCCGAGCAGGGCGACCGAGCTGGCCAGCACCGCGGCGGCGATCGCGATTGCTCCCTCGGCGGTCTTGTGGGCCAGGCTCGCCCACGACAGCCACCTGGCCCGCCCAGCCGCGCGCTGCCACGCCGGGCTGTCGGCGGCGCATTCGCGGCGCTGGCCCTGTACCTGCTGGTGCAGTCCACGGCGGATGACCACCGTCGACCTCGACACGCTCATAGCCGCGCTCGATCCCGCGGGGCTAGGCGGGCGCGGTTACGCCGACGACATCGCCGCGATGATCCGCAGCCTCACCGCCCACCTCGGCCCTGCCGCGGTCCCCGAACTGGTGCGCGACACCATTCAGCGGGGTGAGCAGCAAGCCCGCTGGGCAGTCGCGCGGACCGCGATGGTGCTACGCAGGCGGGTTGCGACCGTGCCGGCTGCCAGCGCGCCGTCGCCCGCTGGCAGCCGGCGCCGCCGGCGGGCGACCCGGTAGGCCTCGGCCAGCCAGGTCACGCTCAAGGAGCCGAGGTGCCGGGCGGTCGCCCCGGCGTCATCGACGTGTGTGCGTTGATGATCACGTGAGCCGGCTCCGGATTCCGGGCCGCCACATCGTCACGGCCGTCGATCAGCAGGCTGACGCCGCCGGACTGCGCGAAGCCATCAGCGATTCACCGTCCGGTCCGGGGGGGTGATGACCTGTCGCCGCCCGGCAGGCAGGCTGGCAGCGGTCAAGTCTTTCTGGCCCTTGGCGGCCACGTCGCCAGCCCCGGTCCCGTAGCCGGCGCTGCTCAGTATGCGGCGCAGGCCGCCGACCGTCTGGGTGTCGATGTCCTTATGCGCGGGAGATTCGAAGTATTCGGTCTCAGATCCGACAGTGGCAGCGACTGTGCCATCGTGGTTCTCCACGACCGAGCCGACCGCCTCCAGTAGCGAGACTACGGAATGCCACTCGATGTTATGGCTCAAGGGATGCTGGAAGATCTGGCGCAGCGTGTTCCGGTGATGGTTGTTGAGGTGCACAGGCTCTGACGTTGATGACATCCGTGCTCCCCTCTGTCCCTGTCACGATAGCCCGCGTGTGGTTCCGTCAAGGCCAAAGGGACCTGCCACCGCGATCGGCAGGAGCGGACGACTGGCGGCCACATGCGCGACGTGTGGAGTGCGGAAATCAGGGCGTGGGCGAAGGCAGCGCGGGCACGAGGTGGCGAGCGCGGCGGTATTCCCGCGACGATCATCCAAGAGTACGGGGCCTCGCGCTAACTCGGCTCCGGGCCCGCGTGGGCAGCCAATTACGGGCGGGCCCCTTCATTCGCACTGCCGTGCGCAGGGCTGCCCCCCGTGATCGTCAGCAGCGCAGCCAGCCCGAAGCTCAGTCAGCTCGCCAGCGGCGCATCGCATCCTCGCGGCGCGCCGCTGGCTGATCTGCGCGCTGTATGCCGCGCGCGTTCGCTGGTCCGACGCGGGCGTTCGCTCCCGGCGTAGCCGGGAACACTGCGCCGTTGGGGTGGGCGCCCTGGCGGCGGGGAACGTTTAGTTGTGCGACATCCGCATGCGCGACGTCGCCCGGTGCGCGGGCTGGCCATGTGGAAGGGACGAGCAAGACTTCAGTTGCCTCGCCGGCCGCTCGGTGAGGGGGCACGAGATGTTCGAGAGGTTTACCGACCGGGCGCGGAGAGTTGTGGTGCTGGCTCAGGAAGAAGCCAGGATGCTCAACCACAACTACATCGGCACCGAGCACATCCTGCTTGGCCTGATCCACGAGGGTGAAGGCGTGGCGGCCAGGGCCCTGGGGTCGCTCGGCGTCAGCCAGGAGGCCGTACGCCGGCAGGTTGAGGAGATCATCGGCCAAGGCGAGCAAGCGCCCGTAGGCCATATTCCGTTCACGCCGCGGGCTAAGAAGGTCCTCGAGCTGGCGCTGCGTGAGGCGTTGCAGCTCGGGCACAACTACATCGGCACCGAGCACATCCTGCTGGGCCTCATCCGCGAGGGTGAGGGCGTGGCGGCCCAGGTGCTTATCAAGCTGGGCGCGGACCTGAACCGGGTCCGCCAGCAGGTGATCCAGCTACTGCACGGCGGCCCGGGCAAGGAGCCGGCCGCCGCGGCCGCGCCGTCCGCTCCGTCGGAGGTGGTGCCCTCCACCTCGCTGGTGCTGGACCAGTTCGGCCGGAACCTGACCGCGGGCGCGCGTGAGGGCAAGCTCGATCCGGTGATCGGCCGGGAGAAGGAGATCGAGCGGGTGATGCAGGTGCTGTGCCGGCGCACCAAGAACAACCCGGTGCTTGTGGGCGAGCCGGGCGTGGGGAAGACCGCCGTGGTCGAGGGGCTGGCGCAGAAGATCGTCAAGGGCGAGGTGCCGGAGATCCTGAAGGACAAGCAGCTTTACACGCTGGACCTGGGCGCGCTGGTGGCCGGGTCGCGTTACCGCGGTGACTTCGAGGAGCGGCTGAAGAAGGTCCTCAAGGAGATCAGGACCCGCGGGGACATCATCTTGTTCATCGACGAGCTGCATACGCTGGTGGGTGCGGGTGCGGCGGAGGGCGCGATCGACGCCGCGTCGATCCTGAAGCCGATGCTGGCCCGCGGCGAGCTGCAGACCATCGGCGCGACGACGCTGGATGAGTACCGCAAGCACCTGGAGAAGGACGCGGCGCTTGAGCGCAGGTTCCAGCCGATCCAGGTGGCCGAGCCGACG
>DASWFT010000229.1:0-2794 GCA_036394075.1 Streptosporangiaceae bacterium
GGTCACGGTCGGCCGGACCGCCCGGACCAGCCAGATTCCCGCCAAGTGCGGAGCCGGCCGCGCCGCGGACAGTAGCTGAGACGCGGAATCAGGTCACCACGGACGGCTGGCGGCGGATGCGGCCGAACGGGAAAGTTTCACAGATGTTACGCCGGTCACGGTGGCACGCTCTTACGGAGTGCTGCCGACCGGACCGCCCGCGAGCCTTATGATTCGGCTGCGGCGGTAATGACCGGGCGCTGCCGTGGGAGTACCTACGGGGAGGACGAGCCGATGTGGCTAGGTCTTGATACCACGAAGCCGCATCCGGCCCGCATCTACGACTATCTCCTGGGCGGCAAGGACAATTTCGCCGTCGACCGGGAGACCGCTGAGTCGGCCATGCGGAGTTGGCGCTCGGTGCGGACCGCGGCCCGGGAAAACCGCGCGTTCCTGGGCCGGGCCGTGCGGTACCTGGTGCGGGAGGCGGGGATCCGGCAGTTCCTCGACGTCGGGACGGGGCTGCCGGCCACGAACAACGTGCACGAGGTGGCCCAGGCGCTGGAGCCGGAGTGCCGTGTGGTCTATGCCGACAATGACCCGATCGTGCTGGCCCACGCCCGCGCGCTGCTGGCCAGCGGCCCGGAAGGGCGCACTGCCTACATCGATGCTGACCTGCGGGAGCCGGAGAAGATCCTGGCCAGCCGGGCGGTCGCGGAAACTCTTGATCTCAGCGAGCCGGTGGCGCTGATGCTGGTGGCGGTCCTGCACTTCCTGCCCGATGAGGACGACCCGGCGCACAGCGTATCCACGCTGCTCGACGCGCTTCCTTCCGGCAGCTACCTGGTCGCGTCCCACGCCACGCTGGAATATGACGAGGAAGCGGTGAGCGGAGCCGGGCGCGCATACCAGGGTCGCGGGCTGGCTGGCCAGCTCCGGACCATTGACGAGCTGGCCGAACTTGCCTTCCGCGGCCTGGATATGGTGGATCCGGGTGTGGTGCCGGTCTCAGAGTGGCGGCCGGAAGGCAACCGGCCACGGCCGCTGCCCGCGGAGGTCAACGCCAACAGTGGCGTCGGACGCAAGCCTTAGGATGGCGCCCAGCGGCGTCAGGAATGGCGGCCACAGGAACGGAAGGCGGCCCCATGCGACCTGCGATTGACACCCAGCAAGCCGCACGCGGCCCGGATGTACGACTACTACCTCCTGCGCCACGAGGCGCTGCGTTACCGAGCGGGGGTGAGAGACCTTCGCCGTCGGGCCGTCGCAGCGGCCTGATTGAAGATGGGGGCAGCCCGAGCCGGGGAACGCCGGGGAGGGCAGGAGCAGCCCCGACAAAGCCGGGACGGTTCAGTACTGCCAGATGGGCCGGGTCCGGCAATCAAGGCCAGAAGGTACAGCGTAAGCGAATCAGTGGCTGACGCTCCGTAAGAGTCGTGCCAGCTCAAATCTGGTGGATAGGGGCTGGTGTGCAGTGCGTGACCGCCAATGAGGTAGTGGGGGGTCAACTCCGAAGCCGGTCTTAGGTAGCCGGTGGGGAGGCCACGGTGAAGGTCTGCGGCGTAGCCGTGGCGAGGCTGCCGGAGTACAGCTGGGTGCCTACCTGGCCGATCGGTACGCAGTGAACGTGGGAACCGTCTGCGGTCGCCCTTCCCGTCCGGGCATCCGGTCCGGGTGGCGGGCAGGCCCGTTGCCGGCTGTCGGCCGCAGGCGGGACGGAGGCCCCGTAGTACTCCGGGCACGCGAAAGGCGTGTGCATGGGGAAGGGGGCCAGCAAGCCAGTGGTGAGGAGGCTGGAATGCCGGGAGGTGCGCTGGTGAATACTGGCGGGCCGGAGCTTGAGGGTGCCTTGTATGAGGCGGAGCGCCGGGTACTGGGGATTCAGGCCAAACTGCACCGTTGGGCTCGTGATGATGCTCATCGCAGGTTTGATGATCTGTTCAATCTCGTGTGCGATCCCGCGTTTCTCCTGGTGGCGTGGGTTCGCGTGCGGAGTAACAAGGGCGCCCGCTCGGCTGGGGTGGATGGCTATTCGGCCTATGCCATCGAGGCCAGGGGGGTCGAGGGTTTCCTTGACCGGCTGCGGTCGGAGTTGAAGGACCGCAGTTTCCGCCCGTTGCCGGTGCGGGAGCGGATGATCCCGAAGGCGGGTGGCAAGAAGCGCCGCCTGGGGATCGCGACTGTCACCGACCGGGTGGTCCAGGCGTCCTTGAAGCTGGTGCTGGAGCCTATCTTCGAGGCGGATTTCCTGCCGTGTTCCTATGGGTTCCGCCCGGGTCGCCGGGCTCATGATGCGGTGGCCGAGGTGCGCCATTTCGCTTTACGCCCGCGGTGTTATGAGTGGGTCGTGGAGGGCGACATCAAAGCCTGTTTCGACGAGATTTCGCATTCGGCTCTTATGGACCGGGTGCGGGCTCGCGTCGGGGATAAACGCGTCCTGGCCCTGGTGAAGGCGTTCCTCAAGGCAGGCATCCTCGGTGAGGATCGCGTGCTGCGGGAGAACAACACCGGTACTCCGCAGGGGTCGATCTTGTCCCCGCTGCTCAGCAACGTGGCCTTGTCGGTGCTGGACGAGCATATCGCCCAAGCGCCGGGAGGCCCGTCGGGCAGTGAGTGGCAGCGGCGGGTGCGCCGCCGTCAGGGGCTTCCGAATTTCCGCCTTGTCCGCTACGCAGACGACTGTGCACCACGAACACCGAAGGAGGTTTCCGTGTAGAGGCGGAAGGTTCCGTAGGTGATGCTGTTCTGGTGATGAAGGTAGGCCCTTCAAAGCCGCCCTGCAGGGGGAGGCTTTAAACCACTGTGCGCTGCTGCG
>DASWFT010000230.1:0-32877 GCA_036394075.1 Streptosporangiaceae bacterium
CCGACGGCGAGCGCGAACAGGATGCAGGCGACCGGGACCATGCCCTGGACGTCGTACCAGACGCTGTTGTAACGGCCGCCGAACGCCGCAGTCAGCGGGTCGAGTGTCCAGGTGGCCAGCAGGCCGAGGGCGAGCGCCGCCGACGCGAGGACGCTGAAGATCAGGACGATCTTGATCGTGATCCAGCGCAGCGGGCTGACCGACTGCGTCCAGGCCAGGCGATAGGTGCCCGCCTCGTATTCGCGCGCGACCAGCGGCGCCGCAAAGAACATGCCTGCCAGCAGCGGGACGGCGATGAGCGCGGCGGTGACCGACGGGATGAGGTGGAAGTCGTTGTGCAGCGCAACCAGGGCGCCGGGACAACCGCCGCCGGCGGCGGTAGGCCGGTGGCAGGCGGGCAGTCCCAGGGCGCGGGCCCGGTCTCTGGCCGTGGACCCGACGGCGACCATGGCGGCGGCGAGTGCGGCCAGGATCAGGGCGCCGACGGCCGCTTCGGCGCGGTGCTGGCGCCAGGTCGTCCAGATCATCTGAGGCCCGCTTCCCGCGAGGCCCGCGCGTCCGGGGCCGGACGCTCGAGGTAGGCCAGCACAAGGTCCTCCAGATCGACCGGGGTCACCGTCAGCCCCGGGTTGAGCAGCGGCTGCTGGGTGCGGACGAGCAGGGTGTGGTGCCGTTCGTGGCGCGACCGGCTGAGGATTTCGACCCCGGCCGGCATCCGGGCGGTCTGGTCCGGCGACCCGGCGGCCCAGTGGTGCTCGCCCAGGAGCTGGTCGATTTCACCGGTCAGGCGGACCCGGCCGTCGCGAATCACCACGAGATGATCACAGCCGCGGGCCAGCTCGCCCACCAGGTGTGAAGACATCACGACGGTGATGCCGGTCGCGGCCGCGCTGCCGATCAGGGTCTTGAGGAACTCCCGCCGGGCCAGCGGATCAAGTGCGGCCAGCGGCTCGTCCAGCAGCAGTACCTGTGGCCGTTTCGCTACGGCCAGCGCCAGCGCCACCTGCGCCCGCTGCCCGCCGGACAGGCGCCCTGCCCGCCGTTTGAGCGGCACCTCGGCCGCGGTGAGCCTGTCACGGGCCAGCCTGTCGTCCCAGCCCGGGTTCATCGCCTGGCCGAACCGGAGCAGGTCGGCGACGGTGAACTCCTTGTAGAGCGGGCAGTCCTGGGCGAGGAATCCGACCCGCGTGAGGAACCCCGGCTCGCTGCTGGGCTGCACACCGGCAACAAGCAGCTGGCCTTCCGAGGCGGGCAGCAGGCCGACGAGCAGGTTCAGCAGGGTCGTCTTGCCCGCGCCGTTCGGCCCGACCACGGCCGTGATCGACCCAGCCGGGAGCGACAGGGTGCACTCCCGCAGCGCCCACAAGTGCCCGTAGCGGCGGCCCGCGCCCACCGTCTCGATGGCCGTGCTCACGCGCTCGCCTCGGCACTGAAATCCCGCATTGCCGCCCGCACCACGTCCATGATCCCGTCCTCATCCAGGCCCGCGACCCGGGCCGCGGCGATCCAGCGCTCCAGGCGGCGCTGCAGCAGCGACAGCGCCGCGGGCGTCGACTGGCTCAGGCTGCGCTGGACGAAGGTCCCCTGGCCCGGGCGGCCGGCGATCAGCCCGTCGTGCTCCAGCTCCTTGTAGGCCTTCTGCACCGTGTTCGGGTTAATCGCCACACTCGCCGCGACCTCGTGCGCCGTCGGCAGCTTGTCGCCCGGCTGGAGCCAGCCCAGCCGAAGCGCCTGCTTGACCTGCTGAACGAGCTGCGCGTAGGGCGCCAGCCCGCTGGTGGTATCGATCCGGAAGTCCAGCACGGGCACTAGACTAATCTGCCTAGGTAGATAGATAAAGTCTGCCTAGGAAAATAGGTAATTGATGAGCAGCCTGCATCGAAGAACAGTCCGCAGAGTCGCCGCGTAGCACCTCCGCCCGAGAGCTCAGGCGGATTCGTCATCATGCTCGGTCCGGCCGAGCTGAGACCCCCCGAACTGCCGTTCTGTGCTTCAAGCGCGTAAACGCCCCAAGACTGGGGGACAGCGCGTAGTCGGCGATCCGCGCGCCACGCCGGTCGTGGCGTGGCCAGTCTGGTCACTCACCGTGGCGTCAGTCGGCCCGCCGCGGGAGTCAAGCGGGCTGCATCTCGGCGGGTGCACGCTCACGAGCCTGTCGCCGCCAGACGGGGCCGCGCGGTCTGTGCTGCGTTCACGATGGATGGCACGTAACAGCCAGCCCAGCGACTGCGGCCCAGCGCTCGCTGGGCCGTAGTGTTCGCAAACGCGGATTTTGATCTTTCAGTGTTCATGCGGCGCGGAATTATTCACCGGGACGCGGACCCTGCAGTTGCCCTCGGCAGGCTGAGGGGCACTCGCGGCGAGCCGGAAGCTGCGGGGCTTGTCGGTGGCCAGTTCCGCGACGCCGAAGCTGACGAGCTTGTCCAGGGCGTTGGCGACCGTGCCGGAGGACCGGGGTCAGCACCTTGCCGATCTGGTACGGCGTGAAGGTCTCGCCGGGGAACTGGCGCAAGTGCTGCTCGACCAGTTCGCGCAGCCCGCCGGGCCGGACGGCCAGGGCGCGCCTGCCGCGCTCGGCGGCCTTGAAGACCCACCGTCCCTGGCCGACCTGCTCCCGCACAATTTCCATGCCGGCCAGGGCCGCCTGCAGATCCCGGCCGAGAGGGCCTTGCCAGCCGCCTCGGCGGCCTGCACGATCGCCATGGTGTTCCCGGCCGCCCCGGCAATAACGGCCGGGATACGCCTACTAGGACCAGCCCCCTTCTGCCCTCAGCGTCGGAGCCGGCGGGCCGCAGCACCGGAACTGTAGCGCCACTGCAATCGGTGACCTCCACCCGGATGACCCCACCCTCGCTCAGGACGGTCACCGTGACCATCTGGCCGGGCAAGGCCGGAACCGCTGTGCCGCACGCTGTTGGTGACCAGCTCCCCGCTGAGCAGGAGCACCGCTGTCTCACCCTGCGGGTGCCTGACACGAGAACGGGCGGCCCGACTCGGCGTCGGACGGCCCCGTTTCCCGGCCCGGCAGGCCGGAGAATTACCAGGTCAGCGGCCCGCTATCAGCCCTTGAGGAGCTGGCGGGCCATGACGACGCGCTGGATCTGGTTGGTGCCCTCGTAGATCTGGGTGATCTTGGCGTCCCGCATCATCCGCTCCACCGGGTAGTCCTTGACGTACCCGTAGCCACCGAGCAACTGGACCGCGTCGGTGGTCACCTCCATGGCCACGTCCGACGCGAAGCACTTGCACGCCGAGGAGATGAACGTCAGGTCCGCGCTCCGCTGGCCGGCCATGGCCCGCTCGGACCGGGCCGCCGCCGCATAGGTGAGCTGCCGCGCCGCCTCGATCTTCATCGCCATGTCGGCCAGCATGAACTGGACACCCTGGAAGTCGGCGACCGGCTGGCCGAACTGCCGCCGCTCCTTCACGTACCCGATCGCGTAGTCCAGCGCGCCCTGGGCGATGCCAAGCGCCTGGGCGGCGATCGTGATCCGGGTGTGGTCGAGGGTGGCCAGCGCGGTGCGGAACCCGGAGCCCTCCTCGCCGATCAGCCGGTCGGCGGGGATCACGCAGTTGTCGAAGTACAGCTCCCTGGTGGGCGAGCCCTTGATGCCGAGCTTGCGCTCCGGTGCGCCGAAGGAGAATCCGGGATCATCCTTCTCGACCACGAACGCGGAGATCCCGCCCGCCCCGGCCGCCGGGTCGGTGACCGCCATGACCGTGTAAAAGGCCGAGACACCGGCGTTGGTGATCCAGCGCTTTGTTCCGTTCAGTATGAAGGTGTTGCCGTCCTTGACGGCCCGCGCCTTCATCGCGGCCGCGTCGGAGCCGGCCTCGGGCTCGGACAGCGCATAGGAGAACATCGCCTCGCCGCGGGCGAGCGGCGGCAGGTAGCGCTGCTTGAGCTCCTCCGAGCCGGCTAGCAGCAGCGGCACGGTGCCCAGCTTGTTGACCGCCGGGATCAGCGAGGAGGAGGCGCAGGCCCGGGCGACCTCCTCGATGACGATCGCCGTCGCGATCGCGTCCGCGCCCGCCCCGCCGTAGGCCTCCGGGATGTGCACGGCGGTCAGGTCGGCCTTGGCCAGCGCCTCGTGCACGTCCCAGGGGAACTCACCCGTCTCATCCACCTCGGCCGCGCGGGGCGCGATCTTGTCGTCGGCCAGGGCGCGGACCGACTCACGGAGCGCCTCGTGCTCCTCTGACAGGGCGAAAGCGGGAAAGTCAAGGCTCATAACACCGATGGTAAGAGGTTGCGGCGGATCTGGCCTTCAGCCGTCGGCGCGGCTGGCCCGCAGCGCCGTGCCCTTCACGATCGCCTCATCGCGCAACCTCTCCTGGAAGCCGGTCATCCGCTCGCGCAGCGCGCTGTCGCAGACACCGAGGATCCGCACCGCGAGCAGGCCGGCGTTGCGGGCTCCGCCCACCGCGACTGTCGCCACAGGAACACCACCGGGCATCTGCACGATAGAAAGCAGCGAGTCAAGCCCGTCCAGGTGCCGGCCTGGCACCGGCACCCCGATGACCGGCAGCGGGGTGACCGCCGCGAGCATGCCGGGCAGGTGGGCGGCACCGCCCGCGCCCGCGATGATCACCCGCAGTCCCCGGCTCTCCGCCGCGGTGCCGTAGGTGATCATCTCGTGCGGCATCCGGTGCGCGGACACCACGTCGGCCTCGTAGCCGATGTCGAACTCCGCCAGCGTGAGGGCGGCTGCCTCCATCACCGGCCAGTCCGAGTCACTGCCCATGACCACGCCGACCAGTGGCTTGCCGCTCATTCTCATGGCCTCCCTCGCGGGCGCTTCGCTTGGTCGTGCCGGAGGCGCGCAAATTGGCGGCGCGGGAGGCCCATCGGGGGCTCGGGGGTGTCCCCCGGTCGGCAGAGTCTCGCCGCCGGGACACCGCAACGGCCCTGAAGGTGCGTCGTGCCGGAGGCGCGCAGGTCAGTACTATGCGGCGTTCGGCCCGGCGCCTGCGGCGTTCCGGTGTGGCCCGACGTTGACAGTGGCTGTCTCATCAGTCCTTCCCCTCGCCGAGGTAACGCGCAGCGCGGCCGGCCCGCTCGCGGAGCGCATCGATGTCGTCGCCGAGTGCCCGGTTCGGCAGGACGGTGACATGGCCTATCTTCCGCCCGGGCCGCGCCGTCTTGCCATACAGGTGCACCTTGACGGCGGGATCGGCGGCCATCACGTGCGTGTACCGCGCGTAGATGTCCGGGTCCATGCTGGCCAACCCGCTGCCGCCGAACACGTTGGCCATCACCATCTGCGTCGTGACGGCTGTAGGGTCACCGAGCGGCAGGTCGAGCACGGCCCGCAGATGCTGCTCGAACTGGGACGTCCCGGCCCCCTCGATGGTCCAGTGACCGCTGTTGTGCGGCCGCATCGCCAGCTCGTTGACCAGCAGGCCGCCCGACGTTTCGAACAATTCGACCGCGAGCAGGCCGGTCACCTCAAGCTTCGCGGCTAGTTCAAGCGCCAGCCGCTCGGCCTCCCGGGCGCGGACCACGGAGAGGCCGGGCGCGGGGGCGAGCACCTCGCGGCAGAGGCCGTCGCGCTGCACCGTCTGCACCACCGGGTAGGCGGCGCCCTGGTTGTGCGGCGAGCGGGCGACCAGCGCGGCGAGCTCCCGGTCGAACTCGACGTGCTCCTCCACCATTACGGCGGCCCCGTGCTCCGCGGCCCCGTGCTCCGCGGCCCCGTGCTTCACCGGCCAGTGGGCCAGGACCTCGGCCGCCTGCTCCAGCGTGCCGCACACCCATACGCCCTTCCCGTCGTAGCCGCCGCGGACCGCCTTGAGCACGACGGGCCATCCTGAGTCCGCGGCGAATGCCTCGACATCGGCGGGCACGACGGCCGGGGCGTACCGCGGGCAGGGCACGCCGAGCGCGGTCAGCCGCTCCCGCATGGCCAGCTTGTCCTGCGTGAAGCGAAGTGCCCCGGCGCCCGGCCGGATCACCACCGCGGCCTCCTCAAGCGCGGCCAGGAGCGGCCCCGGGACGTGCTCGTGGTCGAAGGTGACGACGTCGCATCCGGCGGCGAAGGTGAGCAGGTCGTCGAGATCGGTGTAGTCACCGAGCCGGACATCGGGGCAGACCTGGGCGGCGCTGTCCCCCGGCTCGGCGGCCAGCACCCGGAAGCCGACACCGAGCGGGATGGATGCCTGGTAGGTCATCCGCGCCAGCTGACCGGCCCCCACCATGCCCACCACCGGTGCCTGCGGCAGGCCCGCACGTTGCTCGGTCACGCGCCGTAGCCTACGAGGCCGGCCGCACTGCCGGCGAGGGGGGCCGCATGGCCCGCACGGCCGGATTTCCATGATCGCGGTGGATCACTGGCCGCCGGCAGGCCACCAATCCACCGCGATCATGGAATCGGGGGTTGCGGACGTTTCGCCCCGGTGGGCCCCGGTGACCATAACGGCAGATTTAACACGCAGGAAACAATTCGCGCATCTCACGCGATCTATCATCAGCGCGTCCGTAAGGCGTCTGGCCTGGCTGCCTGCAGCCTGGCTGGCATGAGGCCGGAGGAGTATGCCGATGTCGGCACCAGACCACCCTGTTGTCGAAGCCGACGCGCCACCCGACGTCCTGGTCCGCGAGGGCGACTACGGCGAGCGGGTCATCGCCGTCGAGCCGGGCGGGGCGGAGTTCATCCCGCTGCACGAGCGGCACGGGCGCCCGCTGCAGCTCTTCTGGACCTGGACCTCGCCCAACCTGGAGTTCGCCACCGTCTTCGTTGGGGTGCTCGGCGTTGCCTTGTTCGGCCTGAGCTTCTGGCAGGCCGCCCTGGCGATCGTCATCGGCACCGGGCTCGGCTCCATCAGCCAGGGCATCCTCTCGGCGCGAGGACCCTCCCACGGCGTGCCGCAGATGGTGCTGTCCCGGCTCGGCTTCGGCTACTGGGGCAACGCGCTGCCCGCCGGGCTGAACGCCATCACGGCGGGGATCGGCTGGTTCGCGGTGAACAGCGTCAGCGGCACCTTCGCGCTGAACACCCTCACCCACGGCCACCTGCCGAAGTGGCTCTGCCTGGTGATCATCGTGGTGGCGCAGATCGCAATCGCGTTCTTCGGCCACAATCTGGTGCAGGCGTTCGAGCGCTACGCCTTCCCTGTGCTGGCGATCATCTTCGTGATCGCGACGATTGTGATCTTCTCCAAGGCCAGCCCCGGTTCAGGCACGCACACGGGCGGGACCGGCGGTTTCCTGCTGACCCTGGGCGCCGCCTTCGGCTACGCCGTCGGCTGGAACCCCTATGCGTCCGACTACACCCGCTACTTCCCGCCCGAGACAAGCAAGCGGGCGATCGCCTTCTGGTCCGGGCTCGGCCTGTTCGTGTCCTGCGTGATCCTCGAACTGGCCGGCGCCGCGTCCGCCACCATCGGCAGCGCGGGAGCCGCTCTCGGCGACCCGACCGGGTCGTTCACCGGGCATCTGCCCACGGTCCTCGCGGACTTCACCCTGCTCGCCATCGCGCTCGGCGCCATCGCGGCGAACGTGCTCAACATCTACTCGGGCGCGCTGTCCTTCGTGGCCATGGGCATCAGGCTGCCGCTCGCGCTGCGCCGGGCCGTCACGGCCCTGGTGTTCGGCGTGATCGGCTTCATCGTCGCGCTGACCGGCCTGCACGACGCGGGCGCCAAGTACACCAACTTCCTGCTGATCATCGCGTACTGGATCGCGCCCTGGCTGGCCGTCGTGTTCTCCAACCAGTGGCTGCGCCGCGGCCACGACGACGAGAGCCTGCTGTTCAACACCAGCTACACGAACTGGGCCGGGCCGGTCTCCATGCTCGTCGGGATGGGCGTGTCGATCTGGCTGTTCTCGAACCAGACGGAATATGTTGGTCTCGTCCCGTCGCACTATCCCTCGGTCGGTGACATCACCTTCGAGGTTGGTTTCGTAATAACTGCTGTTATCTACCTGACCTGGCACTATTTCTCCCGCGCCGGGAACCCGGCTGACCAACGCGGCTAAACCCGGTCAGTGGCCGCGGCCGCGAGAGTACCCTGACATATCTGTTCTCCGGAGGCGGCCCGCACGCGCGGCTGCTGAGGGGTGGGCGGCGGACGAGCCTTACTGGGGTGAGGGCAGCGGACGCGCCGATGTGAGAGGTGCGGACGCGCCTGCCGACGTCAGAAAGGGATCTCCGCGCGCATGGTGAGCCTTGCTAAATCCCAGTACCGTGCTAATGCCCTGTACAGCCGTTTTGCCACACTGCTGGCCGAAGCGGTCAAGTTCGGGACCGTCGGCGCCACGGCAGCTGTCGTTGACCTCGGCGGGACGGCATACCTGCATGGCGTGGTGGGGGTCGGGCCGCTGAAGGCCAAGGCCGTCGCCGTCGGGCTGGCCACGGTCGCTTCCTACCTGGGCAACCGGTTCTGGGCCTTCCGCCACCGAGCGAACCACTCCCTCGCCCGCGAGTGGATCGTGTTCTTCGTGCTCAACGGGCTCGGCCTGCTCATCGCCGAATCCGTGATCGCGCTCACCTACTACGGCCTGGACCAGCGTGGCGCGATAGCGTTCAACGCCGCAAACGTGGCCGGGACCGGGCTCGGCACGGTCTTCCGGTTCTGGTCGTACCGCAAGTGGGTCTTCATAGCGCCGCCGGTGGCCCCGGTGACGGCTGGGGAGACCAGGGATCTCGCCACCGCCGGCCAGCCCGGGCTGGGCCGCTGAGCCCGCTGGTCAGCCTGGTCAGGGCCTGTCTGGGCTACTGAACCGCCTGGTCAGCCTAGTCAGGGCCTATCTGGGCCACTGAGCTGTCTGGTCAGCCTTGGTCAGAGGTCTGTCTGGGCCACTGAGCCGTCTGGTCAGCCTTGGTCAGAGGTCTGTCTGGGCCGCTGAACCGCCTGGGCCGCTGGTCGGGGCCGCCTGCTCAGGCCGGGCCCGTGACCACCGGCGGCCGGTCGTCAGCGCCGCGAATGCCGCGAGGCAGGAACACGGCGAACACCGCGGGACGCGGCCGGACCAGGACCACGTTGCCGCCGTCGGCGGCGGCAACCGTCCTGGCCAGGGCGAGGCCCAGGCCAGTCCCGCCCGGGCTGCCGCTGACGTTGCGCTCGAAGATTCGCGGCACGAGGTCGTGTGGCACGCCCTTGCCCTCATCCCGCACCTCCACGACCACGGACTTCGGGGTCCGCGAGGTCCGGATGGTCACCGTGCCCGCGCCGTGTACCAGCGCGTTGTCGAGCAGAGTGGCGACCACCTGCGCCAGGGCCCCCGCGGTGACGTAGGCGCGCAGGCCCTTCTCGCCGACCACCTCCAGCTTCCTGTTCGTCCGGCGGAACGCGTGGTCCCACTCGATGACCTGCTGGGCGAGCACGTCGTCGATGGAGATCAGGGACGGGACACCGCGCACGGACCTGCGTGTCCGGTCGAGCAACTGGCTGACCACCTCAGCCAGCCGCTCGGTCTGGGCCAGCGCCGCCGCCCCCTCCTCGCGGACCACCTCGGGCTGGTCGGCGGCGGCGATCATCTCCTCCAGCCGCATCGACAGGGCGGTCAGTGGCGTGCGCAACTGATGGGACGCGTCGGCGGCGAAGTCGCGCTCCGCGGAGAGAAGGTCGGTGATCCGCCGCGCGGAGCCGTCCAGCCCCTCGGCCACCTGGTCGAGTTCGGGCACCCCGTACCTGCGTCCGAGCGGGCGGGCGTCGCCAGAGCCCAGCCGGTCCGCGGCGCTGGCGAGTTCCTCGAGCGGGCGGGTGAGACGCCGCGCCTGCACGACGGCGAGGGCAACGGCCACGGCGGCGGCCAGCAGTGCCAGCGAGCCGATCAGGGCCATCGCGCCGGTTACCCGGCTGTACCTGAACGAGTCGTCCGCCTGAATGGTGACGCTGAAATTCTCGGTGGACGCGTGGGCGGTGATCGCGCTCCGGCTCTTGATCGGGTCGCCGATGGTGACCGTCCGGCGCCCGTTCTGGGTGATGCTGACATAGCGATCGGGCAGCGACTTGGCCGCCGCGGCCGCGCCTTGCGCGTCGGGTTTCAGGCCGGCGTCTATCCGGGCCTGCAGTGACCGGGCCGCCGTCGTCGCGTCCCGCTGCACCTGCTCGGTCGCCGCGCTGATCTGCAGTTGGCTCACCACGAACGCCAGCGGCAGGCCGAGCAGCAGGACGGCGGTCACCACCACCGCCAGGGTGGACATCAGCAGCCGCCGCCGCACAGGTCAGCCTCCCGCCACCCAGGCGGGGCAACGAGCGGCCAGGCCGTCAGTCACCCCGCTCGAACCGGAACCCAACCCCGCGGACCGTGGTGATGAAGCGGGGACTGTGCGCGTCGTCGCCGAGCTTGCGCCGCAGCCAGGAGATATGCATGTCCAGTGTCTTGGTCGACCCCCACCACTTGCTGTCCCAGACCTCACGCATGATCTGCTCACGGGTGACCACCTTCCCCGCGTCCCCGACCAGCACGCTCAGCAGGTCGAACTCCTTGGTGGTGAGCTCAAGCTCAGTGTCGCCGATCCAGGCGCGGCGAGCATCCGAATCGACGCGCACGCCCTGCACAACGCTGGTCTCCACGCTGCCGCGACGGAGCAGGGCGCGGACCCGGGCGAGAAACTCGGCCAGCCGGAACGGCTTGGTCACGTAGTCATCAGCACCAGCGTCGAGGCCAATGACGGTGTCCACCTCGTCCGCCCGCGCGGTCAGGATCAGCACCGGCACGGTCTGCCCGTCGGAGCGCAGGCGGCGGCAGACCTCGAGGCCGTCCAGCCGGGGCAGGCCGATGTCGAGCACGATCAGGTCGACCCCCCCGCCGAGAGCCGCCTCCAGCGTGCTGGGCCCGTCCGGCGCAACGTCAACGTCGTAGCCCTCCCGGCGGAGCGCGCGGGCCAGCGGCTCTGATATGGACGCATCATCCTCAGCGAGCAAAACGCAAGTCATGGTCAGATGCTAGGCCCTACGCGGGTACGGTGGTCCCCGTAAATGCCCTGACGTGCGGTCTTAGTGATTTCGCCAACCCCCCAAGTGCAGGCATGTCCACCTCGATCCCCCGTCATTGCCCCCCAACTTTGCCCCGGAACCCGGGGCCCGGCCACAGGTCACTCGGGATGAGGGCGTCGCGTGGGCCGTCGTTGTCCTACAGCAGGAGCCGGCCCTGATCCGGCCCGGTCACGCCGTCCCAGTCGACCTGCTTACGCACGCTCAGAGCTGCGCGGCCACCAGCAAGAAAATGGTAAGCGAACAATCAATACATCTCTGCTTGTATTTGGAATGTCCACAACGCGATAGTTGACGCGCTTCGTGAACAGCTTAACTAAGCCGTTAACCGACTGCGAGCTGCGCCGAACACGGCGTACCGAGTTCCAGTTCGGGAGGGAAGCGATGCGGCGGCTATGGGTAATCGTGTGCGCGGCGGTGGTTCTCCTCACAGGAGGGCTGGTGCTCCTCACAGAGTATAGCCACTTGTCAGCGGCCCAGGACGCGGCCAGTAAACGGGTGTTCGTACAGCAGCTCGTCGGATATTGCGCGCAAGTAGATCGCCAGTTGACGACAGTTGACATGAAATCTCAGCCGGGTCAAGTCGCCCACCAACTCGGCACGTTCGCCAGCCAGGCGCGCTCGCATCGGTCCCCAGCAGCTCAACGCAGGCAATTCGACATCCTGCTATCTGCGATCGATGACACGGTGCGGCAATACCGGTCCGCTCAGACGGCGCTGTCCAGCGGAAACTCTGATGCTTACCTGACGGCGCTAAGACAAGCAGGCCACGCGTACAAGAGCGCCGATAAGGCAGCGCGGCAGTACGGCATGCCACATCTCGCAGACTGCGCCAAGAAACAGGGCGGACCACAACAGAGCCATACCGTCGCTCAGCCTGCCGGGGGTTGGCAGTTGGGGCATGATTCGCTGCTCGCGGTTCAGCAAGTGGGTGCTGCGGTGCTGGGTGGCCGGATTTGGGTGGCCGGTGGTCTAACCGGCCAGGAAGAGGCGACGGCGAAGACGGAGTTTTACGACCCGACGATCGACCAGTGGAGCCCGGGCCCGGCTTTGCCGGTCCCGCTGCATCACGCGATGATGGTGTCGTACCGGAACACGGTGTGGGTGATCGGTGGTTTCGAGCCCCAGGGCAGCCAGGTGTCGGGGATCGCCTCCGCTCGGGTGCTGTACCTGGACCAGGATCAGGACTACTGGATCGCCGGCCCTGAACTCCACCATGCGCGTGCCGCCGGCGCGGCGGCGGTGGTGGTGAGGAACAAGATTGTCGTTATCGGTGGGCGTACCGGCAAAACCCAGGAGCTAGTCACACCCACAGAGATTTTCGACGGCACCAGCTGGCAGGACGCGGCCGGCATTCCGATTCCGGGCGATCATCTGGCGGCCGCGTCGGACGGGACGTACCTGTACGCCGTCGGCGGGCGCAAGATAACCGCCACCACCGATTCCACGGCGGTGCAGCGCTTCGACCCGAATGCCGACCGGTGGACCCAACTGCCGGCCATGCCGAGCGCTACCAGTGGGAGCGGCGCGGCGGTCGTCGACGGCCGGCTGATCACCGTCGGCGGTGAAGGCCCGGCCAGCGTATTCGACACCGTCCGGGCCTACGACCTGACCACCTCGGCCTGGTCCAACCTGCCGAACCTCGCCGCAGCCCGCCACGGGCTGGCCGTCGCAGCGATCGGCAGCACCCTCTACGCCATCGACGGAGCAGCGCAACCCGGGCACATCGCATCCACCAGCACCGTACAAATCCTCACCGTGCCCCCACCACCCGCTCAGCCTGCCGGGGGTTGGCAGTTGGGGCATGATTCGCTGCTCGCGGTTCAGCAAGTGGGTGCTGCGGTGCTGGGTGGCCGGATTTGGGTGGCCGGTGGTTTGACCGGCCTGGATGCAACGGCGAAGACGGAGTTTTACGACCCGACGATCGACACGTGGAGCCCGGGCCCAGCTTTGCCGGTCCCCTTGCATCACGCGATGATGGTGTCGTACCGGAACACGGTGTGGGTGATCGGTGGTTTCGAGCCCCAGGGCAGCCAGGTGTCGGGGGTCGCCTCCGCCCGGGTGCTGTACCTGGACCAGGCCCAGAACCAGTGGATCGACGGCCCTCAACTTCATCATGGGCGTGCCGCCGGCGCGGCGGCGGTGGTGGGGGACAAGATTGTCGTGGTCGGCGGGCGGACCGCCGGCAATTCCGCGGCGCCGGTCACACCCACAGAGGTTTTCGACGGCACCAGCTGGCACGACGCGGCCGGCATTCCGATTCCGGGCGATCACGTGGCGGCCGCGTCGGACGGCACGTACCTGTACGCCGTCGGCGGGCGCAGCCTAGAGGTCACCACCAATACCGCGGCGGTGCAGCGCTTCGACCCGAACGCTGACCGGTGGACCCAGCTGCTGGCCATGCCGAGCAAGGTCAGCGACTCCGGCGTGGCGATCGTCGGCGGCCGGCTGATCGTCGTCGGCGGCGAAAGCACCGGCACCGTGTTCGACACCGTCCGGGCCTACGACCCGACCACCTCGACCTGGTCCAACCTGCCCAACCTCGCCGTAGCCCGGCACGGGCTGGCCGTCGCAGCGATCGGCAACACCCTCTACGCCATCGACGGCGCAGCGCAACCCGGGCACAACGCATCCACCAACACCGTACAAATCCTCCGCTTTCACAGCTAGGGAGATGTCGCGTCCGCGGAGTACCTGAGCAAACCCGGATCCACCTCAGCAGCCGGTCATGCACGGCGTAAATCAGCGGATGAGTCCATGCAACCTAGGAAGCGGTATTACGTCTGGCAGGTCGGGGAAGGATTGTGCCGCTCCACGCCAACAGTCTTCCATCGCCGTCCAGGGGGGCTTCAGACTGGCGTGACGCCGTGCCGGCGCCGGGAGAACGAGCGGTCCTTCCCGGCCGCCGCGGCGAACCGGCGGATGAGCTCGGCCCGCAGGTCGCCGGGCTCCACCACGTCATCGACAACAAGCTCGCCAGCGAGCCGGAGCACGTCGATGTCGTGGTCGTATTCGTCGCGGAGCCGCCGGGTCTCCTCCTCGCGCGCGGTGGCGTCGTCGATGCTGGCCAGCTTGTTGTAGTAGACGGCGTTGACGGCTGCCTCGGCGCCCATCACGGCGATCTTCGCGGTGGGCAGCGCGAGCGTTGCGTCCGGCTCGAACCCTGGCCCGGCCATCGCGTACAGACCCGCCCCGTACGCCTTGCGCACCACCACGCAGATCTTGGGCACGGTCGCCTCGGCCACCGCGCTGATCATTTTCGCGCCGTGCCTGATGATGCCCTGCCTCTCCACCGCGGTGCCGACCATGAAGCCGGGCACGTCGGCGAGGAAGAGCAACGGCACATTGAACGCGTCGCACAACTGGATGAAGCGGGTCGCCTTGTCCGCGGAATCGACGAACAGCACACCGCCCTTGAACAACGGGTTGTTCGCCACGACGCCGACTGCCTGGCCGGCCAGCCGGGCGAAACCGATGGTCAGCTCGCGGGCCCACAGCGCGTGGATCTCGAAGAAGGACTCCTCGTCTACCAGCCCGCGCACGTACTTCCGCATGTCGAAGGCCTGGCGCTCGCTCACCGGGACCAGCGCGCCCAGGTCGGTTGGCACGGGCTCGCGGGACGGCCCGACCGGCGGCTGCTGCCGCCAGTTCGCTGGCAGGTAGGACAGATAGCCGCGGACCGCCTCCAGCGCATCAGCCTCGGACCCGGCGAGGTAGTGGCCACACCCGGACACGGTGCAGTGCATCCGGGCGCCGCCCATTTCCTCCAGCGTCGTCTTCTCCTTGATAACCATCTCGACCATGCGCGGGCTGCCCAGGTACATCGAGGCGTTCCCGTCCACCATGGCGACGAAATCGCAGAACGCCGGGATGTACGCACCGCCCGCCGCCGACGGGCCGAAGAGCGCGCAGACCTGCGGGATGGACCCCGAGGCGCGCACTTGGGTGTGAAAGATCTTCCCCGCCCCCCGCCGACCGGGGAACATGTCGACCTGGTCGGTGATCCGCGCGCCCGCCGAGTCCACCAGGTAGATCATGGGGAGGCCCGCCTGGTAGGCCTTCTCGATGATCCGGATGATCTTCTCGACGGTGCGGGCCCCCCACGAGCCCGCCTTGACCGTGGAGTCGTTCGCCATCAGCGCCACCGGCCGGCCGCCGATCGCAGCCGTCCCGGTGATCACGCCGTCGGCGGGCAGGCCGTCGGCGAGGACGTTGGCGTACCGCCCGTCCTCGGTGAAGCTCCCCTCGTCCACCAGCAGCGCGACCCGCTCCCGGGCGAACAGCTTGCCGGCCGCCTTGGCCGCGTCGTGGTAGCGCTGCGCGCCGCCCCGCTCCACCCGCGCCCGCAGCTTGGCCAATTCCGGGTGACCAGCGTCCGGGGAACCAGTGCCCGGGTCCCCGGTGTCCATGTCCTCAGCCACCCTCGCGACCCTACCCGCCCGGTCAGACCCCGCCCGGCCAGATTTCCATGATCGTGGCAACGTCCCCAACGACACCGATCCCGCACCGGGCACGTCCCAACGACACCGATTCCGCACCGGGCACGTTGCGGCCGGGGTGGGGAACCGGCGGCGTCGGGGCGGGAGGGGGTGCCGCGGCACGTTGCGGCCGGGTGGGAGCCGGCCGCGTCGGGGCGGGAGGGAGTGCGGGCGGGGTTTCGTTATGCCGGAATTGTGCGGGTTCGGGGGCCCGCACGGAGCACCTGCGAGGGTAGCTGCCGGCCGACGATGCGCTCGGCCTCGGCGGCGGCGTCGATCATCGCCGGCAGGTCTACGCCGGTGGCCACGCCCATGTCCTCAACCATGTACACAAGCTCCTCGGTGGCGATGTTGCCGGAGGCACCGGGCGCGTAGGGGCAGCCGCCGAGCCCGCCGACCGATGCGTCGAAGTCGTCCACGCCCAGTTCCAGCGCGGCCAGGACGTTGGCCAGCCCGGTGCCCCGCGTGTTGTGGAAGTGGAGGTTGAGCGGGACGTCGGGATGGCGCGACCGGAACTCGCCGACCAGCTCGCGGACCCGCCGCGGGGTGGCCATCCCCGTGGTGTCACCGAACGAGACCGAGTCCGCCCCGTCGGCCACCGCCCGCCCGGCCACCGCCACCACCCGGTCAACCGGCACGTCCCCCTCGTACGGGCAGCCCCACGCGGTGGCGACGACCACCTGGCAGGAGGCGCCCCGCGTGTGGGCCTCATCGATGATCACCGCGATCTCATCCAGCGACTCGGCCGTCCCGCGGTTCACGTTCTTGCGGTTGTGCGTGTCCGAGGCCGACACTACGACCTCAAGCTCAGAGAGGCCGGCGTCCAGCGCCCGCCGGGCTCCGCGCAGGTTCGCGGCGAGCGCCGAGTAGCGGACGGACGGCGGCCTGGCGATCCCGTGCCACACCGCATCGGCGTCAGCCATCTGCGGGATGGCCTCCGGACGCACGAACGACACGGCCTCGATCCGGCCCACCCCGGTCCCGGACAGCCGGTCGATCAGCGCGATCTTGGCGGCGGTCGGTACCGGATCCTCGTTCTGCAGCCCGTCTCGCGGTCCCACCTCGCGCAGCGAGATCCGGCTGGGCAGATCAGCCATCCCGGCTCACTCGCCCGGCCACTGGGGGGCCCGCTTCTGATTAAAAGCCTCGATTCCTTCACGCCTGTCCGCCGACAATGCCGCCGTACGCCAGGCGGCGTCCTCGATCTCCAGCCCCGCCGCCAGGCTGGTACCCCAGCCATGACGCATGGCTCTCTTCGCGGCCATCACGGCGACCGAGGAGTTGCAGGCGATACTCCCGGCGATCTCCAGCGCATCGTGATCCGCGGCGCCCGCCGGCACGAGCCGGTCCGCGAGGCCGATCCGCTCCGCCTCGGCGGCATTCACCCTGCGGCCGGTGAGTACCAGGTCAGCGGCCCGGCCCGGGCCGAGGCGGCGCATGGCGAGCTGGGTGCCGCCACCGCCGGGCACCAGCCCGACGGTCGTCTCCGGCAGGCCGAACACCGCTGTCTCGTCGGCCACGATCAGGTCGCAGGACAGGGCGAGCTCGCAGCCGCCGCCCAGGGCCCACCCGTGCACGGCGGCGATCACCGCTTGCGGGAGGGCCAGCAAGCCTTCGAACGCGGCGCGGAACACCGGCCGCTGGGCCAGCATCTCCGCGTCGGTCATCGCGTTGCGCTCCTTGAGATCGGCGCCCACCGAGAACGCCCGTTCCCCGGACGCGGTGATCACGATCGCGCAGACACCCCGGTCCGGGCCCAGCTCCGCGCACACCTGGGCCAGCCGGACGGCCATCGCCGTGTCGATGGCGTTCAGCGCCTCCGGCCGTTCGAGGACAATCTCCGCCACCCTGCCGTGCCCCAGCACATGCCTGCGAACCGCCACGCCATCCATGAGCGCAGGTTAGCCCGTCTAGCCGGCTGAGTGCTCCGGCCACCCCTCCCCCACCGGCTGCCTGGCCGCTGGGCGCAGTGCATCGTGCCCGTTAGCCGCACCGCCCGCTGCGTTCACGGGCAGGTCTAGGGACGCCCCTGGCGCTCATCGCGGGCCAGGCGCTGCTCCTCGTCCGCGACCAGCTGGAAGAGCGTGGCCTGCACCTTCTTGACCTCGGGGATCTCGTTGAGGACGAGTTGGCCGTGCTCGCCCGCGGACTCCACGGTGAGCCGGCCACAGCCGAGCAGCCGGTCGATGGGCCCTTGCGAGAACGAGACGTCGCTGATCCTGATCAGCGGGAAATCCCGGCCGGTCCTGGTCAGGATGCCGTAGCGGAGCCGGAATCTGCGGGTGGTGAGCTGGTAGCTGGTCGTCTGCCAGCGCAGGTAGGGCACCACGAACCCGAGCAGCACCGCCACGAAGGCGACCCCGCCGACAGCGATACGGCCGGGCTCGGCGGCGCGGCCCGCCGGGATGATGATCACCACCACGAGAGCGGCGGCCACCACAACGACGAGAATGAGAATCGGCCGCAGCAGCGTCTTCCAGTGTGGGTGCAGGATCAGCACGCTCTGCTCGCCCTCGGAAAGCTGGTCTCCACCGGCCATAGGGCACATCGTGGCATGGAATATGGCGATCTGCCCGCCCGGCGGTCTCAGCGGACGTGCACGACGTCCCCGGCGCTCACCGACGTCAGCCCCGAGGAGGTCCGCACGACCAGCCTGCCCCCGGCGTCGACGTCGGCCGCGATCCCGGTGAGCGCCCGTCCGCCCGGCAGTTCGACCCTGACCTGCCTGCCAATCGTCGCGCACCGGTGCAGGTATTCCGCGCGCAGGCCGGAGGCGTCCGGGTCCGTGCCGCCCGCCCACGCCATGTACCAGTGCTCGAACTCACGCAGGACGGCGCCGAGCACCTGCTCGCGGTCCATTTCCGCGGCGTTCTCCAGCAGCAGGGATGTCGCTCCCGGCACCGGCAGGTCCTGGCGGCCGAGGGTTACATTGATGCCCACGCCCACGACCACCGCGTCACGGTGCTGTTCGGCCAGGATGCCGGCCAGCTTGGCCCCGCCCACCAGCACGTCGTTTGGCCACTTGAGCCGGGCGTCCACGGCTGCTGACCGGCGCAGCGCCGAGGCCACCGCGACCCCCGCGAGCAGCGGGATCCAGGCCCGGCGGGCCTGCGGAAGGTCAGCCGGGCGCAAAAGGACGGAAAAGGTTAGCGACGCACGCGGCGGGCTCACCCACTGCCGCTCCAGCCGGCCCCGGCCCGCCGTCTGCGCCTCGGCGACCAGCACGCGTCCTCCCGCAGCCCCCGCCGCGGCCTCGGCGAGCAGGTCAGCATTGGTTGACCCGGTCACCTGGACGACCCGGATCTGCTCCCAGAGACCGCCCGGCCGGATCAGGTCCTGGCTGAGTACGGCCTCCCGCAGCGGGGGCCGGTCCGGGTCTGCGCGGTCAGCAGCCATCTCGTTTCGATAGTGTCATCTTTCGAGGTATCGGGCACGGTGCTGGGGCCGGGCCGACTCGCCGCTCCGGGCGATAGATACCCCCAAGAGTCATGTCAGGGAGAGCAGTGGCCGATCTCAAGGCCAGCGAGACCCGCGATGAGAACGGCCTGCTGCCACAGCGCGCGAGCCGCTGGCCGCGGAGCCCGCGCGGGTCGCTTGGCGCGTCTGCCAGCGGGCCCGACTCGCTGCGGGCTCGCGCACGGGCGATGACGGCGGGCGTCACGCCGGCCGCTTTGTGGCGCGATCATCGCCTGTTCACCGTCCTTGTGCTGCTGGCCGTCGCGGTGCGAGTGCTGGTGACGCTAGCCTTCCAGCCCGCGCTGTTCATCGCTGACTCCTTCGGCTACATGTACAACGGCGTTCATCTGGCCGTCGGGCAATTGCGCCCGGCGGGATACTCCATGCTGCTGCGCGTGCTCGAACCGTTCCACAGCCTGCTGCTCGTGACCACGTTGCAGCACCTGATGGGCATCGGAACGGCGATCATCGTGTACGGGCTGTTGCGCTACTGGGGCCTGCCCGCGTGGGGCGCTGCCCTGGCCACGGTGCCGACCCTGTTCGACGCCCGCCAGCTCGCGTTGGAGTCCTACATCCTGCCGGACGCCGTGTTCGGCTTCGTGACCCTCGTGGCCGTCGCGCTGCTGCTCACCAAGCGCACCCCGACCATCTGGCGGTGTGTGGTCGCCGGGCTGCTGGTGGCCTGGGCCTCCTTGCTTCGCGGCAACGGTGCGCCCATCATGCTGGCGCTTTTCGCTTTCATGCTGATCAGGCGGGTCGGCTGGCGCGCCCTGTCGGCGGGTGCGGCGGCGTTCGCCATCCCGCTGGTCGCCTACGCGTCATTGTTCGCCGCCACCTTCGGGCAGTTCGACATCACCAACAGCACCGGCCTCTTCCTGTGGTCCCGGACCATGTCGTTCGCCAACTGCTCCGTGATCAAGCCAACCCCGGACCTGCGGCCGCTGTGCCCGGACCGGCAGGGCCTGCATGCCCGCCCCGTGACCGCCTGGTCGGTGTCGTCGCTGCTGAATGAGCGGACTCCCGGGGAGTACCTGTGGTCGGGCAATGCGTGGTGGCGCCACGACGCGCACCCGGGGATCAACGCCTATAACAACCGGCTGGGGATGCGCTTCGCGCTGGACGCGATCAAGGCGCAGCCGCTCAGCTACCTGCGGGTGACAGCTCAGGGGGTGCTGCTCACCTTCCTGGCGACCGACCGGGCGGACAACTACCTGTCCCTGAACTTCACCGCGGGCCCGGTTGTCCCTCTCCCGCTGTCGGCCAGCTACCTGAGCCATTTGCGGGCCTACGCGCACACCACCAGCGACACCCACCTGGTGCAGCCGTACGCGTACTACACGTATCTTTACCAGCTGCCGGTCTGGTTCCCTGGTGTCGCGTTCGTCGTCGTGATGGTCATCGGGCTGGGGGGCGTGCTCAGGCAATGGCGGCGGTGGGGCGGCCCCGCGGCGTTGCCGTGGGCCGTCGCCGTGATCGGCCTCGTGGTCCCTATCGCCGTGGCCCAGTACCTCTACCGGTATGCGATCACCGCCGTCCCGCTAGCCTGCCTGGCCGCAGGCCTCGCCTTCGCGCGCCTGGACGGCGTCCAGTGGCCTGGCCTGCAGCGCGCCGCCGGCCAGCGGCCAGCGGCGCAGCAGCCGCCAGCGCTGCAGCCATCCACCGCACCGCCACCCGGCGCACAGCCATCCACCGCACCGCCGCCCGGCGCACAGCCACCCGGCGCACAGCCATCCACCGCACCGCCGCCGGCCGCACAGCCACCGGCCGCACAGCCATCCGCCGCACAGCCATCCGCTGTACAGTCGCCGGCCGCCTGGCCCGACCCCGCCGGATAGGGGGCCAGGTCACCGGCAGCGAGCGGGCGTCAGGCCGGTTCCCCGGCCAGCGTCTCGCGATCCGCCGCGGCCTGCCGCGGCCTGCGGGTGCTCACCGCACGGACAGTGGCGAGCACACCCCCCGCCAGGGCCAGGCCAGCCAGGGCGACGAAGGTCACCGAGACAGCGTGAGCCGATAGCCGGCTGAAGTCCCCGGCCAGTGGGTGCGCCGGTAGCCGGCCGGCCAGGTTCAGGTACAGCGTCCCGAAGGTGGCCACCCCCACCACCAGCGCGAGCTGGTTGACGGTCACGATCACCCCGGTCGCGTCCGCTGCCTCGGTCACCGGAACCCGCATCAGCACCGAGGTCATCAGCGGACTGAACGAGGCCGCCATGCCCGCTCCGGACAGCGCTAGGACGAGGTACAGGCCAGGCCCGCCGTTGCCGTCTCCGCGAAGCAGGGCCCCGAGGCCGAGCATCGCAGCCGCGTTGCCGGCGAAACCGGCGATGATAAGCGCGTTGTGGCCGCGCGGGGGAACCCGCTGCCAGTTGAGGCTGACCAGCGCGAATGCCAGCCCGGCCGGGACGAAGGTGAGCCCGGCCCGCAGCGGTGAGTCACCAAGGCCGCCCTGCAGGTGCAAAGCCAGCACGAAGAAGAAGCCCCCGAACACGGCCAGGCTGGCGAACAGCCCGGTGATGCCCAGGGATACCCCGGGCATCCGGAGCACGCGCCCGGGGATCAGGGGTGATCCCCCACCGGCGGCCACCCCGCGTTCCACCAGCGCGAAGATCCCCAGCAGCACTACGCTGCCGGCCATGCAGGCCCACCCCCACACCGGCCAGTGCTCGGACTGGCCGAGGACCAGCGGCAGCACCAGGCCCAGCACGGCCGGCGACAGGGTGGCCAGCCCGACCGGGTCGAGGCCGCGGCCCCGCTCGGCGGAACCCCGCGGCAGCAGCCGGGCTCCCACGATGAGCAGCACGGCCCCGATCGGCACGTTCAGCAGGAACACCGGGCGCCAGGTGCTGCCCAGGATGTCTGCGCTGACCAGCAGCCCGCCCGCTATCTGGCCAGCCACCGCGCCACCGGCCAGCACCGCCGCATACAGCCGCATCGGCCGGGCCCGTGCCGTGCCGGTGAACGAGCGCTGGATGAGGCTGAGCACCTGCGGGATCATCGCCGCAGCGCCCGCACCCTGGACGAAGCGCAGCGCGACGAGCATTCCCGTGGAGGTGGCCAGGCCACAGCCGAGCGATGCGAGGGTAAACAGGACGAGCCCGCCGAGGAACATGCGACGGTGGCCGAGGATGTCACCGAGGCGGGCGCCGGTCACCAGGAGCACGGCATAGGGGATCACATACCCGGCGATGACCAGCTGAAGGCCGGCTCCGGAGGCGTGCAGGTCGGTGTGGATCGACGGGGCCGCGACGTTGACCACAGAGGCGTCGAGCAGCGCCATGAACTGGCCGGTGAGGACCACAGCGAGCAGTCCCCGCGGTGCCCCGGCCGCCCGGCGGATTCGCCCTGGCGCCCGGGTTGCCGTAATGATGTCTGTCATGTGCACGATCTTGCCGTCACTTAGATGCCAGTACCAGGAGCCTGCTTGTCCTGGTACTACTGGTACCTGGCAAGCTCGCCATCCGGCGGGCAGGATTGGACCATGGGCACCATGACGACGACCAGTGCGGCAACGAACGGCGCCGCAACAGCTGACCGGGCAGTAGCTCGCGCGGCAACGGCTGCCATAGCAACGAACGGCGCGGTAGCGAACGGCGCAGTAGCGGCTGGCGCAGTAGCGAACGGCGCAGTAGCGGCTGGCGCGGCAACGAACGGCGCGGCGACAGCTGACCGGGCAGTAGCTGGCGCGGCGACTGCCGACCGGGCAGCGGCTGGCAGCCACTCGCGCCGCGCCGAACTCGCCGCGTTCCTGCGCAGCCGCCGGGAGCGCATCACACCGGTGGAGGCCGGCCTGCCGCCAGGACTGCGCCGGCGCACTCCCGGACTGCGGCGTGAGGAGGTCGCCCAGCTCGCCGGGGTGGGTGTTACCTGGTACACCTGGTTGGAGCAGGGCCGACCCATCAACGCCAGCGTTCAGGTCCTGGCCGCGGTGGCCCGCACGCTCCGGCTCGACCAGGCCGAGCAGGAGCATCTGTACCGGCTCGCCGACGTGCCCGACGCGGCGGGCGCCCCCAGCGGCCCGGGAGCCAGCTGTGAGCAGGTAACACCCGAGGTGCAGGGAATCCTGGACAGCCTGGTCCCGCTGCCCGCCAGCGTGGTCAATGAGCGTTTTGACCTGCTGGCCTGGAACGCGGCGTACGCCGCCGTCTGGCCCGGCATGATCGGCGCCGTGCCAGCCGAGCGCAACACGCTCTGGCAGTGCTTCATGCACTCGGAGTGCTGCCATCCCTACGTCAACCGCGATGAGCAGCTGTCCACTCTGGTCGCCCAGCTCCGGGGGGCCTATGGCCGGCACGTCGGGGAGCCGGCCTGGACCGGGTTCGTCCGCAGGCTGCAGGCGCTGAGCCCGCACTTCGCCCGGCTGTGGGCGGAGCACGACGTGGCCAGCTCGGCCAGCTACCTCAAGATCTTCCGGCACCCGGCCTATGAGCGCATGGTCATGAAGACCACCAGCCTCGCGGTGCTGGCCACGCCCGGCACCCGGGTGGTCGTGTACACCCCCGCCGACGAGACCTGCCGGGCCGCCATCGACCGGCTGCTGGCCGGGGAAGGCACGGACGTCCACTACCCGTGCTGGCCCGCGCATCAGCAGGCCCGGGCCGGGCTGACCGGGCACCCCGCGCCGCCCCCCTGCGACCCGGCAGCACAGGCCGTCGGCCACAGCGCCTAGCTGATCGACGCACAGTGGGACGGTAACTGCTGCCGCCACGGCAACTACCGTCCGCAAATCAGCTCGGGTTCGGTCAGCCGGTGTTCTGCAGGCCGGCCGCCACTCCGCTGACGGTGAGCAGCAGGAGCCGGCGGAGCCGCTCCCTGTGTGCGTCCGCAGCCTCAAGATCCACCGCCGCGCGGTCGGCCGCCGGGATAGCCGCGGCCTCGCCATCCGCTGGGGTATCCGCAGCCCGGCGATCCGCCGGGCCTTGCCTCGCGTCTGCGCCGACCACGCCGGCCGCGGGAGCCGACGGCAGTTCGGCCTGCGGCACCGCTCGCAATTCACTGAGCGCCCGCAGTTGCAGGTGGGAGAGCGCGTCCACGTAGGGATCGCGCAGGGTGACGGCCCGGGACAGCACCGGCCGGTCAGCCAGCAGCCGGTCATGCCCGGTGACCGCCAGCACCAGCCGCCTGGTCAGGTCGTATTCCGCCAGCACCATAGCCGTCAGGTCCTCCCGGGCGCCCAGGGCCAGGTAGCGGGCCGCGATCCGGCGGTCCGACTTGGCCAGGCTCATTTCCGCGTTGTCGACGAGCACGGCGAGCAGCGGCCAGCCCCGGTAGGCCTCCTGGGCTTCCTGCAGGCCGCTGGGGCTGCCGGTGACCGCGGCGAGCCCGCTGCCCAGCCCGTACCAGCCCGGGAGGTTCATCCGCGTCTGCGCCCAGGCGAACACCCACGGGATCGCCCGCAGGTCGTCGAGGCCCACGGGCGCCGCAGCAATCCCCCGCCGGGCCGGGCGCGACCCGATCCGCAGCGCGCTGATCTCCTCCAGCGGGCTGATCCTGGCCAGCCACTCCGCGAACCCGGGAGCCTCGGCAAGATCCCGGTATGCGCGCAGCGCCGCGGCCTCAATCCGGTCCGCGATCGGCCGGTAGCGTTTCGCCGCGGCCGCGTTGCGCTCCCGCACCGCGGGCGCCGAGGCGAGCAAAACGGCCGACGTCACCTGCTCAAGGTGGCGACGGGCGATCACCGGGTGCCCGTACCGCGCGAAGATCACCTCTCCCTGCTCGGTGACCTTGAACCGGCCGTCCACCGAGCCGGGCGCCTGGGCGAGCACCGCGCGGCCCGCCGGGCCACCGCCACGGCCCAGGGCCCCGCCCCGGCCGTGGAACAGCGTCAGCGACACGTCGCGGTCCGCGGCCCAGCTGGCCAGCCGGGCCTGGGCATCGAACAACCGCAAAGTGGCGCTGACCGGGCCCAGTTCCTTGGCCGAGTCTGAGTAGCCGAGCATGACCTCCACCCGGCGCCCATTGGCCGCGAGCCGGGCCGCCACCGGCTCGAGCGCCAGCATGTCGTCAAGCACCTGCGTGGCGTTGCGCAGGTCCTCGCCACTCTCGAAGAGCGGGACCACGTCGAGCACCGGAAGCCTGCCGCTGCGGATGGCGTGGCGGGCGAGTTCATGGACGGCGGCGATGTCAGCGGCTGACCGGGTGAAGCTGACCACGTAGCGCCGGCAGGCATCCACGCCGAACCGGTCCTGGATCCACCCGGCCGCCCGGAACGTGGCCAGCACCTCGTTGGTCTCCGCCGACAGCGGTCCCCCCGCCTGAATCTCTTGCCAAGCCCGCGCGTGCACGGCGCTGTGCTGGCGGATCTCCAGCCCGGCGAGATGAAACCCGAACGTCTCCGCCTGCCAGATCAAATGCTGCAATTCCCCGAACGCTTGCCTGACAGCACCTGCCGCCGTCAGCGACTCCTGCACCAGCCGCAGATCGTCGAGGAACTCCGCGCAGCTGCCGTAGGCGAGGTCCGCGTCGCGCAGCCGGGTCGCCTGGAGCCTCCGCGCCAGGTAGAGGAGGTAGGTTCGGTACGGCTCCTGCGGCGAGCGGGCCTCCAGATCGGCGAGCAACTCGGGATGTGCCGTCTCCGCGGCCTCCAGGGCCAGCGTGAAATCCGGGCTCGGCGGCGCGGCGTCGGCGTGCACGGTGAGCGCACGGCCGATCCTGGTGGTGGCGTTCTCCAGGGCGCGGAGCGCGTGATCGGCCTGGATGACAGCGGTCTCCCTGGTCACCTGGGCCGTGACGAAGGGGTTGCCATCCCGGTCCGCGCCAACCCAGCTGCCGAAGCGCAGGAACGCGGGGATCGCGGACGCGGCCGGGGCGGCGTGCGCGTCCGCCTGGCCCCGGTTTGCCTCATCGAGTGCGCGATACAGGGTGGGCGCCACGGTGAAGAGCGTCTCGTCGAACGCGGCCATGACGGTGCGCACCTCGTCGATCGGCTCCATGGCCTTGTCACGCAGCGGCGACGTCAGCCACAGGAGGTCGATCTCCTCACGCAGCCTGCGCCTGATCTCCGACTGCTCGGCGGCGCCACGGCGATCGTGGTCGAGCGCCGCCAGCAGGACGCTGATCCGCCGCAGCGCGGTGACCACGGCGCGGCGGCGCGCCTCGGTCGGATGGGCGGTGAGCACGGGATGCACGCGCAGCCGGGTGAGCAGGTCATCGAGTTGATCCGTGCCCTGCTCCTGACGGAACTCGGCGACCGCCGCCGCCAGCGATTCGCGGACCGGCGCCGCGCCAGAGTCCCTTTCCCGCAGGGTCCGGACCCGCTGCTGCTCCTCGGCGAGGTTGGTGAGATGGAAGTAAACGGTGAACGCCCTGGCGACAAGCTCGGCGCGATCGAGCGGCCAGCCGGCCACCAGCGCCGCGATCTCATCGCCGGCCGGGTCCGCGGCCCCGTCGTCCGTCGGGCCGTCGCGCGAGCCGCCCTGGCGCGCGGCGATCACCGCCCGCCGCAGCCGCTCCACGTCATCCAGCAGGTCCTGGCCACCGGACTCGCGCAGCACCTGGCCAAGAAGATCGCCGAGCAACCGGACGTCGCGGCGCATCGGCTCGGGCATCCGCAGCCGGTCGGCATCCCGGCTCACGCCGAAGGCTTCACCGCTCACCCGCCCGCTAGCGTCCCCGCTGATGCTGGCAGCATCACCGACCCGCCCGCTAGGGTCCCCGCCGACACCGGCAGCATCACCGCTCACCCGCCCGCTGGCCTCCCCGCTCACGTCGGACAGCTTAGTGGTCTGTCCGGGGAAGTCCTCTTTGGCCGCGCATCGCCCCGGCATTCGCCGAACCGGGGAAACGAGCCCGGAATGGCTCCGGTGTCGTTGGAATCGGAGGGCTGCTTCGGGCCAGCCGGCCGGCTGCCTGCGACGGTTACCCTGTGGGCATGACCAGCGACGCTCGGATCGTTCAGGATGAAGGGTTGGCCGACCTTGGCGACCCGGCGGGTCGCCCGGACCCGCACACCACCGCGGGGAAAATAGCTGACCTGCAACAACGCCAGGACGAGGCCGTCCATGCCGGCTCGGCCCGGGCGGTCGAGCAGCAGCACGCCAAGGGCAAGATGACCGCCCGGGAACGAATCGGGCGCCTGCTCGACCCCGGCTCCTTCACCGAGTTCGACGCCCTGGCCAGGCACCGGGCGACCGACTTCGGCGTCGCGGCCAACCGCCCGTACGGCGACGGCGTGGTCACCGGGTACGGCACCGTGGACGACCGGCCGGTCTGCGTGTTCAGCCAGGATTTCACCGTGTTCGGCGGCTCGCTGGGCGAGGTCTACGGCGAGAAGATCGTCAAGCTGATGGATCACGCGCTCAAGACCGGGTGCCCGCTGATCGGCATCAACGACGGCGGCGGGGCGAGAATCCAGGAGGGCGTGGTCGCGCTCGGCTTGTTCGCCGAGATCTTCTACCGGAACGTGATCGCCTCCGGCGTGATCCCGCAGATCTCGCTGATCATGGGGCCGTGCGCCGGCGGTGCGGTTTACTCACCCGCGATCACCGACTTCACCCTGATGGTCGAGGGCACCTCGCACATGTTCATCACCGGGCCCGACGTGATCAAGACCGTGACCGGGGAGGAAGTCACCTTCGAGGAACTCGGCGGCGCGCACACGCACAACGTTAAGTCCGGTGTGGCGCACTACCAGGCCAAGGACGAGGAGGACTGCCTTGGCTTCGCCCGTGAGCTGCTGTCCTACCTGCCGTCCAACAACCTTGAGGACCCGCCGGTGCCGCCCTGGGCCGGTGGCGGGGACCGCGCCGGGAGGGCGGGCGCCGCCGCGGGCTGGAGCGGCGGGGATACCGGGATCCTGGAGGTCACCGACACGGACTCCGAACTCGACGCCCTCATTCCCGACTCGCCCAACCAGCCCTACGACATGCACGACGTGATCACCCGCATCCTGGACGACGGGGAGTTCCTGGAGATCCACTCTCTGTTCGCGCAGAACATCGTGGTCGGCTTTGGCCGGGTCGAGGGCTCCTCCGTCGGAGTGGTCGCCAACCAGCCCATGCACCTGGCCGGCTGCCTCGATATCGACGCGTCGGAGAAGGCCGCGCGCTTCGTCAGGACCTGCGATGCGTTCAACATCCCGGTGCTGACCTTCGTGGACGTGCCCGGATTCCTCCCCGGCACCGGCCAGGAGTGGAACGGCATCATCCGGCGCGGGGCCAAGCTCATCTATGCATACGCCGAGGCCACTGTGCCCAAGATCACAGTGATCACGCGCAAGGCCTATGGCGGAGCCTACGACGTGATGGGCTCCAAGCACCTCGGCGGGGACATCAACCTCGCCTGGCCGACGGCGCAGATCGCGGTGATGGGCGCGCAGGGGGCGGTGAACATCCTGTACCGCAGGGAACTCGCCGCGGCGGATGACCCGGACGCGTTGCGCGCACAGCGCGTCACGGAATACGAGGACACCCTAGCCAACCCGTACATAGCGGCGGAACGCGGTTACGTTGACGCTGTCATCCGGCCGGCGCAGACGCGTTCGCAGGTGACCCGCGCGCTGCGCGCGCTCCGGAACAAACGCCAGACGATGCCGCCCAAGAAGCACGGCAACATCCCGCTGTGAGCGAGCCGGAGGGGCGCGGCGCCGCCTGGACTGAGGAGCGAGGAACGAGCGACGAGGGAAGGCGGCGCAGTGAAGGGGGAATGGGGAGGTGGGTGGGGCCCCGCAGGTGAGCGGGAGACGCTGTAAACGCGGTACTGGCCTGCCGCGAACCCACCCGGACCGGGATCGTGAGGGCGACTGCGCCGCACCTGGGGCAAGCCCACCACCGCTCCTGACCGCTGCCTGGCCGGCAGTAGAGTCGAGGGTGCCATGACCGAGGCTCCCCCACCGCTCGCGACACTCGCCCGATACGCAATCATGATCGACGTCGGGTACATCTACGCCGCCGCCGGGGAGTTGCTGTTCAGCTCCGCCTCCCGGCGCGAGTACCGGGTCGATGCGGACAAGCTCATCCAGGCCCTCACCCGGCACGCCGACGACAAGATCAGGGGCGAACTGCTCCGCGTGTACTGGTATGACGCCGCCAGGGACCGCGTGCCCACCATCGACCAGCGCGTGATCGCACAGATGGCGTGGGTCAAGCTGCGCTTGGGCAACCTGAACGCGCGCGGCCAGCAGAAAGGCGTGGACGCGCAGATCCGCGCGGACATGGAGGCGCTGGCCAGGCACCGCGCGATTACCGATGCCGTGCTGGTCGCCGGGGACGAGGACATGGTGCCCGCGGTGGAGGCCGCCCAGGCCTTCGGTGTCCGTGTTCACCTGTGGGGCATCGAGCCGCCATTCGGAACCAACCAGGCCGAGCGGCTGGTCTGGGAGTCGGACACGGTGGAGGTTCTGGACCGTGCCTTCCTTGAGCCCTACTTCACCAGGCAGACGATCCCGGCGCAGGAACCGGCGCCGCCGAGCCCGCTGACCCCGCCTGCCGTGCCCTCCCCCGCCCAACTGTTCGACAAGCGGCAAACTGCGCGCCCCGGCCTGCGGTCAAGCAGCCATATCGCGGTGTCCACGAGACTGGGGCCGGACCGGGAACGGGTCGAGGAGGCCGGCGAGCACGTCGCGCAGAAATGGATCCTGACCCGCGGCGAGGACAACATCCGCGACCTGCTGCCAGGGCCGATCTTGCCGCTGGTCATCGACAAGGAACTGCTCGTGGAAGCGGAGAAGGAACTCGGGCTCTCACTGCGGCCCTACCAGGAGGCGCGGGAGTGGCTACGGGACGCGTTCTGGGAGCGGGTGCGCCGCCAGTTCGGAATCGGGAGCGGACGGCCATGACAAGGCCAGCCTGCGCCCGTCGCGAACGGACGGCCATGACGGACCGGCCTGCCGACGTGGCGGACGGACGGCCATGACGGACCATCCTGCCGACGTCCCGCTGTTTGAGGTAGCCGACGGCGGCGCCACCCCGGAGGAGATCGCCGCCCTCACTGTTGTGCTGGCCGCGGCGGCGTCCGCCCGCCAGGACACGGTCCCCGCGGGTCAGCCCGCGGTAAGTCCAGGCTGGGCCGACCGGTCCCGCCTGCTGCGCAGCCCGCTAGCGCATGCCCCTGGCGGGTGGCGGACCAGCGCACGCCCCCGATAGGCCACGCTCCCGCGCATAGTGCCACGGCCTCCAAAGTCTGGCTTGCCGTAGCTCTATTTACCCGTTAGCATACTCAGTATGATAGCTGGTTGGAGGAGATCATGAGCGTTCGGCACGCGCTGCTCGCGCTGTTGAGTGAGGGGCCCAAGTACGGGCTCCAGCTCCGTGAGGAGTTCGAGGCAAGGACCGGCGAGGTGTGGCCGCTGAACGTGGGCCAGGTGTACACGACGCTGCAGCGACTCGAGCGCGACGGGCTGATCGAGTCAGACGACGCCGTCGAGGACGGCCCGCAGAAGGGCTTCCGGATCACCGCCGATGGCGCGGAGGAGCTGGCCGAGTGGCTGCGCACGCCGCCGGACCTGGCGTCCCCGCCGCGCGATGAGCTGGTCATCAAGGTGCTGGTGGCGCTGCGGGTGCCGGGCACCGATGTGCACGACGTAATCCAGGTGCACCGCCGGTATCTGGTCGAGCTGATGCAGCAGTGGACACGGATCAAGGAGGAAGAAGCGGAGCATGACCTGAGCCTGGCGCTGGTGGTCGACGCCGAGCTGTTCCGGCTGGATTCGGTCGTCCGGTGGCTGGACTCGGCTGATGGCCGCCTCAAGCGTGCTGCTGCCGAACCTCCTGTGCGTGATCCCTCCATGTTGCCGCGGCTGCGGCGGAAAGTCGGGGTGCGGCCATGACCGCTCTGGAACTTCGTGACGTGTCGAAGGTCTACGGCTCGGGGCCGGCCGAGGTGCACGCGCTCTGCGACATCAACCTGTCCGTCGAGCCCGGCGCGATGGTGGCGGTGATGGGGCCGAGCGGGTCAGGCAAGTCCACCCTGCTGACCATCGCCGGCAGCCTGGAGGACCCCACCAG
This sequence comes from Streptosporangiaceae bacterium, assembly GCA_036394075.1. Lineage (GTDB taxonomy): Bacteria > Actinomycetota > Actinomycetes > Streptosporangiales > Streptosporangiaceae > JAWWPY01. The sequence continues at coordinate 30,812 of DASWFT010000230.1, forward strand.
CGGCGAAGTGCTGGTCGGCGGCGCCGCGTTGTCGAGGATGTCGCGTAACGACAAGGCCCGGCTGCGGCGCCGCTCGATCGGTTATGTGTTCCAGGACTTCAACCTGCTGCCCGGGCTCACGGCCGCCGAGAACGTCGCCCTGCCGCTGGAACTCGACGGCACCGCCGCCAGGAAGGCCCGCACGGCTGGGATGCAGGCCCTGGACGAGCTCGGCCTGGCCGACCGGGCATCGCAGTTTCCCGATCAGCTGTCTGGCGGCGAGCGGCAGCGGGTGGCGATCGCCCGCGCGGTGGTGGGTGAACGTCACCTACTGCTGGCCGACGAGCCATCGGGCGCCCTTGACTCGGTCAACGGCGAAGCAGTGATGCGGCTGTTGCACGCCGCCTGCAAGCGCGGCGTGGCCGCCGTGGTGGTGACCCACGACGCGCAGATGGCATCGTGGGCCGACCGGGTGGTATTCCTGCGCGACGGGCGGGTGGCCGACCAGACCGTGCCCCCGGACCCAGAGTCGCTCCTCGCCCCCGGACCGAGCGCTTCCGGACCGGGCCGATGAGCACGGCCCTGCGCGAGCGGCCGGTCGAGGCGGGGACCGGCAACGGGGGCGTCCCCGCCCGCCGCGCCGTGGTCCGCTGGGCGTGGCGGCTGTTCCGTCGCGAGTGGCGCCAGCAACTGCTGGTCCTAGCGCTCATCATTGTCGCGGTGGCCGCCACCGTCGTCGGGGCGGCGGTGGCCACCAACACGCCGCCCCCGGCCAACGCGGGCTACGGCACCGCCCAGGACCTCGCCACGTTCCAGGCGCCCGACCCGCAGCTGGCCACCCAGATGGCCACGCTGCAGCAACACTTCGGCCGCGTCGACGTCATCGAGAACCAGACCGTCGCGATACCCGGTTCGATCAACACCTACAACCTGCGCGCCCAGGACCCCCGCGGCCCGTTCGGGCAGCCGATGCTCGCCCTGGTCACCGGGCACTACCCGGCCGGGCCAGGCCAGGTGGCCGTGACCGACGGCGTGGCATCGGCCTTCCACCTCACGATCGGGAACATCTGGCACCAGGGCGGAAAGGCCCGCCAGGTCGTCGGCATCGTCGAGAACCCGCAGAGCCTGCTGGACGAGTTCGCCCTGGTGGTGCCGGGCCAGGTGAGCGCGCCGACCCAGGTCAGCGTCCTGTTCGACGCGCCTGGGGTGGCCGTGGCCCACAACCAGCTCCAGGGCCTCGCCTCTCTCGGCCCGAACATCTCGACCCCCGGGTCGGCGTCGCCGAGCAACACGTTCAACCCCGAGACCATCGTGCTCGCACTGGCCACGGTCGGCATGCTGCTCATCGCCCTGGTGTCAGTGGGGGGCTTCACGGTGCTGGCGCAGCGCCGGTTGCGCTCGCTCGGGATGCTGGGTGCCCTGGGCGCCACGGACAGGAACATCCGTCTCGTCGTGCGGGCCAACGGTGTCGTGGTGGGTGTCGTCGGCACGCTGGCGGGGGCCGCATTGGGCCTGGCCGCCTGGCTGGCTTACCGGCCGCGCGTCGAGGCGAGCGCCCACCACGTGATCCGTGCGTTCGCGTTGCCGTGGGTGGTGATCGTCCCGGCGATGGCTTTGGCCGTGGTGGCCACGTTCTTCGCTGCCTCGCGGCCGGCCCGCGCGATCACCAGGGTCCCCATCGTGACCGCCCTGTCCGGGCGGCCTGCTCCTCCGAAACGGGTGCACCGCTCGGCGGTGCCGGGCGTCATTCTGCTCGTCGCCGCCTTCTTCCTGGTGTTGTACTCCGGCAAGAGCAATGGCAACGGCGGGGGCGCACTCCCTGCGCTGGTCTTCGGGTTCGTCGCTCTCATCGCGGCGGTGATCCTGCTGGCTCCCCTGAGCCTGGCGGCGATGGCCAGGCTCGGCCGGCGCGCACCGATCGCGGTGCGCCTGGCCCTACGCGACCTGGCGCGCTACCGGGCCCGCTCGGGCTCGGCGCTCGCTGCTATCAGCCTTGGTGTGCTGATCGCCGTCCTCGTCTGCGTGGAGTCCGCGGCACGGTTCGGCAACGTCCTCGACTACGCCGGGCCGAACCTCGCGTCGAATCA
>DASWFT010000231.1:0-2847 GCA_036394075.1 Streptosporangiaceae bacterium
CAGCAGAATTACAGCGGCGCCGAAACCGCTGATGTCATCGTCCGAGCGCTTGGCGAGTAGCCCATCCCGGCAGCCTGCTACGGTACGGGCCTGCCGGCGCGAAACTCCCGCCAACTGCCCGCTCCACGCACTCGGTCACCCCAAGTGATCACCGTTCGTCCCGGTGACGAGCGAATACCCGCCGTTCGGTACGTTGTGACACGCCGTGCCCATTACCATCGGTGCCGCGCCGAACGGGGCGTTCTGCGCGTCACTGGCCGATCTTCATCTGCGGGTAGTCCTGCATGCGGGCCCGACCCGCTCTTAACCCGCCCGTATTCGGCGATCCAGCGCAACCCCAAAGGCGTCGGCGCTCGCCCAGCACTCACTTCCGTGACAGCAACGGCTCAGCCGCCGATGTAGAGCTCGCCGTCGCGCTCGGTCACGGGCGCCCGCCCGAGTGGCAGCACCCGCGTGAGCATGCGGTAACCGAAGTCCAAGCCGGGCACCTTAGCGAAGATCCCCTGTGGTCCCCGGACCATCCGGCCGGTCCCGACGTCGTAGGCCGAGCGGTGCCAGGGGCAAACCAGGCAGCCGTTCTCATCGATGCTGCCACCCGCCAGATCAGCGCCGAGGTGCCGGCACCGGCGCGTGACCGCGAAGTAGCGCCCACCGGCGTTCCCGACGGCGTAGCGCCCAGCGCCCACTACCTTGCCCGGCTGGAGATCGGCAGCTGCGCCAACCCGCTGCGCGCTCATCGCGCCTCCTTCCGCGTATCCGGCCTGTCGATATCGACCCTAGGCCGGATTGGCCGTCGCGGTAACCGGCAGCGAGCACTGTCTTGGGCGAAAGAAGCTGCCCCGCCCCGCCAGACCCCGCTGCCGAGCGCCAATGCCTCGTGGGGCGGGCGCGTATCGGCGCTCTGCCGCGCTGACGGTCGTTCGCGAGCCGGCCCAGTGGGGCATCAGCCTCCAGCGGCCTCTGCGCGTCACTCTCCGTTGCCGTCGTCGAGGACAGTTGACGTGCGATATCCGCCGTTCGGCGCGGATGTCGGCCGGAGTCAAGCGGGGGACGCTGGCCTCACAGAACTGCACGTTCTGGAGCCCGGCAGCCGGGATCTGGAGCCGAGGCGAACCTCGCTCGTCACTCGCCTACTTCTCCTTGATCTGGAGGATGCCGAGGGCGTTCATGCCTGGGTCGATGATCCAGGCGGCCCGGGCGAAGCCGATATCGGCGATTCCCTCTTCGGTTTCAGTCCCGGGGTGTCGTAGTCTTCGACCTTGATGCCGCGGGCGCGGAGTTCGGCTACCTCGGCACGGATGTCGCTGACCTGCCACGCTGCCTTGGTCTGCTGCTCGGCGGTCCCGGTGCTGCTCTTGGTCACGTCCAGGTGGGTGCCGCCGCCGCACCGGAACACGATGGCGTCCTGGTCCTCCTTTTCGATCAGCAGCCCGAGTTTGCCGTGGTAGAACTCTCTGGCTGCGGCGAGGTCCTTGGCCAGCAGCACGGGGTTGATCGGATGTTCTCCAAGCATGGCTGCTCCAGTTGTTGTCTGCGGACGATCAGCTAAATCCCTAGGGTGCCGGTCACGTTATTCCGCACCTGGTCCGCGGGCTCGATAGTGCAGTTGCTGTCCTCCCCTTTGTCAACGTCGTCGGGGGGCATCGGTGGTGCCGGGCACCGGTTCGCCGGACGCGTCGCGGGCTGGGCTGGGCAGGCTGGGCCTGCTCGCTGCTCGCCGAGCGCACTTACCAGCGGGTCTACGCCACTTGACCCGTTATCCAAAGCCGGGACGGGTGGTTGGCGAAGCCGCGCGTGACACAGGATGGTCGCGCGGGGGTCTTTGCTCAGCCCAGAGCGCGGTCAAGATTGAAGGCGGCGCTGATCAGCGCCAGGTGGGTCAGTGCCTGCGGGAAGTTGCCTTGTTGCTCGCCGGTGAGGCTGATCTGCTCGGCGTACATGCCCAGGTGGTTGGCGTAGGTGAGCATCTTCTCGAACGCTAGCCGCGCCTCGTCCAGGCGACCTGCGCGCGTGAGCGCCTCGACGTACCAGAACGAGCAGGCCGAGAAGGTGCCCTCCTCACCGCGCAGCCCGTCCGGGCTGGCCTGCGGGTCATAGCGGTAGACCAGGGAGTCAGAGACCAGGCGGGCGGTAAGCGCGTCGAGGGTGGACAGCCACTTGGGATCGGTCGGCGATATGAATTTGACCAGCGGCATCATCAAAACGGCTGCGTCCAGAACCTCTGCGCCTTCATATTGGGCGAATGCGTTCAGCTTCGGTGACCAGCCGTGGTCCATGATCCGCCGGTAGATCGCATCGCGAGCGTGGCGCCAGCGTTCCAGGTCGGCGGGCAGGCCCCTGCGGTTGGCCATCCGGATCGCCCGTTCCATGGCCACCCAGCACATGAGCTGGGAGTACAGGAACTTCCTGGGGCGGCCGCGGGTCTCCCAGATGCCCTCGTCGGGCTGGTCCCAGTGGTCGCAGAGCCATCCGATCCGGGCCGTGATCGCGTCCCAGTGGGCGCTGGAGATGGGCTGGTGCCAGTCGTCGTAAAGGTAGATGGAGTCCATGAGCTCGCCGTAGATGTCGAGCTGAAGCTGGTTGGCGGCGGCGTTGCCGATCCGCACTGGCTGCGAGCCCCGGTAGCCAGCCAGGTGGGGCAGTTCCCGCTCGGGCAGGCCGGTCCGCCCGTCAATGCCGTACATGAGCTGCATCGCGCCAGAGGCGCCAGCTCCGCCCGCGGTGGCGTGCCTGAGGATGAAGCGCACGAAAGCATCGGCCTCGCTGGCGAAGCCCAGCCGCAGCAGCGCGTAGACGCAGAAGGCCGCGTCCCGGACCCATACGTAGCGGTAGTCCCAGTTCCGCTCC
>DASWFT010000232.1:0-26159 GCA_036394075.1 Streptosporangiaceae bacterium
CTCAACCTGTCCCGCGCCATGGCCTACAAGAACGCGCTGGCGGGCCTGGACCTCGGCGGCGGCAAGGCCGTCATCATCGGTGACCCGGCACGGCAGAAGTCCGAAGCCCTGCTCCGGGCCTACGGCCGGTTCATCGAGTCGCTGAACGGCCGCTACATCACCGCGTGTGACATCGGCACGTACAGCGAGGACATGGACATCATCGCCCGGGAGTGCCGCCACGTCACGGGCCGGACCGTACCGAATGGCGGAGCGGGTGACTCCTCCGTGCTGACCGCGTTCGGGGTCTTCCAGGGGATGCTCGCGGCCGCCGAGCACAGCTGGGGCACGACCAGCCTGGACGGCCGCCAGGTCGGCGTGGAGGGCGTGGGGAAGGTCGGCCGCCGCCTGGTGAGCCACCTGCTCGAGGCGGGCGCGGAAGTCGTCATCTGCGACGTGGACCCCGGCGCGATCGACCGGGTGGTAGCCGAGCACCCCGGTGTGCGAGTCGCCGCGGGCCGTCACGAACTCATCGGGCAGCAGCTTGATGTCTACGCGCCGTGCGCGCTGGGCGGTGCGCTCGACGATGACACCGTGGCGGCGCTGTCGGCCAGGATCGTCTGCGGCGGGGCCAATAACCAGCTGGCCCACCCCGGCATCGAGAAGGTGCTGGCCGACCGGGGAATCCTCTACGCGCCCGACTATTTGGTGAACGCGGGTGGCGTGATCCAGGTGGGTGACGAACTCGGCGGCTTCGACTTCGATCGCGCCAAGGCCCGCGCGGCCCAGATCTTCGCGACAACCAGGAAGATCTTCCTGATGGCGGACGAGGAGGGAGTGCCGCCCGCCGTGGCCGCCGACCGGCTGGCCGAGCGGAGGATGTCCGAAGTGGGCAGGCTGCGCAGCATCTGGCTGGGTCCGTGACGGCATGGGTGGGGTCTGCGCCCGGGGCCGGGACGGCCCGGCGCGGTGCGCTGCCGGGTGCCCGGCCGCCCCATCCTCGGCTCCCGCAGAGGCGTAGACGCCGCAAAGCAGGTACGGTTGGGGGCGTACGCTGGCTGGAGCGCGTCGCACTTCAAGCGGTGGAGCGGCGACGGGCCTTGCGGCATGCGTCCGGGCCGCAAGTATCAGAGCAGGGAGCAGGGGCCTGACCGAGGCTCCGCACGTTCGAGGGGGTCGAGCCAATGGGGCGCGGCCGAGCCAAGGCCAAGCAGGTAAAGGTGGCACGCCAGCTGAAGTACAACAGCGGCGGCACGGACCTTGACCGGCTGCGGTCCGAGCTGGGTGTCGGCAGGGATCAGCAGGATGCACACGGCGAGCCCGTCTACGCCGACCTCGCGGACCCCTATGCCGACCATGTCGAAGCCGACGACACCGGCGAGGACGACGACGAGGACGACGAGGACTCCGGGAATGGCCTCAGGAGGAGTGCTGGCCGGTAAGCCGGGCGCCGCCCGAGCCGGGCACTACCTCACCTGCCGAACCTGGCACCACCTCACCTAGCACCCAGGCGGGAACGCCCCTGGCGGCTAGCAGGCGCAGTGCCCGGTCCGCGTCGGCGCGGGCGACCACGGCGGTCATCCCAACTCCCATGTTGAAGACGCGCTCCATCTCGCGGCGGGCCACGCTGCCGCGTGACGCGAGCAGGCCGAATACCGGCGGCGGGCACCAGGTGCCGCGATCCAGCACGGCGTCGGCACCGGGCGGCAGGACGCGGGCCAGGTTCGCGGCCAGTCCCCCGCCCGTTACATGCGCAAAGGCGTGCACCTCGCACTCCGCGGCCAGCGCGAGGCAGTCGCGCGCGTAGATGCGGGTGGGGGTGAGCAATTCCTCGCCCAGCGCGCGGCCCAGTTCGGGTACCTCGGCGGCCAGGTCCAGCCCGGCCTGGTCGATCACCTGCCTGACCAGTGAGAATCCGTTGGCGTGCAGCCCCGACGAGGCCAGTCCGATGACCACGTCGCCGACCGCCACCCGATCAGGGCCGAGCAGGCGATCCGCCTCCACCACGCCGGTGGCCGCGCCGGCCAGGTCGAAGTCGTCCGGGCCGAGATGCCCCGGATGCTCGGCCGTCTCGCCCCCAATAAGAGCACACCCAGCCTGAACGCATCCTTCCGCGACTCCCGCCACGATCGCTGACGCGCGCTCCGGCCGCAGTTCGCCGAACACGACGTAGTCGGTCATGAACAACGGCTCGGCGCCGCAGGTGACCAGGTCATCCACCACCATGGCGACCAGGTCGACGCCGATCGTGCCGTACCGGCCGAGTCGGCTGGCGATCACCACCTTGGTGCCCACCCCGTCGGTGGACGTGGCCAGTAGCGGCCGCCGGAAGGCAGTCAGCCGGGATGCGTCGAACAGGCCGGCGAAGCCGCCCACACCGCCGATGACCTCCGGCCCGGAGGTCCGCGCGATCGCGTCACGCATCAGCTCGACGGCCCGGTCCCCCGCGGCTATGTCCACACCCGCGCGGCGGTAGCTCGACCCGCCCCGTGTCACCGTCATGGTCGGGCCGCCGTCATGAGCCTGGCTGCCGGGCGCCCGCCACGGCGATCTCCAGCAGGTGCTTGCCCCGTTCCGTCTCGGCCACCGGAATCGGGTACTTCCCGTCGAAACACGCCCGGCAGAGCTGCCCGGCGGGCAGGGTGGTCGCCTCGATGAGGCCGTCCAGCGAGATATACCCGAGCGAGTCGGCCCCGATCGACTGTCGGATCTCCTCGACCGACAGGCTGCCAGCGGCCAGTTCCGCCTTGGTCGCGAAGTCGATGCCGTAGAAGCAGGGCCAGGCCACCGGCGGGCTGGAGATTCGCACGTGCACCTCCGCCGCGCCCGACTCGCGGAGCATCGCCACGATCGCCTGCTGGGTGTTTCCGCGCACGATCGTGTCGTCCACCACGACCACGCGCTTGCCCGCGATGACCTCGCGCAGCGGGTTCAGCTTCAGCCGGATGCCCCGCTGGCGGATGGTCTGGCTGGGCTGGATGAACGTCCGCCCCACATACGAGTTCTTGACCAGCCCCTGGCCGTAGGGGATACCGCTGGCCTGCGCGTAGCCAATCGCGGCCGGGGTGCCGGACTCGGGCACCGGGATGACCAGGTCAGCCTCGACCGGGTGCTCGGCGGCGAGCTTGCGGCCGAGTTCGACCCGGGTCGCCTGCACGCTCCGGCCGGCGATGGCGGTGTCCGGCCGGGCCAGGTAGACGTACTCGAACAGGCAGCCGCTGCGGTTCGGCGGGGCGAAGGTCCGGGACCGCACGCCCGCCTCGTCGATCGTGATCAGTTCTCCCGGCTCGACCTCCCGCACGAACGCGGCGCCGACGATGTCCAGCGCCGCCGTCTCGCTCGCCACCGCCCAGCCCCGCTCCAGCTTGCCGAGCACCAGCGGGCGGAAGCCCTGCGGGTCGCGGGCCGCGTACAGGGTCCGCTCGTCCATGAAGACCAGCGAGTAGGCGCCCCGGACCAGCGGCAGCGTGGCCAGCACGCTTTCCTCGACGCTGCCGGCGCGGGGGTCGGCGAACAGCGCCGTGAGCACGTCCGTGTCGGAGGTGGCACCGTTGCCCGGCATGCCGTCGCTGCCTGCGACAGCGGCCATGGCCGCGAGTTCCAGGGTGTTGATCAGGTTGCCGTTGTGGCCGAGGGCCAGGCTGGCCGTCGGGGTCGACCGGAACGTCGGCTGCGCGTTCGCCCACACCGAGGCGCCGCTGGTGGAGTAGCGGCAATGCCCGACGGCGATATGGCCCCGCAGCGTCGAGAGCACGCCCTCGTTGAACACCTGGGCCACGAGGCCCATGTCCTTGTAGACCACGATGCGGGCGCCGTCGCTGACTGCTATGCCGGCTGACTCCTGGCCCCGGTGCTGCAGCGCGTACAGCCCGAAGTACGCAAGCTTGGCGACTTCCTCGCCCGGCGACCACACCCCGAACACGCCGCACGCGTCCCGCGGAGGCCTGTCCGCCGGATCCAGATCATCCGTCAGCCGACCATCGGGGTTGACCACGTGGTCAGTCTAGTGACCTGCGCCAGTTCATGGCACCGCCCGGCAGTGGCAGGTACCCGGACAGGTCCGCGCGCGGGCCGCTGGCCCTGACCCGGCCATCCGCTATGGCCTGCGCCCATGCCAACCGGCCCTCAGCCAGCAGCACCCAGGTGACCGCGTCCATTTCCACCACGTTGGGTGGCGTGCCCCGGGTGTGTCGGGGCCCGGCGACGCACTGCACCGCGGCGTACGGGGGCACCCTGACCTCCACCGCGCGGCCTGGCACCCGCTCACTGAGCAGGCCCAGCAGGTACGTCGTGGCGGCCCGGAGGGCCTCAGGCTGCGGCTGCCCGCCGGCATCCAGCGCGGCGAGCACGGCCGCGGCACATGCCGCGCCAAGCGCACCAGCCTCGACGGGCCCGGTCCACGGGGCCGCGCCAAGCGCCGCGCGCTGCGAGTTGAGCGCGGCGAGCAATCGTCCGGGGTCCACACGGCGCGCTGGCATCGCTGCGACGGTACCCGAAAGGCGGCCCAGGCGGCTGGCGAGCCCGGCCCGGAGCGGTGGCCAGAGCAAATCAGGCGACCAGCGAGCCCGGCCCGAACGGTGCGCCAGACGATGCAGGGCGACCAGCGAGCCCGGCCCCGAACGGTGCGCCAGACGAGCCAGGCGACCAGCCGGCCCGGCCCCGAACGGTGCGCCAGGCGACCAGCCGGCCCAGCCGGCCCGGAACGGTCCACGGAGAGTGGGCAGGTCGGATCGTTTGGTAATTGTTGTTTTCCCGATTTACCCTGATTGAGGATTTCACTGGCCTGGGCAGCCGAGAGCAGGTAGTGGTTCGGTATGACAGGGCCGCAGCGTCGCGTCTCGCGGCACCAGAGGAACCGGGCCTCGCGGGCCTGGGTATTCGGTACCGCGGGCCTGGCCGCCGCCGCGGCTGCGGTCGGTGTTGCGGCGGTCCTGGTGTCCAGCGGCGGCACGCCGACGGCGTGGCACCCCACCCCGCTGGCTACGAACATCATCGGCACACAGGCGGTCGGCCTGGCGAACCCGGGCCCGGCGCCGGCGGGCGGCAGTCCGGCCAGGACCGTGGTCCTGCTCTCCGAATCACAGGCGGGGCTCACCTTCACGCCCAGCGGCGGAGGCGGGAATGTCCAGCCCAGTCAGCAGTGGCAGGCGGACCAGATGGGCGGCGGAGCCTACATCCTGGTCTTCACACCTGGTGGGCAGTGCCTGGCCTCGACCGGCACCAAGCGTAGCGCCACTGCCGTGCTAGCCCGCTGCGACCTCGGGCTCAGCGAGCGCTGGTATCACCCCTACCTGGGCACCGATCCCGCCGGGCGGGGCTACTGGCAACTGCGCAGCGCGGCCAACGGGCGCTGCCTCACGGTAGGTGGCACACAAGCCGACGGGGGAACCGGCGTGGCCATCCAGCCCTGCTCGTCGTCCATGCCGTGGCAACAGCTCATCACCTTCCTCACCGCGTTCTGACCAAGTGGTCTGTAAGTGGAGTCTTCTTGGGCTGCACGTCGCCGTTCGCTCCAAGGGCCCCCCTTACAGACCACTAGCCGAACAGGGCGGGCAGGGTCGCGCGATGCACATCGGCCAGTTCGTCCAGGGGGACGACGAAGTTGGCGCTGGCCTTCGGGCTGGCACTGGCCGCCGGGCTGGCCCTGACATCAAGGCTGGCGCCACCTGTGACACCCAGAGTGGCGGCCGGGACGCCGTGAGTGTCCCGCAGCGCCGCGAAGGCCGCCTCCGAGCCGGGCCGCACTGCGACGACCGCACGCGCCGCCGACTCGCTGAACAGGAGGGTGAACGCATCGCCGGGCAGCGTCACCCGGCAGCCCCGGCCGCCGGCCAGGCAGCATTCGGCGAGCGCGATCGCGAGCCCCCCGTCGGAGAGGTCGTGCGCGGCGCTGAGCAGGCCGCCGGATGCCGCGGCGGTCAGCACCGCCGCGAGCGCCCGCTCCGCGGCCAGGTCCACCGCGGGCGGCCGCCCGCCGAGATGCCCGTGCATCACCTGCGCCCACGCTGAGCCACCCAGTTCGTCCGCGGTCCGGCCCAGCAGCAGGACGGTGTCGCCGTCCTGGGCGAAACCGATCGTGAGCCGACGCCGCACGTCCTGGTGCACCCCGAGCACGCCGACCACCGGGGTGGGGTGAATGGGCACCGCGGCGGTCTGGTTGTAGAAGCTCACATTGCCGCCGGTCACCGGCACGCCCAGGGTGGCGCACGCGTCCGCGAGCCCGCGTACCGCCTCGGTGAACTGCCACATGACCGCGGGGTCCTCCGGGGACCCGAAGTTGAGGCAGTTGGTGACGGCGAGCGGAACCGCGCCGGCGGCAGCCACGTTCCGGTAGGCCTCGGCGAGCGCGAGTTGTGCGCCCGCGTAGGGGTCGAGCCGGCTGTAGCGGCCGTTGCCGTCGGTGGCCAGCGCGACGCCCAGGTGCGTCCGCTCGTCGACCCGGATCGCCCCGGCATCCTGCGGCATGGCCAGCACGGTGTCGCCCCGCACGTGCCGGTCGTATTGCTCGGTGACCCAGGTCTTGTCGGCCAGGCCTGGGGAGGCCAGCAGGGCCAGCAGAGCGGCGCGCAGTTCGGCGCCGGCCGCCGGGCGGGGCAGCGCCGAAGGGTCGCTGGCCGCAAGCTGGTCCTGGCCTGCCGGGCGTGCCGCCGGCCGCCGGTACACCGGCCCGTCGTCGGCCGCGCTGGCGGGCAGGATGTCCACGACCTGCTCGCCGTGCCAGGTCATCTCCAGCATCCCGCCGTCGGTCACCTCGCCGATCACCGTGGCCGGCACATCCCACCGGGCGCAGATCTCCAGAAAGCGGTCGATGTCGCCGGGCTCGACGATGGCCATCATGCGTTCCTGCGACTCGCTCATCAAGATCTCGGCCGGCCCCAGGGCCGGATCGCGCAGCGGGACCGCCTCCAGCCGGATCCGCATGCCCACGCCGCCTCCCGCGGCCAGTTCGGCCGTGGCGCAGGAAACACCGGCGGCGCCCAGGTCCTGGATGCCGACGACCAGTCCCGCCGCGTACAGCTCCAAGCAGCACTCGATCAGGAGTTTCTCCATGAATGGGTCGCCGACCTGCACGCTTGGCCGTTTCGCCGACTCGCTGCCGCCAAAGGTGGCGCTGGCGAGCACCGAGGCACCGCCGATGCCGTCGGGGCCGGTCCCCGACCCCAGCAGGATCACCGCGTTCCCCGTCCCGCGGGCCGCGGCGAGCTTGAGGTCCTCATGCCGCATCACCCCCACGCACAGCGCGTTCACCAGCGGGTTGCCGGCGTAGCAGGGGTCGAAGGCCAGCTCGCCGCCGATGTTCGGCAACCCGAGGCAGTTGCCGTAGAAGGAGATCCCGCCGACCACGCCAGGCAGCACCCGGCGGGTGTCCGGCGCGTCAGCAGGCCCGAACCGCAGGGCGTCCATCACCGCGACCGGCCGCGCTCCCATGGCCAGGATGTCCCGGACGATGCCGCCCACGCCGGTGGCCGCTCCCTGGAACGGCTCGACGTAGGACGGGTGATTGTGTGACTCGATCTTGAATGTGACCGCGTAGCCCTGGCCTATGTCGACCACGCCCGCGTTCTGCCCGATGCCGGCCAGCAGTGCCCGGGTGCTCGGCGCCTTCTCGGCGAACTGGCGCAGGTGCACCTTGGACGACTTGTAAGAGCAATGCTCGCTCCACATCACCGAGTAGATGGCCAGCTCGGAGTCGGTCGGCCGGCGGCCGAGCAGCTCCCTGATCCGCGCGTACTCAGCATCGGTCAGGCCGAGTTCGGCGTGTGGCTGCGGCTGGCCCGGGGTGGCTGCCGCGCGCGCCACCGTGTCCACCCGGCTGACCAGAGCACCGTCCCCCGGGCTCACCGGTGTGCCATCCACCGGACTCACTGATGCTCCATCGACCGGGCTCACTGGCCCGCCCTCCACCGGGCTCACTGGCCCGCCATGGCTCGGAGGGCCGACGTGAAGAAGCCCAGGCCATCCGTACCGGGGCCGGTGAGTGGGTCGATCGCGTGCTCGGGGTGCGGCATCAGGCCCACCACATTGCCGGCCTCGTTGCAGACCCCCGCGATGTCACCGGCGGATCCGTTCGGATTCCCGCCGGAGTAGCGCGCGACGACCTGGCCGCCCGCCGCGAGCGCGGCCAGCGTGGCGGGGTCGGCGACGTACGCGCCCTCGCCGCTCTTGAGCACCACCGTGATCTCCTGTCCGGTCGAGAACCCGCGAGTCCACGGCGTCGCGGTGGTCTCGATGCGCAGCCGCACATCCCGGTCGATGAAACGCAGGCCCGCGTTGCGGGTGAGCGCACCGGGCAGCAGGTGGGCCTCGCAGAGGATCTGGAAGCCATTACAGATCCCGAGCACCGGCAGGCCGGCCCGGGCCGCGGGCACGAGCTCGCGCATCACCGGGGCGAACCGGGCGATCGCGCCACAGCGCAGGTAGTCGCCGTAGGAGAACCCGCCCGGCAGGATCACCGCGTCCACGCCGCGCAGGTCGTGATCGGCATGCCAGAGCCGGACCGGCTCGCCGCCGGCCCGGGCGACCGCGCGGGCCGCGTCAGAGTCATCGAGTGATCCCGGGAAGGTGATGATGCCCACGCGCTCTGTCATCAAGGTTGCGACGCGGAAACCCCGGCGCTGCGGCCGGGGAGGAAGCGCCGCGTCCCTCCCTCCGTTGTGTCGGCGGGTGAGCAAAGTTCGGGCAGGCACAGTTGGGCAAGCAGGGTGCGGGCGGGGACTGCCCAGGCGAATTTGCCTGCCCTAGGCAGGTTACCGGGTCAGCCGGCGTTCCTGAGCTGCCCGGCTGACGGGCTGACCAGCGGTGCGTCCGCGCGCCACTCCATCCGCTTCTGCAGCGACACCACGGTGGCCCGGCCGGGGCCGCTGCTCAGCGTCACGTCGTCCACGCAGGCACGCATGATGGCGAGGCCGCGCCCGGACTCCGGGAGTGTCGCGATCTCCTGATTCTCCACGGGCGGGCGCCGGCCCAGCCGCTTGCGCACCGCTGGGCGCACCGCCCAGCGACGCCTCCGGGCCGGGTAGTGCACGGACCGCCAGGCCGGCCGGCGCGGGGGGAGGACGGGCGAATCGAATCGGCGTCGGCCGTTCAGCACCTGGACCAGGCAGCCACCTTCGCCCAGACTGGCCACCACCTCATACTTGCGCCCCGGGCCACCGCGGCCGTGCCTGATCACGTTGGTGCACGCCTCGGTAACGGCGAGCAGGAGGTCGGCGACACCATCCTCATCTGCCCCCAGCCGTCGTAGCGTGTCGCCCAGAACGCGGCGCATTACCGGCACGCTCAGCGCCTCGTGCGGGAACACAAGGCAGAGCTTCACGTCCACGGTCGGCTCCTCGGCGCGTCTCATACGAGCCCGCATCCGCCCTTCGTTGGGTGATTCCACCGATCATGCTGGCCTCTTGATTGCCTTCCCCGTCAGAGCCGCGATAATCGTGAACCCCGGGTGAAGACTCAATGCGCCGTGGGTGGGCGTTCAGGCCTCGCGCACCGAAAACTCCTCGATGACGGGGTTGGCGAGTAGGTCGCCAGCCAGTTGCGCGATCCGCCCAAGCGCGGCCTCGTCGGCTGGGCCGCTCAGCTCCACCTCGAACCGTTTGCCCTGCCGGACGCCGAGCACCTGCGCGAACCCGAGGCGCTGGCAGGCGCTCGCGATCGCCTCACCCTGCGGATCGTGGATCTCCGGCTTGAGCATCACGTCCACGACGATCCGGGCCACGCGCGCCTCCTTTGCCGTGCGGCCTCGCCGCAACCCTTACCGTGCGGCTCCGCCGTAACCTTGCCCTTTGCCGTGCGGCTCCGCCGCAACCTTGCCTTTGCCGTGCGGCTGCGCCGCGTTTCCTGCCCCGCGGCCTCCGCCGCGATCTGCGGGCAGGGCACGCAGCGTACGCGACGGCGCGCCGCCGGTGAGCCATTGGCCATGGGTTGCGTGCCCTGCGGTGTGGTCTGTCACGATGGCGGTAGTGAACCCATGTCAGAGACACGGCGCAGCCTAGTGGTCCGTCGGAGGACGGGTACTGTCACACGGACATGGGACGGACCGGCCGGTCGCGGTGATCCTGGGATCGGCCCCGAGCACCAAGGAGTGGCACGTGGCCGTCGACGCCGACGGTGCGGTCACCGCCGCACCGGGATCCCCGGGCCTGGACGGGCAGCAGGGATCGCGAGCAGAACTCATTCAGCTCCTCACGCCGGAGGGCGAGCGGGCCGAACACCCGGATTACCCGCTGGAGCTGTCCGCCGACGAGATCAAGGGACTCTACCGGGACCTGCTCCTCGTCCGGCGGATCGACACCGAGGCCATCGCCCTGCAGCGCCAAGGCGAGCTTGGCATCTGGGCCTCCCTGCTCGGGCAGGAGGCCGCCCAGGTCGGGTCTGGCCGCGCGCTCGGCCCACGGGACATGGCCTTCCCCACCTACCGTGAGCACGGCGTGGCCTGGTGCCGCGGCCTGGACCCGATGAAGCTCCTCGAGCTCTTCCGCGGGGTCAGCCACGGTGGCTGGGATCCCGCGGAACACCGTTTCCACCTGTACACGATCGTGATCGGCAGCCAGACGCTGCATGCCACCGGCTACGCCATGGGCATTCAGCGCGACGGCGCGGTAGGCGAGGACGGCGAGGCCGTCATCGTGTACTTCGGGGACGGCGCGACCAGCCAGGGCGATGTCAGCGAGGCGTTCATCTGGGCCTCGGTGTTCAACGCCCCGGTCGTGTTCTTCTGCCAGAACAACCAGTGGGCCATCTCCGAACCGCTGGAACGGCAGAGCCGCATCCCGCTGTACCAGCGGGCGCGCGGCTTCGGCTTCCCTGGTGTCCGGGTAGACGGCAACGACGTCTTCGCCTGCCTGGCGGTCACCAAGAAGGCCATGCAGGCGGCGCGCGAAGGCCAGGGACCCACCCTGATCGAGGCGTTTACCTACCGGATGGGCGCCCATACCACGACCGACGACCCGACCAGGTACCGGCTTGCCAGCGAGCTTGAGGCGTGGAAGCTGAAGGACCCTATCGAGCGGGTGAAGGCCTACCTGGTGCGCACGGGCTCTGCGGACCTGGCCTTCTTCGAGGGCATCGAGTCGGAGGCCGACCAGCTGGGCAGGCGGGTCCGGCGGTCCTGCCTCGAGATGCCAGACCCGCAGCCAATGGCGATCTTCGAAAACGTGTACGCCGAGCCGACCTCGCTGCTGCGGTCCGAGCGCGAGCAGTACGCCGCCTACCTTGACTCGTTCACCGCCGAGGAGGCAGGCCGATGACCAAGCTGACCCTGTCCAAGGCGCTCAACGAGGGCCTGCGCAAGGCGCTGGAGAACGACGCCAAGGTGCTTGTCATGGGCGAGGACGTCGGCAAACTGGGCGGTGTTTTCCGGGTCACCGACGGATTGCAGAAGGACTTCGGCGACATGCGGGTAGTGGACACGCCACTCGCGGAGTCCGGCATCGTCGGAACCGCGATCGGGCTGGCCCTGCGCGGGTACCGGCCCGTGTGCGAGATCCAGTTCGACGGTTTCGTGTATCCCGCGTTCGACCAGATCGTCAGCCAGTTGGCGAAGCTGCGGCTGCGCTCGCTCGGTCAGGTCGGCATGCCGGTGACCATCCGGATTCCGTGCGGCGGCGGCATCGGGGCGGTCGAGCACCACAGTGAGTCTCCCGAGGCATTGTTCGTGCACACGGCTGGCCTGCGCGTGGTTGCCTGCGGGGATCCCGCGGACGCGTACGCCATGATCCAGCAGTCGATCGCCTGTGACGACCCGGTGATCTTCTTCGAGCCGAAGCGGCGGTACTGGGACAAGGCGGAGGTGGACATTGCGGGCGGGCTGGCCGCCGCCCTGCCGCTTGAGAAGGCCAGGACAGTGGTCGAGGGCACCGACGTGACGGTGCTCTGCTACGGCCCGATGGTCCGGACCTGCGCCGAGGCCGCGGTGGCCGCCCGCTCCGACGGACGCTCGGTCGAGGTCATCGACCTGCGCTCGCTGTCCCCGCTCGACACGGAAGCAATCTTCGCCGCGGTACGGCGGACCGGCCGGTGCGTGGTCGCGCATGAGGCACCAGTCACTGGAGGGCTCGGCGCGGAGATCGCGGCCCGCGTCACCGAGGAATGCTTCTACCACCTCGAGTCCCCGGTGCTGCGGGCGTGCGGGTTCTCCACCCCCTACCCGCCATCCCGGCTGGAGGACCACTACCTCCCCGATCTGGACCGGGTCCTGGACGCCGTCGACCGCACGTTTACCTACTGATGGGGCGCGCTATGAGCGAGGTGAAGCAGTTCCGGCTCCCCGACGTCGGCGAGGGGCTCACCGAGGCGGACATCGTCACCTGGCGCGTCAAGCCCGGTGACCGGGTGACCGTCAACCAGGTGATCGTGGAGATCGAGACGGCCAAGGCGGTCGTCGAACTGCCCTCTCCCTACGAGGGCGTCGTCACTGGCCTGCTGGTGTCGGAAGGCCAGACCGTGGACGTGGGGACGCCCATCATCGAAGTGGACGTGGCCGAGGACGCCGGAACGGCCGAGACAGTGCCGGCCGGGTCAGGGACGGCCGGGTCAGGGACGGCCGGTGCGGGCGCCGCGCGGGTGACCCCCGGGTACGTCAACCCGGTGCCCGTGGACCCGGCCGCGATCGCGGCGGCGGGCCCCCACCCGTCACCGGAGGACCTCATCCCCCCGCCTCCCGGCGAAAGCTTCGCCGGACCCGAGGAACGCGGCCCGGCCCCGAAGGAAGAACGCCAGGCGGTGCTGGTCGGCTACGGAGTCAGACTAGGCGCGACGACCCGGCGGCCGCGTAAGGCACCGGCCGCTGGAATACGTTCGGCTGCTGGTTCTGCGGGTAACCTCCCGGACGCGGAACCTGCCGGCGGGTCAGCCGACGCCGCGGTCGCATTGGCCAAGCCGCCGGTCCGCAAGCTGGCCAGGGACCTCGGCGTCGACTTGGCGGGGCTGTCCGGGACCGGGCCGGGTGGCTCGATCACCAGGGACGATGTCCAGGCCGCAGCGCACGAGCCCGCAGCGCCGACGGCGCCCCGCACGGCGATCGCCGCGCTGCCCCGTGAGGAGCGGATCGCCGTCCGGGGGGTGCGCAAGCACACGGCCGCGGCGGTCCGGGCGAGCGCGTTCACCGCACCGCACGTCACCGAGTTCCTGCAGGTCGACGTCGACGCGACGATGCGCGCGGTGCAGCGGATCCGGGATCTGCCTGAGTTCGCCGAAATCCGGGTGTCCCCGCTGCTGTTCGTGGCCAAGGCGCTGCTCCTCTCGGTGGCGCGGTACCCAATGATCAACTCGACCTGGGACGAGGACGCGCAGGAGATCGTCGTCAAGCATTATGTGAACCTGGGCATCGCGGCCGCCACCGAGCGGGGCCTGATCGTCCCCAACATCAAGGACGCCCACGCGCTGACCCTGCCTGCGCTCGCCCACGCGCTGGCCGACCTGGCCATGACCGCACGGGCCGGCAAGACGTCCCCGGCCGCCCTGGCCGGCGGGACGATCACGATCACCAACGTGGGCGTGTTCGGGGTGGACTCCGGTACCCCCATCATCACCCCGCCCGAAGCGGCGATCCTTGCGTTCGGGCAGGTCAAGGAGGCGCCATGGGTTGTGGACGGGCAACTCGCGGTCCGCAAGGTGACGACCCTGTCGCTTTCCTTCGACCACCGCATCGTGGACGGCGATCTCGGGTCCGCGGTGCTTCGGGACATCGGCGCGATGCTGCACGACCCGCTGCGCATGCTTGCCTGGTCCTGAGAATGCAGTCCTGAGAATGCAGTCCCGGGAATGCAGTTCCCGGGAAGCCAGTTCCCGGGAGGCCAGAGAGCGGAAAGGACACGATGTTCCGGCACGTTGTGCTATTCAGCTGGACGCAGGACGCTACCGAGGCGCAGCAACTCGCCATGGCTGATGAGCTGCGCAAACTGCCCGCGGCTGTCGACACGATCCGGGCTTACGAGGTTGGCCCGGACGCCGGGGTGAATCCGGGGAACTTCGACTTCGCCGTCGTCGCCGAGTTCGACGACGCGGACGGCTACCGGGCCTACCGTGATCATCCGGCGCACCGGACAGTCGTCGAGCAGTACGTGAACCCGATCGTGGCGCGGCGCGCGGGTGTGCAGTTCGAGATCTGACCACGGCTGCGGCTAGCCGCTGGCTGCTGCTGCTGGCTATGCGGGCAGGTGCACGATCACCGCGGAGTCGGCGGCGATGGTCAGCTTGCACACCCCGGCAGTGCAGGTCACGGGGGTGGCCGCGCCCGGGGTGATCGTACCTGAGGGCGACAGGGCCGCGCCCTGAATCCTGACCCCCCACGTGGCGGCCAGCGAACTGCCGGTCAGGTGCAGCACGCTCGCGGTACCTGAGACCCCGGGCACGTTCAGCGTGAGCGCGCTGGGCGTGGCGCTCAGGTTCTCGACGACCACGCTGATCTTGCCACCGGAAGTCACCGCATGGGCGGCGATGTTCGCCCTCGTGCTGATGGTTGTCTGCAGCATCTGCCCACTGCCGAGCATGTGGGCGAACAGCAGGCCGTAATAGACCGGCTCCGCCACGTACTTGCCCGGCCCGGTCTTGCAGATTGGCGTATAGCTGGTGCAGGTCGTGCTGAGCCCGCCGTGGAAGTAGATTCCCGTCGCGCCTTTCTCCGCCGCGAGGAGCGCCCAATCCACCGCCCACAGGGCCGCCGCGTAGGTGTTGCTCATGTCGGGGATCCCGGTGCACGAAGCCGAGTTGGTCTCGCCGAGGACGAAGGGCGTGCCCGCGACGGCCGCCGACGACGCTATCGAGTTGAGCTGGGCCGCCTCGTTGCTGGCCGTGGTCCTGGACAGCAGCGTGGTGGAGCCACCGGGCGTCGGCGTCTGGCCGCAGTGCGTCATGGGGTAGTACTGCTCGTCCAGCGAACTGACATGGAGCTTGCCTGCCTTCACCGCGGCGGCGTAGGGCGGCAGCCAGGCGACATGGTAGGTGTTCGGCCCGGAGACGGGCGCACCAGGCGCGCCCGCGTGGATGGCCGCGAAGCACTTTGCCACTTCCGTCAGGTACATGGCTTCGGTATAGCTCGCAGGGCGCAGGAGGAGCGCCGGGAAGTGCTCTGGCTCGTTGCCGCACGCGAACGCGAGGAGATGAGCACCCAGTTTGCGGGACACCGCGCCCGCGTCGCTGGTTACCTGGCTCGCGACGTAGTGACCGAGGTTCTCGCTGTAGTTCACCTTCCAGCCGGTCGCCGAGACCAGCGCCGCCAGGCTATTCAGATTGCTTGCCGTTATGCCGTGGAACGTGGCGCGGTCCACGGAATTGCCGCCGAAACGCAGCACGCCGTAGCCGAGGTTCTTCAGCAAGGCCGGGTACTCGCCGGTGGTGCTGAAGATGTTGCTCAGGTCGGTTTCGCTGCTCTCGAAGGAGAACCCGAAGTAGTAGCTGGCGGGAATGGATCGCAGCTTGGTGGTCGTCACGTCGACCGTGGCCGGGGTGACGGCGATCGGGGCGGCCGACATGACGGGCGGCGAGCCCGCAGTCTGGCCGGACCCGGAGATGTTTCCGCCGAATGGAGGCAGGATCACGGCGTTCGCCGGCCCGGCGGCAAGCGCCGCGATGGTCATGAAGCATGCTGCCGAGACTGAGCCGACGGCCGATGTGAGTGCGCAATGACCCTGTCCCCTCTGCGAGCCGCAGCCCGACTCCCATGTCAGGGCAAAGTCATACCATAGCCAGCGCAAACCCACGGTACGGATCGAACAGCTGATAAGGCCTTGTGATGACCGTGCCCCCGGGGGGGCCCGGCGAGCCGCGGGCGAGCGGCCGGGCGTCGTGATCAGAACGCCTCTTCGGGCAGTTCCATCAGGTCGAGCGTGGTGTCCTCGGCGATCTGGCGTTCCACCGACAGCCTGGGCAGCACGGTCTGGGCGAAGAACAGCGCCGTGGCGATCTTGCCCTGGTAGAAGGCCGTGTCGCGGCGGCCGGCCGGGGAGGCTTCATCGAGAGCTCTGAGAGCGACCTCAGCCTGGCGGGCGAGGAGCCAGCCGATGATGAGATCACCGAGGGCCATCAGCAGCCGGGTGGTGTTCAGGCCGGCCCGGTACAACTGATCCGGCTGTTCCACCGAGGAAGCTGCGAAGCCGGCCATGGCCGCCACGATGCCCTCGACGTCACTCGCTGCCGTGGCGAGGGCGGCGCGCTCGGTCTTGAGCCGGCCGTTGCCAGCCTCGCCGGTGGCGAAGCTCCTGATCTCGCCGATCAGGGCCTGGATGGCCTTGCCCTCGTCGCGAAGGATCTTGCGAAAGAACAGGTCGATCCCCTGGATCGCCGTTGTGCCCTCGTAGAGGCTGTCGATCTTGGCGTCCCTGACGTACTGCTCGATCGGGAAATCCTGGATGAAGCCCGAGCCCCCGAATGTCTGCAAGGACAGGGTCAGGAGTTCGTAGGCCCGTTCCGAACCAACGCCCTTAACGACCGGCAGCAGCAGATCATTGATCCGAGCCGACATGTCGTCGACGCGGCCCTGCGCTGCCGCGACCTGCAGCGCGTCCTGGTAGGAGGCGGCGTAGAGGACGAGCGCGCGCATCCCCTCCGCATAGGCCTTCTGCATCATGAGCATCCGGCGAACGTCGGGGTGGTGAATGATGGTGACCCGCGGCGCCGTCTTGTCGGCCATCCGCGTCAGGTCGGCGCTCTGCACCCGGGTCTTCGCGTAGTCAAGGGCGTTCAGGTAGCCGGTGGACAGCGTGGCGATGGCCTTGGTGCCGACCATCATCCGGGCGTTCTCGATGATCATGAACATCTGCTTGATGCCCTCGTGCACGCCCCCGACCAGTGTGCCTACCGCCGGCCGGTCCCCGCCGAAGGTGAGCTCGCAGGTGGTCGAGGCCTTCAGGCCCATCTTGTGCTCGACCCCGGTGACCTGGACGCCGTTCCGCTCGCCGGGCTCGCCGTCGTCGCCGACCAGGTACTTCGGCACGAGGAACATGGACAGGCCCTTGGTGCCGGGCCCGGCACCCTCCGGGCGGGCGAGCACCAGGTGGAAGATGTTCTCGGCCATGTCGTGCTCGGCGCTGGTGATGAACCGCTTCACGCCCTCGATGTGCCAGGTGCCGTCGGGCTGCTGGATCGCCCTGGTCCTGGCGGCGCCCACGTCCGAGCCAGCTTCCGGCTCGGTGAGCACCATGGTCGCGGTCCACTTCCGCTCGATGGCCTGCTCGGCGAAGCGCTTCTGCTCCGGGGTGCCAAGGCGCCACAGGACCTGCGCGAACGACGGGCCACCCGAGTACATCCAGACGGCCGGGTTGGCGCCGAGGATCAACTCGGCCACGCCCCAGGCCAGCGTGCGGGGAGCGCCGGTCCCGCCCAGCTCGGGCGGCAGGTCGAGGCGGTACCACTCGGCGTCCATGAACGCGGCGAAGGACTTCTTGAAGCCCTCTGGCATGCGCACAGATCCGGTGGCCGGGTCGAAGACCGGCGGATTCCGGTCGGCATCGGCGAACGACTCGGCGAGCGGGCCGGTGGCCAGCCTGTTCACCTCATCGAGGATGCCGCGCGCGGTCTGCTCATCCACATCGGGATAAGGCTCGGACCCAAGCAGGTCCTGCCGCTTCAGCACCTCAAAGAGATTGAACTCGATATCACGGAGGTTGCTCTTGTAGTGACCCATCGTGGCCCCCGGTGTTTCCAAGGCAAGTTGCTACCGACCAGTAACATCGATAGTACCTGGAAGCAGGCCAGAAGGCCAGGCGGGGGCATCTAGCGGGCTAACCGGCCTACCGGGGCAAGCGCTGGCCCACCGGGGAAAGCCCGGCCTACCGGGGCAAGTCTCCGCCTACCGGGGCGAAGCCGACGGATCGGGCCCGGCCGCCGCGGATCAGGTTTCACTTCAGGATGTTGACTGCCCGCGCGATCACCAGCGCGCCCACGGCCAGCGAGACGGCCGACTGGGCCAGCATGGTGAGCTTCGCCCAGCGAGCCATCGGCATGACGTCGGTGGGACTGAACGCGGTCGCGTTCGTGAACGACATGTAGAGATAGTCCACGAACAGCGGCTCCCAGTCCGTGGGCGTCAGCTCCTGCACGGTCATCTGCGGGAACAGCAGGTCCGGGTGCTGGAACGTGCCGTGGGCACGATGCACTGGGCCGCCGCGGTCGAACTCCCAGTACCACATTGCGAACGCGATCACGTTGGTCGCCCACACCGAGGCCCCCGTCGCCAGCAGCGGCGCTGCGGTGCCACCGGCCTTGCCGTCCAGGATGGCCCGGATGAGCAGCACCGCGGAGGTTGCGTTCGCGAGCGTGATCAGGAAGATCAGCACGATGCTGGCCAGCCGCACGAACCGTGACCGCCGCTCGATCCGCACCGGGTTGGCCGCGATCAAGCCGACCAGCAGCGCCCCCTCCAGGGCGGGAATGACGGCTCGCGGGAGGAACCGCAACTGGTTAGGCAGCAGGGTCTGCAGCACGACGGCCGCGACGACGCTCAGGGTCACCGGCCACCGCGTCTCACCTCGTGTCCGGCGCCGCCAGGCCGGCAGGATGTACTCAGCGCGGTGCATGGCGGAGTGCTCCGCCTTGTTCAGCAAGCCGTACCAGACCCGGCCTCGTGACAAATGCGGCCCGCTCAGCGGCCCGGGCTGGCCTGGCCTGCGCAGCGGCTCAGCCTGGCCTAGCTCTGGTTCTAGCGCCGGCCCCAGTTCCCCTGGCGACCCTGGCTCCCCTGTCGACGCAGGCTCCGCTGGCAACCCTGGTTCCCCCGTCGACGCAGGCTCCCCTGGCAACCCTGGTTCCCCCGTTGACCCTGGCTCCTTCATCTGCTCATTCTTGTCGCTGCCCGCCGTCCGCGACCCGTGGACGGCGGGACGGCGCTGGGCATTCCGTCAAACCGAATCTCGTTCTAGGGTGGTCGCCATCAGCACAGATCACTGCCGACGAGGTGAATCATGGCGCTTGGCCTGAGCCGGGAACACCTGGACCTAGCGGAAGCCGTCCGGGGATGGGCGAGTCGCCACTCCCCCGCCGAGGTTGTCCGAGCCGCCGCCGACCGGCCCGGGCGCCGGTCCGGGGAGCCCGGCAGCGAAGGCGGCCGGGCCGACAGCGGGGCCGACAGCGGACCCGATGGACCCGGCGCGCCATCGGACGTCTACAGCAGCACGCTCCGGCCGCGCCTCGCCGAGCAGGGCCTGCTTGGCCTGCACGTCCCGGAAAGCCACGGGGGCCAGGGATACGGGATGACCGAGCTAGCCGTCGCGCTGGAAGAACTCGGCCGGGCCCTCGTCCCCGGTGGATTCCTGCCCACCGTGCTGGCCAGCGCCGTGCTCCTGGCCGGGGACGGGCCGCAGAAGCTGATCACCGGCCTCACCGACGGATCCGCCGCCGGCGCCGTTTCGCTAGCTGCCGGGCTGGCTGGCCGGGCCGGCCCACACGGTGGGCTGATCCTCGACGGCACCTCGTCCCCCGTGCTCGGCGCTTCCCTGGCTGACCTCGTGATCCTGCCGGCCCAGACCGATCACGGCGAGGTCTGGGTGGCCGTGGACGCAACCGACCTCGAGGTCACCGCGCTGGACAGCCTTGATCTGACCCGGCCGTCGGCCCAGGTCCACGCCGATCATGTCCTGGTGGCCGCCGACCGGATCCTGGCGGGCCTCGGCGCCGCGACCGCGACAACCCTGGCTGCGACGCTGCTCGGCGCGGAAGCGTGCGGGATCGCGGACTGGGCTGTGCACACGGCCGCGGAGTACGCGAAAATCCGGCATCAGTTCGGCCGGCCGATCGGCCAGTTCCAGGCCGTCAAGCACCGGTGTGCCTGGATGCTCACCATGGCGGAACAGGCGGCCGCGACCGTCTGGGACGCCGCCCGGGCCGACCAGGGCGGAACGGACGGTGACCCGGGCCGGGAAGCCGAATTTACCGCCGCGGTGGCAGCGGTGGTGGCTATCGACGCGGCCGTCAGCTGCGCGCACGAATGCATTCAGGTGCTCGGCGGCATCGGTTACACGTGGGAACACGATGCCCACCTCTACTACCGCCGGGCGCTGTCGCTACGGGCGCTGCTCGGCTCGTCCGGCGAGTGGGCGTACCGGGTGGCGGGCCTGGCCCTGGGCGGCGTCAGCCGGCCACTCCAAGTAGACCTGCCCACCGCAGCCGAGCAGTTGCGCGCGCAGGTCCGGGACGAACTGGCCGCCATCGCCGCGCTGGAACCCACGGCACGCACCGAACGACTAGCCGGAGGCGGCTGGGTGACCCCCCATCTTCCCCGGCCGTGGGGCCGGGGTGCTGAGCCGCTTGAGCAGGTCATCATCGCCCAGGAAATGAAGGCGGCCCGGCTGCGCGGCCCGGCGCTGCTCATCGGGGCCTGGGTAGTTCCTGCCCTTGTCCAGCACGGGACGCCGACCCAGCAGGAGCAGTTCCTGCCGCCCACCCTGCGCGGCGAGATCATCTGGTGCCAGCTGTTCAGCGAACCCGGGGCCGGCTCCGACCTCGCAGGGCTGTCCACCCGCGCGGAGCGGGTGAAGGGGGATGGGGCGGGGGGTGAGGGCTGGCGGCTGACCGGGCAGAAGATCTGGACCTCGCTGGCCAAGGAAGCGGCCTGGGCCATCTGCGTGGCCCGCACCGATCCCGCCGCGCCGAGACACGAGGGGATCACCTACTTCCTGGTGGACATGAGCGCGCCCGGCGTGACGGTGCGGCCACTGCGGGAGATCACCGGCGACGCGATGTTCAACGAGGTCTTCCTCGACGGCGTGGTCGTGCCCGACCGCCAGGTGGTCGGCGAGGTCAACGGTGGCTGGCGGGTGGCGCGGACCACCCTGGCCAACGAGCGGGTATCGCTCTCGCAGTCCTGGACATTCGGATGCGGCGTTCCCGAGCTCCTGAACAGCGTGCGGGATCTCGGCGCCGAACCTGGGCAGGCACTGCTCGAACAGGCCGGACGGCTGGTCAGCGAGGGGCACTCGATCGACCTGCTCGGCGTGCGGGTCACCCTCAAGCAGCTATCAGGGACCGAGCCAGGCGCCACCGGTAGCGTGCGCAAGCTGCTCGGCATGCGGCATGCGCAGCAGATCGCGGAGGCCTGCTGGTCGATGCAGGGGGCGGACGGCGCGCTGGCCAGCTCCCACTGGGCCCGGCAGATGCTCTTCACCAGGGCCCTCACGATCGGCGGCGGCACCACAGACATCCAGCTCAACATCATCGGCGAGCGGATACTGGGCCTTCCCCGGGATCCGGAGCCGCCAGCCTGAGCCGTCCCACCAGGCGGGACCGGCGGCGAGGTGGGACCGAGACCCGGGACCGAGACCCGGGACCCGGGCTCGCCGGCCGGGTTAGCCCCCTTTGCCCGGAAGCCGCGCTAGCCTGCTGGAAGCCGGCATCTCGGGGGGGCCGAATGACGGACGATCAGGACGGATCATTGAGCGGGCCACGAAGGCCGGGCAGGCGTGACTATCCGCCGCCTGGACCGGTCCAGCCGCGCCCAGGTGCCGCCGACCAGCCCGACATTCCCGCACCAAGGCCCGGCTACTACCCGCCACCCCCCCGCGCGGGCGTTCCGGGCCGCCGCCAGACGGCCCCGGCCCAGCAACTGATGGGCCGCATCGCCGCCGGAAGGAAGGCCAGGCACCGCCGCGCCCTGCTCATCCTGAGTGGCACGATGTCGGCCCTGGTGCTGGTCTTCGCGACCGGCGCCTGGGGGCTGACCAGCTACGTCAACGACAGCGTCGGGCGTGTCAATGCGGGAACGGCGGGAACGCCGTCGAGCGGGCCGCTCAACATCCTGCTGGCCGGGGTCGACCTCCGTAGCGGCCTGACCCGGCAGCAGCAGCAGGCGTTGCACGTGGGGCATGACGTGAGCACAAACTCCGACACGATGATGCTGATCCACGTGTCAGGCGACCGAAGCCACGTGACGGTCGTCAGCCTGCCGCGGGACTCGTGGGTGCAGATCCCCGGGCACGGCATGAACAAGATCAACGCTGCGTTCGGCCTGGGTGGCCCGGAGCTGATGGTGAAGACGGTGGAGCAGAACACAGGGCTGACCGTCAACGACTTCATCGAGGTCAACTTCCTCGGCTTCGTCAAGGTCATCGATGCGCTCGGCGGGGTGAACGTCTGCCTGCCCTATGCGGTAAATGACTCGTACAGCGGCCTTAATCTGGCCGCGGGCGTACACCATGTGGACGGCCTGACCGCGCTGGCGTACGCCCGGGACCGGCACTCCTTCGCCCTCTCCGACCTGGCCCGGATCCAGGACCAGCAGCGGCTCCTCGCGTCGCTGCTCAGCGAGGCGATCCGTTCCGGCACGCTGGCCGACCCGGTAAGGCTCAGCGGTTTCCTGCGGGCAGCAGTGGCCGCCATCAAGGTCGACCAGAGCCTGAACGTCACTGCCCTGGCCGACCAGTTGCGTGGCATCTCATCGGGGGGCGTCGCCTTCATGACCGTCCCGCTGGCGAGCATGAACTACCTGACCCCGACGGGGCAGTCCGCTGTGCTCTGGGATGGCACGGCGGCCGACGCGCTCTTCACGAAGCTGAAAGGCGACCAGCCGGTGATAAAGCCAGCGGCCACGCCGCACGGGAAGAGCTCCGGCGGCCTGCACCGCCGCCAGGTCCCAGTCGAGGTCTACAACGGGACCCTGATCGGCGGGCTGTCCGCGGGCACCGGTGCCGACCTCACCCAGCTCGGCTTCCCGGTGACCGCCGGCCTCACGTGGTCCAGGCAGGACATCACACAGACCCTCATCGAGTACCCGCCCGGGCATCAGGCAGCCGCCCAGCTTGTGGGGCATGTCATGCCGGGTGCCACGCTCCGTCAGGTGAGTGGCCTGGCCAAGATCAGGATCGTGCTCGGCATCAACGGCCACACGGTGATGTCGACGTCGGGAACCGGGCCGAGTTCCGCGTCCAGCACGGCGAAAACCGCTGCCCAGTACGCCTGCAAGTAAGAAATTGGCTGCTGGTCAGGCGGGAGCAGCCTGCTTTGTCGGGCGAGAGGAGTCCCGTGGCCAGGCGAGAGGAGTCCCTGGTCAGGCGGGAGGAGGAGTAGTAGTGCCGTCCGCGTCACCGAGGCCCTGCTCTGCCTCCTGGCGAGAGAGCGCGTCGACCAGGCGGTCGATCTTCTCCTTATTTTCGGCACTGGCCCGCCCGGTCCGTTCGGCGTAGACAGCCGCGCCCAGGTCGCGGAAGATGGCGTCGGCCCGCCGTTTGGCCTGCGCCTGATCAAGCTTGACCTTGCCCTCGCGGGCGGTTTCCTGCGCTTTCTGTGCGAGCTGAGTGCCCTGTTCCCTGACCTTGTCCATGAATCCCATGTCTGGTCTGCCTCCCTGGGTGGCCGTCCGCGCGGCCACGCGTGCCTGAGACTGCTTCCGGCTCTAGCCCAGCCTCTGTCCACAAGCTTATGGCGGCCGCACACCAGCGGCCCGCCGTCGCCGGAGGTCCGCGGCAGCGCCGGAAGGCAATCATTCGACCAGGTCCGGTACCAGGCTGGCCAGGCTCAGCACCACGCCTGGTTTCCGAAGATGCCATCCAGTCGGCCCGGCGACGCGGCGAGGCCGGTGGCGACCTTGCCCCGCTGGATCATGCGACTCGGCTACGCCACCGCCTTTTGTATTGCCGGGAGTTGCTTGACTTTCGTTAAGCTAACATCTTAAGCTTACGACATAAGTTTACATTGTAAGCAAAGGCGATGAGCACATCAGCTGTCCCTGGCCGGCTGAGCCAGCGCGACGCAGGATGCCCACCACAACCGAGACGAGAGGATCGAGGCCATGACCGCCGCCAGCCAGGCGCGGACGAGAGGACGGCTCCGCAACCCCAGGGGCGAAGGCAGCCGGCTGCGGGAGGAGCTCATCTCCGCGGCCAGCGAGATGATCGCTGACGCCGGCGATGCCAGCCAGCTGACCCTGCGGGGGGTGGCCAAGAGGGTCGGCATTGCCGCCCCATCCATCTACCGGCACTTCCCTGACGTCGAGCACCTGAAGATGGCGGTGGTGGAGCGCAGCTTCACCACCTTCGGTAACACCAGGGACAGCGCCAAGCAGCACCAAACCAGCCCGGCCGAGGCATTGCTGGCCGGCTGCCGGGCCTACTGCCAGTTCGCCCTTGACCACCCCGGCCCGTACCGGTTCATGTTCAGCCACGAGACACCCCCCGCGGACGGCACCCAGGCCCCGGCCGGCACGGCCGCCTTCCAGGGCCTGGCCAGCTCCATCCGCCGCTGCCAGGACGCCGGAGTCGCCCACGCCCCCGAGGACCCGGTGCACCTGGCCGCCCAGGTCTGGGCCGCCCTGCACGGGATGGTGCTGCTACGGATGAACGTGCCCCGCTTCCCCTGGCCGGCCCCGCTCGAAGACATGGTCGACCAGGCCGTCGCCCGCCTCGTTGTCCTCGACGAGACCTCCCCGTATGGCATGCGGGAAGACCCGTCAAACCAAGAGGGCACCGGCAACGGCCGCCCTTGACCGGCCTTCTCCCAGCGACGGGTTCCGTCCGCCGCTCCAAGCTCTGACCGCGCACACCGGGCATCACCCACCAAGGAGAACCCCCATGATCACCACCACTGCCCCCGCCAGCGCGCCCAGCCGCCCCACTACACCGATGACAGTCG
The DNA here is from genome assembly GCA_036394075.1 of Streptosporangiaceae bacterium. Lineage (GTDB taxonomy): Bacteria > Actinomycetota > Actinomycetes > Streptosporangiales > Streptosporangiaceae > JAWWPY01. Next base: position 24,532 of record DASWFT010000232.1, read on the forward strand.
TCGCCCTGGCGGCGGGCATCGTCGCCTCCCTCGTGCCCGTCGTCTTCGGCATCGCGTTCCTCGTGTCCGTCCTGATTCGCCGGCCCCTCATGGCGATGCTCGCCCGCCGCTGGCCTTTGCTCAGCGGCGGTCCCCTTGATCAGGAGTCACCGCGGATCCGGTCGGCCCTGTCCCGCGTCACCACCGTGTGGGGTGTGGTCCTGCTGGCAATAGGGATAGTCCAGGGCGTCGGCGCGATGGTGGCCGGGCTGTCGATCAGCAACCCCACCAGCGTCGCCGTGCGCACGTTTTTCGCCCTCGCCGTGTTGATGGTGATGTCAGTCGGCACAGCCGCATACCTGCGGCGGCGCTCAGCTGTCTGATCATCACGTCTGCTCCGGTCCATCCCTGTCGGGGTTGTCCCTCAGCCGGCCGGGTCCCGTCCCAGCGAAGCCAATCGCAGTCCTCGCGCGACCCACCGGCGTGGCGGTACGTCTAGGCGGAGGAGCAGGATGCCGCAGGCGAACCAGCCGTAGAACCGGATCCCGGGGCCCATTTCCGGAATGTAAGTGAGCCATAGGGGGATGGCCGCCATCCCGGCCAGGAACGGCCATGCGGCGGCATAGCCAGCGACGATCGCAGCGCTGACAAGGCGGCGCCAGCCAACAAGCCACAAGGCGGCACGCGCGCTGGGCGCCACTGTCAGCATCGTCGCCGCGAGTCCGATGAGCAGCGCGAACCCCCACGACAGCCACCCCATACTGCGGATACCGGTGGTGCATGACGACCCAGTCGGCCACGTCGAGCAGAGCCGCGGTCCAGGCGGCTGCGGCAGCGGCCAGCCGGATACCGGCCAGCGCGACCAGCACGACGAGCGCCCAGGCCAGCAGCGGTATACCGGGCCGACCACTGTTCCGGCCCGTCTTCCCGTAGCTGCCAGCCTTACGATGACTGAGCTTTCCAGCCATCGGCCCTGCCCGGTCAGGAGACCGCGGTCGCTCATGGCGGGCAGGTGTGCTCGTCCTGTCCCGGCTACCAGGCGGGTGACACGCCGGGCATGGTGGTTGACCGGTGATCCCGGATCGACGATGAGCCTGGTGGATGACCCTGATGAGCGATTGGAGTGCCCTCCGCTGGCGTGCGGCGAGTGCGGCGCGGGCCTGGCGCTTGCTCCGGTGAGGGCGCAGCGCCGTCATCAGGTCACCGGCATCGAGCCCGCGCCGGCGCCGAAGGTCACCGAGTATGTGGCGCAGGCCAAGGAGTGCCCGGGTGCGGGGCGGTCACCGAGGGCGAGCTGCCCACCGCTGGTCATCACCGGTGACTATCCCGGTCTACGCGGCAAAGACCATCGCTTCGACGCGGAACAGCAGCCCGCGGCCAGCTTCTGCTTCAACGTCTGGTCCAAGGCGGCCTGCCCGTGCAACGTCACAGAACCGACTTGAGGGTCTGCCTGGCCACCTCGTTCATCGTGTCGTAAGCACGTGCGCGAGGCGGCGCACTCAGGCAGGCCGACCGAGCGACGCAGCCTGAGCAGGTGGCCGGCGCAGTGTCAGACTGGGATGCCAAGGAACGCCCAGCGATCGCGACATACCGGGGGAGCACGATGAGTTTGACGCCCGAGTACGGCGAGGAAGAGCGCATGAGGCAGC
>DASWFT010000233.1:0-1652 GCA_036394075.1 Streptosporangiaceae bacterium
CACCCGTTGAACGAACATTGCTCCTCCACTTGATCCACGTGCCGGACAAGGGAGGAGATAACCACATCCACCAGGCAGATGGCAGAGCCTCCACCGCCGTGCTGGACTTAGAAGACAGTCGCTGGAGGGCTCTAGATAACGGACGTCCAGTGGATCCTCGGTCATGCGCATTTGTCTACGACGGAGCTGTATCTCAACACGACGCCGCAGGACGCCATCCACGACGTGCTGGCCCACTATCAGCGCCGCTCCGAGGCGAAGAAGGCAATGGCAACGCCGCCGGAGCCGTCCCCGTTGCGCTACCGGCCGGAGGCCCTGGACGCCCTGTTCGGGGATTCACGGTGAGAACAGCAGGCGTCACCGTCATCCCGGCGGCGGCCACGGGGGACGGAGCGGCGCCGGCACGCCGCCTGACCGCTGAGACTGCCGCCTTGCGGCGGGAGTTCCCGCCCCGTTCCCTCGCGGCCAGCTGGCCGGCCACCCGGGCCAGCCGCGACACGGTGGTGTCCGAGGCGATGGCCTGTCCCTACGCGGGCGCGGAGAACAGCCAGTCCCGCCATTTCCGGCGGCTGGGGGTGCTCCGCATGCTGGACTGGCTGGAGGCGCAGCCTGGTTCTGCCTGGCAGGACCGGTGGCACGCCGGCTGCCGGGCCGCGGCGGGCCAGGACTGGCGCGACGTCGCTGAGCGGTGGCTGAAGGACACCGGCCGGATCGCGGCCGGCAACCGGGCCGTGTGGCAGAGCCTCGGCGGCGCCCTGGGGCTGCTGATCGGCCGCGACGTGATCCGGCCGGACCTGGGCTGGCTGCTGGCCTCGGCGACGCCGGCGCATCTGGCCGCCGACATGGCCCGCGTCCGGGATCCGGCCGGCTTCGCCGCGCTGGAGGAGGCCGCCGGGCCGGCATCTGCCAGCGTCTCCTCCACCCGCCGGGCGATGCTCCAGGTCGCCGTCATCATGGCCGTCAAGGGCGGCATGGCCGGCGATGTCACCGTCGGGGACTGCCTTGAGCTGCTGGAGGCCCGTGCGCGTGCCAAGGGAGACAGCGATAACGGAGGAACGTACTTCTACCAGCTGCTGCACGCGGCGGGCTTCCTGCCGGCGGGCGCCCCGCCCAGGGCGGGGATGCTCAACCCGCGCGTCCGCGGCCAGCTGTCCGCCGGGCAGCTGATCGACCGCTATGACCTGGCCTGCCGCCCGGTCCGGGACCTGCTGGTCGACTACCTGAACGAGCGCCGCCCCGGCATCGACTACGTGACGATGAACGGCCTGGCCTACCAGCTCGGCCTGCTCTTCTGGAAGGACCTGGAAACCCACCACCCCGGAATCGGCTCCCTTAACCTGGCACCGGACGTGGCGGTGGCGTGGAAACAGCGGATGCAGTCCCGCACGGTCCAGACCACGGGACCCGGCGGGGAGCGCACGCAGGCCCGGGTGCCCCGCCTGTCAGTGGTAGATCACCTGACCATAGTGCGGAGTTTCTACCTCGACATCGCCGAGTGGGCTGCCACCGATCCGTCCCGGTGGGCGCAGTGGGCGGTCCCCTGCCCGGTCCGCCCCGGCGACCTTACCCACCGGCAGGCGCTCAGGCGCCGCAAGTCACGCACGGACCAGCGGACCCGCGAACGCCTGCCCGTACTGCCCCGCCTGATCGCC
>DASWFT010000234.1:0-8593 GCA_036394075.1 Streptosporangiaceae bacterium
CAACATCCTGGCCGTGCTCATAGCACTGGCAACGAACCTGGGCCTGGCCAGGATGTCGGAGGCGTGCGGGATCTCCTACGACGTGCTCGCGTGGACGATGGAGTGGTACGTATGCGAGGAGACGCTCCGGGAGGCCAACACCTGCGTCGTCAACCACCACTACGGGCTGGAGCTGTCCAAGGTGTTCGGCGGCGGGACGATGTCCTCCTCCGGCGGGCAGCGCTTCCCCGTTCGCGGCAAGTCGCTGACCGGCCGGGACATGGTCATCCACGGTGGCCGGGTGCTGTCGACCTATACGCACGTGTCCGACCAGTGGTCCACCTACGGCACGAAGATCATCGTGCCGACCGCGAGGGAGGCCCACTTCGCGCTGGATGAGTTCCTCGGCAACGCCACCGATCTGCCGATCACCGAGCACACGACCGATACCCATGGCGCCACGCTGATCAACTTTGGGCTGTTCGATTTGGTGGGGAAGGCGCTGACCCCGCGGATGCGGGACCTGACGAAGATCACGCTGGTGCGGGATGACACCCCGACCGAGATCGGGAAGCTCTACCCGCACGCCGGTCCGCTGCTGGCCGCCCGCTGGAACGAGGACCTGATCAGCGATTGCTGGCCAGATTTGCTGCGGATGGGCGGGTCGCTGAAGTACGGGCAGGCCTCAGCGTCGCTGATCGTCGGGAAGTGGCCGGCCGCGTCCCGGCAGAACACCATGGCGGCCGCGCTCAAGGAATGGGGCATGCTGCGCAGGACCATCCACACCGCGCGGTACTTGTCAGATCCCGCCTACCGGCGGCGGATCACCCGGCAGCTGAACAAGGGCGAGTCGCTGCACGCGCTGCGCCGGGACCTGCACTACGCCCAGCAGGGCACCATCACCAAGCCCCACCTGACCGAGCAGACTGAACAAGCCTGGTGCCTGACGGTCTTGACCAACGCCCTGGTGACTTGGACGACCGAGTATTACACCCTGGCGGTCAAGCAGCTGCGGGCCGACGGCCGCTCGGTTCCCGACGAGCTGCTGGCCCACATCTCGCCCGGTCACTCCGACAACATCAACTTCTTCGGCGTCATCAACGTCGACATCGAAGCAGAACTGGCCAAGCTAACCGGCGGGTGGCGGCCGCTGCGGCCCGCCCAGCTCCGTGAGCTGGGCCTGTGACCAGGGCCCTCATCATTCGGTTTCGGCGCATCCAGAGCAGGTCATCTCGACGGCAGGGCCCAAGGTGACCTGACGCCAGCCGGATCCGCGGGCGGGCGGTGGCCGTGGCTCTGCAGGTCAGTTTTGACGCCACTTATCGGTCAGTTGCGGATCCAGTTGTTGATCAACAGAGTGCGTTTTGTCGGTGAGATCTGGCTCCGCTGCTCGCGTGCGGGGGCCCTTCGGAGCCGAGGATGGCCGTCCTCCGTCGCGTGTCAAGGTCGTTCGGCCACAGGCTCCGCCTGCGGGTGTTGGCGGTCTTCGGAATCTGGCTCTGCCAACGGCCATCAGGAACTGCCTGGAGACGAGCCCGATTACGAAATGTAACTGGACACTGGATCTCGTCCGCTCCTGATCCGCCGATCTGGCGCCAGTTCCAGCCGGTCCATATGTCGGTTAGAGCCGCACCCGAACGGCATTTCTGTCGCGCCGGCGAGCCAGCGCACCTGCCCGAGACTGCTGGCCTGGCTACTGGCGGGTCTGGCAGATCACCCGATTGTTAACTCGGCCAGATGAGAGGAACCGGCCGTGACCGGGTGGGCGGACTGCGGGTTGCGGCCTGCACGCGAGGGATCTCGCGGATCCTCTTCTCACCGGCGAGCTGCAGCACGAGCGTGGCCGTGAACGTCTTGGTCACGCTCCCGGCCCCGGAACCGCTGATCAGCTGCCGGACGCCGGGTTCCGGCGGTGGCCGCGGTGCTGTGACTCCGGCCTGGAACGAAGACGATCACGCTGGTGGTACCCAGGCGGGCAAGCTGCCGCGCGACAGTCCGGATTGGGGAGTGCGGCCGGCGGGTGGCCTGTGCACCCACCCAGGGTCAGTGCGACCGGAGCCAGAACAGTCAGCAGGACGACTTTCCGGACGCCATGAACAACCGCGCGGAACTCAGAAGCGCACGGGTTCGGCAGCAAGCTGTCACAGAGGGTGGTGGAACCTCGCTCCGCGTCCAGCCTGGCCCAGCGAAGGCAACCACCCGCGGTGTGCCGGGTAGTGGATGCCCGGCGGGTGCGTGGCGGTTCCGAACAGGCACAGATCGCCACGTGGCGGAGCATCGGTGTGGCAACCGCTCGCTAGAAGAGCACCAGAGCGGGCATTCTGTGTTCGTGACGAACGGTCATGCAGAGGCTGCCTCTGCCCTGCCGGGGAAGGGTCGCCAGTGAGTGCTGAGCATACGGCGGAGCCGCCGCCTGCGGTGGTGCTGATGCAGATGGCGCAGGGATTCATGGTTGCCAGGGCGTTGCAGGCTGCGGCCGTCTTGGGCATCGCCGATCTGCTGGCGGGCGGACCTCAGAGCGCCGCAGATCTGGCAGCCGCCACGTCCACGAACGGGCCGTCGCTGGGGCGGCTGCTCCGCGCGTTGGCCAGCCGGGGCATCTTCCGCAGCGACGAGACCGGGAAGTACCTCAACACACCCTTGTCAGAGGCGCTACGTGGTGACGTTCCAGGTTCGGCGCGCGATTACGTGATCTATGCACCGCACAACGGCAATGTGCTGGCATGGACCGAGCTCGATCATGTGCTGCGGACCGGCGAGCCGTCGTTTGCCAGGGCCAACGGCGTCGGCTTCTGGGACTACCTCGCCGGTCATCCCGACATCGAGGTCGCGTTCAACCGGGCAATGACGGCAATGTCGGCTGAGACCAACCGGCTGGTCGTGGAGAACTGCGATTTCTCGCGCTTTGACTCGATCGTCGACCTCGGAGGCGGCGAAGGACGACTGCTTGCCGCCATCCTTATGGCGAATCCGCGTGCAACGGGCACGCTGCTGGATCTGCCGACTGCCACCGAGGCAGCCGAGCGATACCTCGGGACCGAGGGCCTCGCCGACCGCACCAACGTCGTCACCGGCGACCTGTTCGCGTCCGTTCCCCCGGGACACGACGCATACGTGCTCAAGTACATCCTGCACGACTTCCCGGACGAGAAGTCGCTCGACATCCTGCGCGTCTGCCGCCAGGCAATGAGGCCGCAAAGCCGCCTGATCATCATCGACGCTGTCATGGAGCCCGGCAACGAACCCCACCCATCGAAGTGGCTGGATCTGCACATGATGGTTGCCCTCGGTGGCCGCGAACGGACCGAGGAGGAGTTCCAGGCGCTTCTGAGCGCGTCCGGCTTCGCGCTGCGTTCAGCCCTCCCGCTCCCGGCGTCCACCGGCGTCGTGGAAGCCGAGCCAATCTGAGGAGCGTTCCGGAGACGCTCATATCTGGCTGATCTGCGCTTGCTGTCGGTACTGACACCCGAACGCGGAGAGGCGCAAATACTCGGCGTTCGGCGCGAATCCAGCAGCGCTGGAACAGGGAATCCGCTCACTTTCCGTGACCGCCGTGCCATCGCTGTGACCGCCAGTGGGCAGATCCTGATGGCCGCCGACATGCGGGCGCTCCACCTTGACACACTCCTGCAGACGGCGGATTCGGCACCTGCGAGGAAGAGCCAGTGCCTGCGGGACTGCGGCCTGGTGGCCGACCGCGCGCAAGGCAGGGCGAACCTCTACCGGCTCGCCCGCCCTGAACTGGCCGCCCTCCTGCAGGCCGCCGAGCTGTTGCTGGCCGGCGTCGGACACGACGTGCAGCTGTGCGGCAACTACGGCGACCCGTGCCAGAGCGACACCGCATCGGAGGTACGCCCGTGAGTTCCACCTCGCCCACCACCCAGACCGCGCTGCCGCAGGGCAGTCCCGGCTGGAAGCGCCAGGCCAGGCTGGCCCGGCTGCTGTCGTGGCTGTCGCTGGTCTACATGGCCGCCGAAGGCGCCATCGCGGTCACCGCCGCGATCATCGCCGGGTCGGTCGCCTGTCGGCGCTCACGTAATTCCCCAGGTCTGAGGGGCTGACGATCACGTAATTCCCCACCCCGATCACGTAATTCCCCATGGGGATGACATGCGTGTCGTGGTGGACCTGGCCATCGAGAAGGAGCAACCTTCCTCCCGTCTGTGACGACGGGGGGCTGATGGCAAGGAGAACGTTCGACGTGATCGACGTCACCGAGATCTTGATGCACTGGCATGCGGGCCGGTCGAAGAACGAGATGGCTGAGAGCCTGGGGGTGGACCGCAAGACGCTGCGGAAGTACATCGCCCCGGCTGAGGCGGCGGGCATCGTCCCGGGCGGGCCGGCGAAGAGCGAGGAGGAGTGGGCGGAGCTGGTGCGGGGCTGGTTCCCGCAGCTGGCTGACACCAGGCTGCGGCAGGTGACCTGGCCCGCGATCAGCGAGCACCACGACTACATCGTGGAGCAGCTGAAGGCCGGGGTGCGGATGTCAACGGTCCACCAGCGGCTGCGGGACGAGCATGGCCTGGCCGTCAGCGTCCAGGGCTTCCGCCGGTATGTGACGGCGAACCTGCCGGAGGAGACCCGGCGGTCGCAGGTCCGGGTGCGGGACCCGAACCCGGCCGGGGCCGGGGAGCAGGCGCAGATCGATTACGGGCAGCTGGGCCGCTGGCTGGACCCGGTCACCGGGAAACTGCGGACGGTGCAGGCGTTCGTGATGGTGCTGGCCTGCTCGCGGTACATGTTCGTGCGGCCGGTGCTGAAGATGGACCAGCGGGCCTGGACCGAATGCCACGTCGAGGCGTTCGCGTTCTTCGCCGGCGTCCCGGCCCGGCTGGTGCCGGACAATCTCAAGACCGGGGTGGACAAGCCGGACCTGTATGACCCGAAGCTGAACCGGTCCTACGCCGAACTGGCTGCTCACTATGGGTGCCTGATAGACCCCGCACGGTCACGGAAACCCCGGGATAAGGCCAGGGTCGAACGGCCGATGCCGTATGTCCGGGACTCGTTCTGGCGCGGCCGGGAGTTCGCCTCGCTGGAGCAGATGCAGGCCGAGGCGGTGCGCTGGTCCGCGGAGGTCGCGGGGCGCCGCCCGTGCCGGCCGCTGGAAGGCGCCGCGCCGGCCGCGGTGTTCGAGGCGGTGGAGAAAGACGCGCTGCGGCCGCTGCCCGCAGAGCCGTTCGTGCTGGCCAGCTGGGCGAGGGCGAAGATCGGCCCGGATATTCACGCCCAGGTGGACCGGGTGCTGTATTCGGTGCCGTGGCAGCATATCGGCAAGACCGCCGATGTCCGGCTGACCGCCACGATGGTGCAGTTCTTCATCGGCGGGCAGCTGGTCAAGACCCACCCGCGCAAGGCGCGCGGCAAGCAGACCGATTTCGGCGACTACCCGCCGGAGAAGATCGCGTTCCATATGCGGACCCCGGCCTGGTGCCGCAAGCAGGCCGCGGGCATCGGCCCCGCCTGCGAGCAGGTCACCGGCGAGCTCCTCGCCGGCAACGCGCTCTACCGGCTGCGCGCCGCCCAGGGCGTGATCGGCCTGGCCGACCGGCACGACCCATCCCGGCTGGAAGCCGCATGCGCGAAGGCGATCACCGCCGGCGACCCGTCCTACCGGACCATCAAGGGCATCCTGGCCGCCGGCGCCGAACGCGACCAGCTGCCGGCCACGGCCGGGGACGGCGGCGCCGCCGCTTTCCTGCGCGGCCCGGCGTCATTCGCGAACGTCATCCCCATGCGCCCTGCGAGCGCGATCACCAGCGACACCGTGCACGCGCAGGCCACGCCATGACCGCCGTAACTGCCAGCGGCGGGCTGATCCCGGCCCGGCCGCTGGCCGCCCAGGCGCACGCCTTGCGCGCCGCCGCCGCGTTCACCGGGCAGGCCGGCATCCCCGGCCTGTCCCTGACCATCGACGAGGGCCAGATCACCATCCAGGTGCCCGCTCACCTGGCCGGCCCGGCCAGCCGGACAGCCGCGGTCACGCTGCTGGCCGCCGCTGCAGGCGGCCAGGCGGCCCGCGACACCCGCCCCGGCCCGACCCGCGGCTGGATCAGCGCCGACGGGCAGATCGCAGGCCACCACGCCCGCATCTTCACCGCCATCACGGAGGCAGCACCATGACCACCGCAGTGACCGTCACCGACCGCAGCGCGCTGGCCGCCGCGCTACGCCACCTGAAACTATCCGGCATGCTGGACACCCTCGACGCCCGCCTGGCCCAGGCCCGCGCCGGGGAACTCGGCCACCTGGACTTCCTGCAGGTCCTGTGCCAGGACGAGATCTCCCGCCGGGAAACCACCTCCCTGACCCGCCGGATCCGCCACGCCCGGTTCGAGACCGAGGCCACCCTGGAAGGATTCGACTTCGCCGTATCCCCGAAACTGCCCGCCGCGCAGATCCGCGACCTCGCCGCCCTGCGCTGGCTGCAATCCGGCGAATCAGTCATCCTCTACGGCCCGGTCGGGGTAGGCAAAAGTCATATCGCGCAAGCCCTCGCCCACCTGGCCATCCGGTCCGGCGCCGACGCCAGGTTCATGAAAACTAGCAGGACCCTGGCCCACCTGGCCGGCGGCCACGCCGACCGCACCTGGGACAAGCGGCTCCGCGAGCTGACCCGCCCCGCCGTCCTGGTCCTGGACGACTTCGCCATGCGCGAGCTGACCGCTGCCCAAGCCGACGACCTGTATGAGCTGATCACCGAACGCGCCGGGAAATCCATGATCCTCACATCCAACCGGGCGCCCGCCGACTGGTACCCGCTGTTCCCCAACCCCGTCGTCGCCGAGTCCCTCCTGGACCGGCTCATCAACACCAGCCACCAGGCCTTCATGAACGGGCCCAGCTACCGCCCCAGCAAACGCCCCGGGCGTGTCATCCCCACCGGGACCACGAGCAACAGCTAAACTAAGAACACGGGCCAGGACCTGGGGAATTACTTGATCACCGCCCCTGGGGAATTAGGTGAGCGCCCACAGTCGCCCTGCTCGGCTTCGGCCTGGACTCGGTCATCGAGGGCCTGGCCTCGATCATCATCGTGTGGCGGTTCACCGGCACCCGGACCCTGTCGCAGACCGCTGAACGCCGAGCGCAGAAGGCGGTGGCGGTCACGTTCTTCTTGCTCGCCCCCTACATCGCCATCGACGCCATCCACTCGCTGGTCACCGCCGAGCACGCCAAGACGAGCTGGCTGGGGATCGGCCTGTCGATCGCCAGCCTGATCGTCATGCCGCTGCTGGGCACCGCCAAGAAGCGCATCGGCGCCCGCCTGGACTCGCGTGCCACCATCGGCGAGGGCGTGCAGAACATGCTGTGCGCCTACCTGGCCGCCGCGGTCCTGGCCGGGCTGCTGGCCAACACCTGGTTCGGGCTGTGGTGGGCCGACCCCGTCATCGCGCTCGGCATCGCTGCCCTGGCCGTCCACGAGGGCCGCGAAGCCTGGGAAGGCGAAGAAGACGACGACGATTGAACCGGCGTCCCAGTGTGGCAGATCCCGTGGCGGTACGCCTTCGGCTCTGAAGGCGTACCGCCACGGCCGGGCAACCCGGTGCCTCACCGGCGAGCCTCCGCGAACACGGCATCTGCGAGCCGTTCCGGTGTCGGGTCACTCGGCGTGAGCGAGTACCGAGACCCGCCCGATTCTCAGAAACCCTCCATTCCCGGAGCATGATCAAACAGCGGCCCGGGCGGCGCCGCTGACCCGGATTTCGCTCTCACAACTCGTTCTCACGCAAACAGCGGAACCCGCCTCTTGCTGGAAATGTTTGTGACACGATCCAAGGCGTGGCAGACCTCCCCGCAACCCCCGAATCAGCCTTCGGGGGGGCCGACGGCCGCGACGCCGACGAGATCGAGCGACACCCCTGCCCCCGCTGCGGCGCCGGCCCCGGCTCACCGTGCCGTTCCCGGTCCGGAGCCGTCGCCGGCACCTACCACACCGGCCGCTTCACCAAAGTGCCACGCCTGGCCAAGTTGCTGCGCGCCCAGACCCCGGCCGACCGCGGACCCGGCCAACCATGGCGGCCCGGCACCCCGCCGCCGGCGCCCATCCCTGACAGCGGCCCCACTGCCGACATCCGCATCGGCTATGCCCGCTGCAGCACGTTGACGCAAGAGCTGCAGTCCCAACTCGACGCGCTCGCCGCGCACGGCATCCCCCGAGACAAGATCTTCTCCGAGAAGATCAGCACCCGGGTCCGGGTCCGCCCCCAGTTCGAGGCCGCGCTCGCGCTCGCCCGCCAGATCAAGGCCCACGCCCCGCACTGCCGCGTCATCCTCACCGTGTACGAGATGAAACGCCTCGGCCGCGACGCCGCCGAGCTCACCGCCCTGGCCGACCGGGGTGGACCTGCAACGGAACCGGAACGCACGTTAAGCCGGTTCGAAGGTCAAACTGGGGGGCTGGGGGGCCTGCCGGCCTTGGCGGGCTGGACTCAGTTGAGATCCGTCGTGCCGGTGCGGCCGGACCGTCCGGTCATCTCGGCCAGCTCGATGAGCCCGTGCAGGGCTTCGGCGGCCTTGCCGGGTTCGGCAGCGGCGCTGGTGAGTCCGGCGGCGGCGGCGGCCTGCTCCGCCGGGGTGGTGACGGTGGTGCAGTCATGCCGGAAGGCCA
>DASWFT010000235.1:0-3201 GCA_036394075.1 Streptosporangiaceae bacterium
AGGGCAACGAGTTCGATCTCGACTGAGTGGCCGCGAACGTGGCACCTTCGCGAGTCGACTGGTGCAGTTCGCCATCACGAGGGTCGCCGTCCCGCGGCGCGCCAACGGTCCTGATCCAGAACCACCCCTCGGTGTCCACGACCACGAATCTAGCGGCGATCGGCTCGAACATCCGCTCATGGCTCGTAGCCGCTGCGGGCGCTGTTTCGTGAGCCCGATAACGGCGTTGGATTGGTAGCCCACCGGCTACATTGGCGCTCGGCCGGGACGCTGAGGTCACCGGGTTGGCGGCAGGCATGGACGGGGAGGGGTGGCTGGTGGGCGGGATGCGGAGCACGCCGCTGCAGAATCGGGTCACGCCGGCTGGGGAGATCGTGTCTGACCCTGGGCGTGGTTTGCTGATGGGCAACCGGGGTTGCCTGCACGGCCCGGATCGTGAGCTGGGCGTCGCACGCTGGCGCTCGAAGCTGTGGATCTGCTGCGTGCTGGCGTGGAAGGACGTTCAGCGCGATCCGATGCCACCTGGCCGCTGGACGGCGCTGTTCTTCCTGGACGAGGCCACGGCGCTGGCGGCCGGGCATCGCCCGTGCGGGTACTGCCGTCGGCTGGAGTTTCTTTCCTTCGGCGAGGCGTGGCGCCGTGCGCGCGGGCTGGCGCGGCGCCCGCGGGCCGGCGAGATGGACGCGCGGCTGCACGCCGAGCGGGTCGATGCGCGCTCGCGGCGCCAGCTGACCCGCCCGGCGCTGGCCGGCCAGCTGCCTGACGGGGTGATGATCCGTTGGGACGGCGTTCCCGGCCTGCTGGCCGGGGAACGCGTTCTGCCGTGGTCGTTCGCCGGCTACCAGGCTCCGGTCACGCTGCGGCCGGGCACGCCAGTGGAGCTGCTGACCCCGCCGGCGACCGCCGCGGCGATCGCTGCCGGTTACCGCCCATTGCTGCACCCCAGCGCCGCGGCCCGTCTTGCCCTGCCGGCCTGAGCCGGTCGTTCTATGCCCAGGTCGAGCACGCCCGCCAGGCGATCTCAGCCCAACTAATGTGTCCACGCTTTCAGGGGAACCCCGGAGGACCGCTTCGGTTAGTTGGGCATTCGGTGCTGCTGTCAGGGTCACGGTGCGTGGCTGGCGTTTGCTCTGGGATTGCGCGAGTGCTTTATGGAGGGGGCGGATGTCGCGGGCGGATTGCCCGCCGTCGGCGGTGAGGGTGATTATCCCGTCCGGGCCGGGGTGCCCCGCATCCCCACAGATACCCGGGGTTACGGAGCCACCAGCGACCAGAACACGTCCACATCGAAGTCGCCGGCCGGGTCGGGATCGCCGTAGATTTCCCAGCGGGGGCCGGCCAGCCGGTACCCGTTGGCCTTGCTCCACTCGCACACCGCGTGATGGGTGTCGCCGATCTCGGCGATCGGGCCGGCGTGGGTTGCGGTGGCGACGAGCCCGCCCGGCAGTGTTGACGCGACCACATGACCGGCGGGATCGAATGGGCCGTTTACCTGAACGCCGACTTCGACGTGGGGGACGTCGTCCTTGTAGAGCATGATGTTGTGTCCTTGCTTGTAGAGCCCCTCTGGAGCGTCGCCGCGGAGGAAGCTCCACACCTTGTCCAGCATCGGCCCCCACGTCTTCGGGAACTCCGCCCACGTCGTCGCGGCCACTACCACCGCTGTTGGCGTCGGCTCGACGGTCTTCACGGTCACATCGACGGTCATGCCGCGGGAGCATACGCCGTAGCCGTGACCGGCGCACGGGCCGTCCGCCGGAGCCTCTCGCGGTCATCTCCAGGGGATGTGGCGACGCCTACCCCGGGCAAGAGACCGTCCTGGTCGCAGGCCGAGGTCCGCGCGCCGCCGAGCACGCGCTGATCTCCTTGCTAGCGCTGAAACCGCTGCGGATTTCGCAGGCCACGGGCGCCGACGGGCTGCTGTCCGCTGGGCATGCGGGCGAATATGGGATGGCCATCTCCCTTGTACGGATTGTCGGATCGTCTTAGTGTTTGGATCTGTCTGACTATGTTTGGTGTTGTTGTCGAGGCAGTTCGGGACCCGGAGGCGCCATGCGCACGAACCAGGTCGGCCAGCCGGTCGGAGCGCGCAGAGGGAGGCGCCTGCTGCTCACGCTGCTCGCCGCGACAACGCTCGTTATCGCGCTCGCGGGGGCGATACGGCCCGCGGCAGCGCACCCGGCCGCCCCAGGCTCGTCCACGCCGGCCGCCGGCACCTCGCACACCGTCAGCTTCGACGGCTACTCGTTTCTGATCGACGGCAAGCGGACCTACATCTGGTCCGGAGAGTTCCACTACTTCCGGCTGCCGAGCCCTGGCCTCTGGCTCGACATCTTCCAGAAGATGAAGGCGGCCGGGTTCAACGCGGCATCGATCTATTTCGACTGGGGCTACCACTCGCCGGCGCCGGGCGTCTACGACTTCACCGGCGTGCGCGACGTGGACAAGCTGCTCGACATGGCGCAGGAGGCCGGGATCTACGTGATCGCCCGCCCGGCGCCCTACATCAACGCCGAGGTCGACGGCGGCGGCCTGCCCGCCTGGATGTCGACCGAGCCGGGCGCGAACCGCAGCGACGACCCGCAGTTCCTCAAGTACTCCGACGAGTGGATGACGCAGATCGACCGCATCCTCGCCCGGCACCAGCTGACCAACGGCACCGGGCCGGTGATCGCCTACCAGGTCGAGAACGAGTACTACAAGGGCTCGGCCGCGGGCCGCGCCTACATGCAGCACCTTGAGGACAAGGCGCGCGCGGACGGCATCACCGTGCCGCTGACCGGCAACAACAACGGCACCTTCAACTCCGGCGTCGGCGCGCTCGATATCGACGGCCCGGACTCCTACCCGCAGGGCTTCAACTGCTCCAACCCAACAAAGTGGAACGGTGTCCCGGACATCAGCTACGACCACCCCGCGGGGCGGCCGCTGTACACGCCGGAGTTCCAGGGCGGCGCGTTCGACCCGTGGGGCGGGCCCGGCTACGACAAGTGCTCGCAGCTGATCAACGATCAGTTCGCCGACGTGTTCTACAAGCAGAACATCGCCGTCGGAGCGACCGCTCAGAGCTTCTACATGACCTACGGCGGGACGAACTGGGGCTGGCTCGGTCAGCCGGAGAACTACACCTCCTACGACTACGGCGCGGCGATCCGTGAGACCCGCCAGCTCGACCCGAAGTACTACGAGGACAAGCTCATC
>DASWFT010000236.1:0-3583 GCA_036394075.1 Streptosporangiaceae bacterium
CGGCGGGAAGGCCCGCACCAGCGCCTGGATGGTCTGCGCCTGCCCGTCGAGGGTCAGGCTGAACGAATGGTCGGCCAGCAGCCGGGCCGCGCCGGCCCAGTCGCCCGCCGCCTGGGTGTGCCGGATCGCCTCGGCCACCTGGCCCTGCAAGGTGAACCATCCGGCGGCGCGCCGGTGCAGCGCGGGCACGTCCCCGGGCAGCGTCCGGCGCAGCTCCAGCCGCAGGAAATCCGCGAATAGGTGGTGGTAGCGGAACCAGGTGCGCTCGGGGTCGAGCGAGACGACAAACGCGTTCGCATCTTCGAGACTCAGCAGGATCTGTTCCGAGCCCGGGCGGCCGGTGAGCAGATCGGCCAGCTCCCCGTTGACCCGGTCGAGCAGGGAGGTACGCAGCAGCAGATCCTGGACGCCGGGCGGCTGGCGGTCGAGCATCTCGGCGAGCAGGTACTCCGCGACCGTGCGGTCGCTGCCGGAGAACTCCGCGACGAACCGCTCCGGGTCGGGGTGACCAGCCAGCGAGAGCACCGCGAGCCGCAGGCCCGCGGCCCACCCCTCGGTCCGCTGGTGCAGCAGCGCCGCCCCGGCCGCGGACAGCGCGATGCCCGAGGCGGCGAGCAGCTCGCGGGTCTCGCGCTCGGAAAAGCGCAGGTCCGCCGCGCGGATCTCGGCGAGCTCGCCGGCCAGGCGCAGCTGATGCAGCCGCAGCCGCACATCGTGACGGGTGGTCAGGACCGCGTGCACGTTCGGGGGAAGGTTGGTCAGCAGCCGGGTGAGCTGAGTGGGGGCCTCTTGCGAGTGCAGCTCGTGGAGATCATCAATAACCAGCGTGACGCCGCCGTGAACGTCGGCGAGCTCCGAGAGCACCCGGCCGGCCATCGCCGGCGCATTGAAGCCGGGTGTCGCTGCTGGCAGTTCCGCGCCGCTGTTTGCACCGGTGGCGTGACGGCGAGCAGGGCAAGCCAGAACTGCTGGGCGTCGTGCTGGCCGCGTCGCACCTGCAGCACAACGAGCCGGCGCGGCTGCCCCGGTCGGCCGGCCCAGGCGCGCAGCAGACACGTCTTCCCGCTGCCGGCCGGAGCCGAGATGATCGTCACCTTGCTCGCCGCCGCGCGATCCAGGGCAGCGAGAAGATCACCCCGGTCGATCAGCCGGGGAGCTGCTGGAGCCACCGTCACAGACCCGCCTTAATATCCACGCCCGGCACCCCTGGCGCCGGTCACGCAGTCCTGGCACCTTCTGTCTCGGTACCAGGCCAGCGCACCTACTGTCAACGGCGGGCGAACCCCAGTTCTGCCGCACTGTCATCCATGCGCCGCCGCCGCGATCCCATCCAGCCTCGTGAATCACCGGGATCCGGTGACGGCCTCTCACCTGACTGGCGGCGAGCCTGGGCCTGTTGCGAAGGCTGGCACGGCCGCCAGGGGACGTGCCCGAAGATTCCAGGGAGATACCGTGACTTCAACGGCTACCGGCGCCGACGGCGCCGCGGACCTGCCCGACTACGCGCCGATCCCCCGGTCCGCGCTCGGCCCGGCCCTCAACGATCAGAGGTACTACGTCGGGCGGGTGGAGCGGAACCTGTACTGGGTCACCGACGGCGTCTACCAGTCGGCGTTCTTGACCACCCGCGACGGAGTAGTCGTGTTCGACGCGCCGCCGAGCATCGGCAACAACCTGCGCCTGGCGGTGGACGAGATCGCCGCCGCCAACGGCCTGCCCAACACGGTCACCCACTTCGTCTACTCCCATCACCACGCCGACCACGCCGGCGCGGCCTCGCTGTTCGGCGGCGACGTGGTCCGCATCGGGCACGAGGAGACCAAGCGCCTGCTGGTGCGGGACAACGACCCGACCCGGCCGGCGCCGGAGGTGACCTTCACCGACCGCTACACCCTCGAAGTGGGGGGTGAGCGCGCCGAACTGGCCTGGCACGGGCCCAACCACTCACCGGACAACATCTACATCCACTTCCCCGGCCACGACACGCTGATGTTCATCGACGTGGTCAACGCGGGCTGGGTGCCGATCTACAACGTCAACCTGTCCGAGGACGTCCCCGGGTACATGGGCGCCCCGGCCATCGCGCTGGACTACCCGTGGACCCACTTCATCTGCGGGCACCTCGGCCGGCTCGCCACCCGCGACGACGTCACGGTGCACCAGCAGTACATCGCCGACATCGAGGCGAGCGCGAGGGAGGCACTGGCCACGGTCGACCCGATCCCCTTTTACATGAGGTACGGGGAGAACGCCTGGGCCGGGGTGAAGGCCAACCTGGACACCGTCACCGAACGCGCGGCCGCGCCCATCGTCGCCAAGTACACCGGCGTGCTGGCCGCCGCGGACATCGAGATCTTCACCTACACCACGACGTTCCAGATCATGCAGTCGCTGCGCCTCGACACCGGGCTCGGCGTCAGCAGACCGGTCAACCCCTGACCCGAATGCCCCAGGGCCGACGGCGGCCCTGGGGCGCTGCCCGGGGCCGGGGGTGCCCACCTCCCGGCAGGAAATTTTCAGTAGCGGATTGACATGGGCGAGCCCGCCTGGGGTGCTGCCGGGCGAATTCCAACCGAAGGGAGATCCTCCGTGAGCACCGAACAGCGAGAGAACCTCGACGCGATCCTGCGGCAGTCCGCCTTCCCGTTCGACAGCGACGTCAGCGAGCAGCGGCGGCTGCTCCGAGAGTTGATCTCGGCGCAGCCGCTGCCCGCGGACGTGAGCGTGACCGCGGCCACACTGGCTGGCGTCCCAACCGCCGAGATCACAATCGACGGAATCGAACCTCGCCACGTTGTCCTGTACTTCCACGGCGGCGTGTACGTCCTGGGGGATGCCTTCCAAGCCGCCGGCCTGGCCTCGCAGGTCGGCCGGCGGACCCGCGCCACGGTCATCTCCGTCGACTACCGGCTCGCCCCCGAGCACCCGTATCCGGCAGCGGTCGACGACGCTCTTGCCGCCTACGAAGCCCTCCTGGACAACGGCACAGCCCCGTCGCACATCGCCTTCGCGGGAGAGTCCGCCGGCGGCGGGCTCGCCATCGCCACCCTGGTCAACGCCCGCGATCACGGGCTGCCCCTGCCCGCCGCAGCCTTCGTCATGTCACCGTATGCCGACCTCACCCTGGCCGGGACGACCATGCAAACCAAGCGCGAGGCCGACGTGCTGATGAGCCGGGAAAACCTCCAATCCCGGGTCACCGACTACACGGCGGGACAAGACGCCGCTCTCGGCCTCATCAGCCCCATATTCGCCGACCTGTCCGCCCTGCCGCCGCTGATCATCCAGGCCGGAACTCACGAGGTTCTCCTCGACGACGCCATCCGCCTCGCCCGGCAAGCCGCCACCGCCGACGTCGAGGTCACCCTCGACATCACCCCCGGGGTGCCGCACGTCTTCCAGGCCTATTACCCGATCCTCGACGAAGCGGCCGCTGCACTGGACAGAGCCGGACAGCTCCTGTCGGCGCATCTCGCCAGCGCAGAACGCGTCACCGCATAGCGAAAGGCAGAACGCAAGGGATGACGGACCTTAAGAACGAATCGAGGCCGGCTCCGAGGATCCGCCGGAGCCGGCCACCCAA
>DASWFT010000237.1:0-5381 GCA_036394075.1 Streptosporangiaceae bacterium
TCGAGCCTCCCGCCGCCGGCGACGGCTGCTGGCATGGCCTGCGGATCCCGGACGCCGAGCGCAGCTTCGAGCCCTGTGACCTGGATGAATGCTCCTTCACCCGTCCGGTGACACTTGCCCCGCTGGCAACGTGCGGCCGCGGCGCCGTGCCTGCCCCGCAGGCTTAGCCCCCGGCGCGCCGGACCGCCCCGGCGCACCGGCACCTTTTCGGGCAGGCCTTTGCGCAGTGCGCCAGCAGCCGGGCCACCCCCGCAGGTCCTCGGCCGGGAAGACGTTCACCTGTGTCTGGTAGCGGCGGCCAGAGCGGCGCCCACGGTGTACCACGACGCCGAAGCCCGGCGCCCACGGTGCTATGCGCCTGGTGATCCTCGTCCCCAACGGTGGGCAACTTCGAGATGAATACTCGGCCCGTCTCATGGCCTGTCTTTCTGACAGGCATGTACGGTCGCACCTGAAGACGGTGGGTTTCCCCGCGACTGTCCATTTCATCTTAATCGCGAAGGAGCGCATTGCCGTGGCGTTTTTGGGTACTACGCACCTCCGCCGTGAAAGGGTTTCCCGTTGGCTCGCGGGGGCCACTGCGCTGTCGCTCTGCGCGTTGGCCGGTGCGTACTTGGCACCCCAGACCGCTAACGCTGCCGGTCCGAGTCGCGGAGTCGTCGCCCCTGGGATCCCCAGGGGGACGACCGTACTCCCTGACGGCCGGTACGTGCGACCGGCCGGAATCCAGTACAACCTCGGCGATTTCTCCCTCGGACTCGCCATCGCGCCGAACGGCAGGTGCGCGGCGAGCAGCGACGAAGGCTGGGGCAACGGCCAGCCTGTCCCGGCCGTGCCGAAGGTCAACCGGGCGGGCACCCAGCCGGACGAGGGCGTGACGGCTCTCAACCTCGTCACGGGGGCCACTCAGTTCGTCATCGTCAACCGCAAGCCGGCGCAGAACTTCATGGGCATCGGGCTCGCGTACAGCCACGACGGCACCCGGCTGTACGCGACGAGCGGCGGCACCGACGCGGTGTACCAGTTCAACGTCGGCTCTGACTGCCGGCTCACCTACGCGGCAACCGTCGACCTGCCCTCCCAGGCGCCTCCTGCCAGCACATCCAGCTTCACCGGCGCCAGCGCCGCGTACGATCGCGGCTTGGCGGTGAGTGCCGACGGCACGGTTCTCGTGACGACCGAGTACGGACGCGCCCTGAATGCCGTATCGGTCGACCGAGCCGGCAATCTCACGACAGCCAAAGTGGCCGTCGCGTTCGGGACGCCGACCATCGTCCCGCACAGCACTAACATCCTTAACTTCGTCAAGCCTCCGACGCCCAACGACACCGATCCGTCCTACCTCTACGCCGTGGCCACGGCGACTGACCCGGCTACCGGTCATGCGCGGGCGTACATCACCGCCGAGGGCACCGGCCAGCTCATCACCGCCGACTCCGACGGCGCCAACAACTGGACCAAAGGCCCGACCGCCACGGTCGGTGACCATCCCACCGGCCTCGCGGTCAGCCCCGACGCCCGAGAGGTCATGGTGGCGGACGCCAACAGCGACCAGGTCTCCATCGTCGGCGTGAACGCGGACGGCACCCTCGCCCCGGCCGTCAATGTCACCCTCCACGGGGCGCCGGGGGAGGCGACCGGCTCGGCCCCGGATGCGGTCGCGTACGACGGGACCTCCCGCGCCTACGTCGCGCTCGCGGGTGACGACGCCGTGGCGGTGCTCGACCGGGGCGCCTCGGGGTGGCACGTCGACGGCTACGTGCCGACCGGCTGGTACCCGACAGCGGTCGCCGTCAACCCCAGCGACCACGGTGTGCTCGCCGTCTCCGCCAAGGGTCTCGGCAGCCGCTACCCCGCGAATGACCCGTCCTACCCGTATCCTGTCCCATTCGCCACGATGTTCGGCGGGTCTCCTTCGTTGCTCCCCAACTCGACCTTCCCGCAGACACCAGACCCGCAGGTGCAACTCCCCGGGCTCAACTACAACGACAAGGGCAACATGCCGTCGCTCCTCAGTCGCTTCTGGGTTGCTAGCCCGCATCGGGGCGGGGGCGGCGCCTGGCACCGCGACGAGCGCCTCTCCAGGGACAGTGCCTTCGTTGCCCGGGCCATCGAGCAGTCGGGCGTCGCGTTCCGCAGCCCGGACAACCCCATACCCGACGCCGCCCACGGCGGCCAGTCGCCGATCAAGCACGTCCTGTACATCGTGAGGGAGAACCGTACCTACGACCAGGTCTACGGGAACCTCGGCAAGACCCGGGACGATGTCAACGCCGACCCGGCCTATCAGTACCTGGCGTCGGCCACTTCGCAAGGGCACGCGATCGTCAGCCAGTTCGCGTCAAGCGACAACTTCTTCTCAGACGGCGAGGCGAGCGTGCAGGGTCACTGGTGGACGACGTCCGCGAACGTGACCGACTGGATCGAGAAGGCGTGGCGCCTCAACTACTCGAACCGCAATCGCGGCTCGGATTTCCTCGCTCCCGTCGCCGAGCCCGAGCGCTGCAGCCTGTTCCAGAGCGCCCTCGCTAAGCAGAATCAGTCAGGCGGATCCTTCACGCTCCGTAACTACGGCGAGTTCTACGGAGCCGTCACGCCCGACGGCAACGGCATCCCGGTGGGCAGCCAGTGCAGCCCCTTCCTCGGACCCAACAGCGCCAAGTACACCGGGCCGGTCTACACAGACACCACACCCGTTCCGTGCACCGGGGCGAATCCCCCCTCCGGATGCGGACTGATCAACAGCCTGCTTTCGGCCGGCAACTTCCCCATCTACTCCTACACCGATCTCAGCTACCCCAGCGCCATCAACGGCAACGCCAACCTGAGCGTGGACGACCGGCTGGGGGCGGCTGCGTTCCTGAAGGACATCGGCCTCAACCCTGATGGCAGCCCGGCAACGGCCGGCCCGGCCAACGGCCATGGCCTGGCCAGCTTCAACTACATGGTGCTGCCCGAGGATCACACGACCGGCCTGTCGGCCACGTTCACGCCGCGGGCAGAAGTTGCCCAGAACGACGCCGCGCTGGGCGACATCATTTCTGCCCTGTCGCACTCCTCTTACTGGTCCTCGACGGCCGTGTTCGTGGTCGAGGACGACTCACAAGACGGCGTCGACCACGTCGACGGGCACCGCAACGTCCTGCTGGTAGCCAGCCCCTACACCAGGCACGTGTCGGCCAACGGCAAGTTCGGTGGGTATATCGGCCACCAGCGCTACGATCAGGCCAGTGTCATTCGCACCATGGAGCTGATCCTCGGGCTCCCCGCCCTCTCGTCGTACGACCAAAACGCCCGGCCGTTGTACGACCTGTTCCAGAACAAGGACCAGGCCTCTCAGCTCACGTCTGCCGACCTCAAGCCCTTCAACCCCGTCGCCGACCCGTCGTTCATCAACGAGCGAGTCGCCGATCTCCCCCAGACCGCGGCTACGAAGGCCCTGGAGCGACAGTCCCAGGCCATGCCGAAGGGGGAAGACACACAGGGACCGATACTCGAGCAGATCGACTGGCAGGCGAGCACCAGCCGACCGATCCCGCCAGCGCTGAAACAGGAGGTCGCGAAGTGACGGAGCGGGGCGGGCGGTGACTGAGGTACCCGCGTCCTCTGCAACCACCGACGACTGCCAAGCGCTATCAAAGTTGCTCGAGCCAACCTGACCCTCCCAGCCGGCCGGCCAGTCGGCGGCAGACTCGTCGCCCGTGTCGACCAGGGCAGCAACCCGTCAAGATCACCGCACTCAGCCAGCAGGTCGACCAGGCGTCCAGCAGCATACCGGTCGCGTGCGTCGGCCCGCGCGGCCCGGCGCGCGGCCGACGTGTCGGTCATCGCGCCGTCTCCTTCACGCACCCGGTGAGCGTAACTCCCGGTATCACCGGAATCCGGTGACGACCTCTCACCGTCCCGGCGGTGAACCTGGACACACCCTGATCGATACCCAGATGGGAGATCACAATGACAACCGACACCGAAGCGCTCGTGCGCCGCGCGTACCACTTTGCGGAAGGTGATGTCCTGGACGTCCAGGGGTTCATCGATCTGTTCGCCGAGGACGGTGTGTTCAACGGCATCGGCGGTGTGTCTGGCCAGGAGAGCTACCGGGGTGAGCAACTGGGCGATGTGGTCGTCTTTATGGGCAAGTTCCTTCCCGACGTTCACCGGGAGCTGCACCGGGTCAACGTGCTCGGGGACGTCGTCGCGATCGAGCTGTCGATCCGGGGCACCTTCCTCGGGCCGTTCGAGACGCCCGCCGGCGTGATCCAGCCGACGGGAGCCAAGCTCGACATCCCGACCGCCGACTTCTGGTATGTGCGCGACGGCAAGATCCAGGAGTTCAACTGCCATATCGGTATAACCACCATGTTCGCGCAGCTGGGCGTACTGCCGGACTTCACCTCCGCAGTAGCGGCGTCCGCGCCCGCACGATAACGCCGACCGACAAAGGTGCGCGGCTGCTCAGCAGCCGCGCACTTCAGGCCGGGTTACGCGGGGCCGGATGGCGTTCTGTCTTCGTGACCCGCTGGACCTCGAGCAGGTCGAGGCCGAGCATCTCCATGTGCGCCAGCACGCCGTAGAGCACTGATCGGTCCAGGAAACCCGTGAACACGGCCTGGGTGGCCTGTTGTTCGGCGATGATGTCCTGCTCAGCTGCAGGTCCGGCAGCGCCCCGATGAACGACCCCAGCGGGCCGACCAGGTTCTCCGGGCCGGCAAGGCACGGCCGGGTGTCTAGACCCTGGCCAGCCGAACCGCGGGGTTGTCCTGTCCTATGCAGTTTGCGTGCGGAGGGCGGCGGGCGCGCGCTGGCAGCCACGGCAAATGCGCGCGTACAACCGCGTGGTGTCTGCGGGGCCGTTGCACCGTCGTGGGCCTGGGCACCGGAGTCGTCCCTGCGCTCTTCTCCCAGGTGGTGATGACGTGTCGGCTAGCAGAACCGGCAAGGACGGGCCGCCGCGGCGAGGGCGGCTCGGTCCTCATGCCGCTGCGCAGTCCCGGGCTGCGATGCCGCGGGCTGCGGTGCCGGCTCTTGTGGCGCGGGCACGGCACCGGACAGTTCCTGGCGGCCGACCCGGATGGTGGCGATCGCGATGAGCAGGGCGAGCAGCCCGATCCCCGCGGCAACCACGAACCCACGGGAAAAGCCGACCGTCAGGGCGTGATCGTAGATGGACGCAGGCGGGGGTGTGCCCGGCTTCGGCAATGGCCGGCCCGCCTTCGCGGCGGCCGCCGCCGCGTGCGCGACCTGAGTCCTGATGCTGTCCGCGACGGTCGTCCAGGCGACGGTGCCGAGCAGTGCAAGCCCGATCGCGCCGCCGACCTGCTGGGCGGCGTTGAGCAGGCTGGAGGCGACACCGGAGTCCTGTTCGGCCACGTTGTGCAGGG
>DASWFT010000238.1:0-2203 GCA_036394075.1 Streptosporangiaceae bacterium
CATCAAAACGTGACATGCAGCAAAAGCCCCGCCCGCCTACTTTGACCCCAGCCCTGCCCCGCTCATCGAGCAGGCCATCGAGATGGCCGCCCGCAATTACCGGCTCGGCGAGAATGCTATCTTTCACTCCGACCGCGGCAGTAATTACACGTCCTGCCA
Organism: Streptosporangiaceae bacterium; assembly: GCA_036394075.1. Taxonomy (GTDB): domain Bacteria; phylum Actinomycetota; class Actinomycetes; order Streptosporangiales; family Streptosporangiaceae; genus JAWWPY01. The sequence continues at coordinate 160 of DASWFT010000238.1, forward strand.
GTTCGCGGCGACGCTGAAGAAGCATAACCTCCGCCAGTCCGTCGGCCGCACCGGGATATGCTACGATAATGCGATGGGTGCGGCTCTTTTGAGGTGAGCTGGTTACGCTGCGAGGACGAGGCTTTCGCGGTATCTGGCGTGGTGGATGCGTTCGTGTTCTCTGCGGAGGTGGTAGCGCCAGTAGTCGTCGAAGTCGCCGTTGGCGGTGAGGGCGCGGAGCTTGAGGATGGCCTCGGCTCCTTCGAGTCCCCATCTCGCGCCTGTTATGTCCATTCTGTCCTTTACGATGTGGCGGCAGGCTCCCTCGATGATCCCGGTGGCAATGGGCCAGCCTTTGGCCAGTGCCGTGGCGTAGTCCAGGTAGCCGTTCTTGTTTTCCAGGTAGCGGGCGCATTCGTCGGCGCCGGCGCGCTCGGCGGCCGAGTAGCCGTAGGCGGTGGCGCGGCGGCGGATCCCGGCGGCGACCTGGCGGGCCTTGCCGTGCAGGATCTTGCGTGCCTGGTCAGCGACCCATTCCTCGGCGGCGGGCTCGCCCTTGTCAAAGAAAGACCAGGCGGCCTTCCAGCAGTATTCCAGCACGTGGATGAAGTCGATGATGATCGTGACCGTGACGCCGCGGCTTGCGGCCTCGGCGGTGACGGCCTCGATCTGGGTGTTGTTGCCGTCGATGAGGACGACCCAGTCCCGCTTGCGCTGCGGGTCGCGGCGTTCTGCCTCATCGAAGGCGGCGGCGATGACGGCGGGGATGTCATCGGTGACCGAGGCGGCCAGCCACTTGCCCCTCGCCTGCGGCTCCCGCGGCTTCCCCTTGCCTTTCCGCCTCGCGGCCTGCGCTTTCTTTTTCCTCCGCTTCTGCGCGGGGGTGCTGATGATGTCTTCCGGGGTACGCGGGACCGGGGCGGCGTCATAGACGCAGGCCAGCTCGGCCATCCGCTTGCGGCCGTTCTTCTCCCCCGGGGACAGGCGGGTCGCGAGCTTGCCCTGCGCGGACGCGGCGGCCTTCGCGGTGGCGGGCCGCAGCGCGCCGGGCAGCATCACGATCCCCTTCCCGTCGAAGGACAGCACCAGCGCGTGCCCGTCCGGGGCCGGCCTGACCACGCGGGACAGGTAGAACGCCTCCACGTGGGCGGCGGCGCGGCGGGCCAGCTCTTCCAGCTGCCGTTTCCCGATCCTCACCCCCGTCGCGCGGGCGACGGCTGCCGCCGCCGCCTCGTGCGAGCCCCGCGCTGCCTCGACCGCGGCGAGCTTCCGCAGCCCGTGGGAGTGCGTCTCCTCCGGCAGGTTCAGCGCCCGGTCCATCAGGTGCACGTTCGGCCTGCCCGGCGACCGGTAGGCGATCCGCGACACGCTGACCTGCCCGAACTTCGTCACCAGCGGCCGGCCCCGGCCCTTCTCCGCCCGCGTGCGCGCAACCCCGTCCTCCCCGGTCACGTCATGCCGCCGCTCCTCGCGCGCGGCCATCAGGTCCAGCCGGTCCTGAAACAGCCGCCGCAGCAGCTCCCGGCCCCGTACCTCCAGCTGTTCTTCCAGTTCACCGTGCTGCAGTCCCGCAGCCTCATCCGAAGCCAGCCAGTCCTCAAGATCCCCGTAGCACTCCCTGGACTGGGCGAACGCCTCGTCCGGGCCGGACGCGTACCCTTGCATCGGGCTCCTTCTTTTCCGTTCTGGTCGTCAGACAACCAGAACGTAACGAGAAGGAGCCCTTTAAGCACGCACCGACACGGGCGAACCGGACACGCGGCCACCGGGCGTACTAAAACGCTTTACATGCCATCACCTCAGAAGAGCCGCACCCATCGGCGTTCGACGGCGCGGGCAACTTGTACGTGACCGAGTTCATCGGAAATGATATTCTAAAGGTGGACGGTTCTACCGGCGCCGTTTCCGTCTTCAGTAATGACTCAATCCTCGGGGATGGTACAGCTTTCGATTCCCCTGAGAGCATCGCGTTCGGCCCCGGGTACACACGGATGTATGTATCGGATGCCAACCGGTTCGGCTCCGGTGGCGGTATACACATCATCGATACGGCAACGGGCAAGGG
>DASWFT010000239.1:0-8673 GCA_036394075.1 Streptosporangiaceae bacterium
CCATCACATCGCGCACAAGCCGGATGCGGTCTGCATCTCACCCGGGCGTTTCCGTGAGCAGCATGCCGATGACGAGCACACCGGCCACCGGGGAGCGACAGTATTCCTGTGCGGCGCCTACCGATTCTCCGGTGATGTCGGCCGTGGCCTGATCCGGACTCTGCCGCCGGCCCTGCTGCTGCGTGCCGCCGCCCACGATCCACTGCACGACGTCATCGCGCTGCTCTCACGGGAGCTGAGCGCCCCGGCCCCAGGGCAGCAGACCGTTCTCGACCGCCTGCTCGATGTCTTGCTGGTGCTGGCCATGCGCGCTTGCTTTGAGCAGAGCCCGGCGGCCCCTCGCTGGTATCAAGCCTCTAGTGATCCCCGGCTCAGCCCCGCTCTGCACGCGATCCACGCCGAAGCCGGCCACCCCTGGACCGTGCCCGAACTAGCGTCCCTGAGCGGGCTGTCCCGCCCGGCCTTCGCCCGGAACTTCGAACGATCACTCGGCCAAGCGCCCATGCAATACCTAACAGACTGGCGGATGACCCTCGCCCGCGACTACCTGCGGACCGGCGAGCTGACCCTCGCCCAGATCGCCAGCCGGACCGGCTACACCTCGCCGAACGCCTTCGCCGCGGCGTTCCGCCGGCACCACGGACAGCCTCCGGGCCAGTGGCAGCAAGGCGAGCTGGCCAGACCGCCTGAGCCCATTCACGGTGGGTGAGGCTCGGCGATTCAGGCCGGTGGCTGCCTCACCGATTGGCAGCAGCGAAACAAGCATCCCGGCGAGGCGCGCGTCGCCGGGCCCGAGGGTGCCGTCGACGGCCGCTGAGAACACTCCGTCCATGCCGGCCGCCATGTGGACGTCCGCCGTCGTCTCCGCCTCGCCCGATCCGAAGTGGCGCCTCCGAACTCGATCCTCGTAGCCGAACCCGACCGGAAGGCATGACAACCGGGATGAGGAGTGCTTGCGTGGAGGGCAGGTCGTGAAGGGCAGGGTGGGAGTCACATGGCTGCGACAACGCGGCGCGGCTGCTCGGGCTGTGAGCCTGCGACAGCCTCTGGAGTGCCTGAGCCGTAGCAAACAGGCATGCACCACATCAGATCTCTGCTAGCGTCTGCTGTCGCGGGGACGGCGTCAGCCACGAAAAGCCGCCGAGGCGGGCATCGCGGGGGAGCCCGGCGACGGGCAAAGGCGAAGGGAACCCGTTGAAGGGGAGACATGGCCGTTCGAGGTCACTGCCGCTGACGATAGTCGCCGCGTTGGCCGCCGGGGCGCTAGTCGTCGGGGTCGCAGTGGTCGAGTCCGCGCGCAGCGGGGGCGCAGCGGTCGTGTCCACAGGCAGCGGGGCCGCAGCGGTCGAGTCCACACGTAGTGGGGCCGTCGCGGCGGGGTCAGCGGTATCGGCCACTTTGCCCGCCTCTTTGCCCGCCTCGCATACCTTGCAGCGCGACTTCGCTGCCGCGGCGCGGGAGTTCCATGTGCCGGAGAGCGTGCTGCTCGCGGTGTCCTACCACGAGACGCTGTGGGAGTCGCACCGCGGGCAGCCCAGCGCCACCGGCAATTACAACGTGATGGGACTGACCCAGCTCGACGCCTCCCGGGTGGCGAAGCCGCCGGCGGGCGGGGGGATGCAGGAACTTGACCTGCGCGGCGATGGCCGGGCCAGGCACCAGAAACCCAGCCCGTCGGTCCTCGCCGACCTGGCCTCCGTCCCGACCGGCCCGGCCGCGCACACGCTGGCGGCGGCGGCACGGCTGATCAGCAGCCCTGCCTCGGCGCTCCGGAGCGATATGCGGCAGAGCGTGCGCGGCGGCGCGGCACTCCTTGCCTCGTACGAACGCGCCGCGGTGGGCTCCCTGCCGGGGAACCCCGGCCGGTGGTACGCCGCCGTGGCCCGGTACACGCAGTCGACGGACGCCGCCGGCGCGCGGCTCTTCGCCGACCGCGTATACGCGACGATCCGCGGCGGCGCCTCCCGCACCACCGCAGACGGGCAGCAGGTCACCCTGGCCGCCGCCGCGTCGGTTACGCCGCAGCGGACCCAGCTGCGCAGCCTCGGCCTGCCGGCGGCCCCCACGTCGGCCGCCGGTACGACACCCGAGTGCCCGTCCGGTCTCGCCTGCAGCTTCGCCGCCGCCGCCTACGCGCAGACGAACCCCGCGGACCCGACGGCATACGGCAACTACGACCACGCGAGCCGGCCGGCGGATGGTGACGCGATCCAGTACATCGTCATCCACGACACCGAGGGGAGCTACACAGGCACGATCGCGGCCTTCCAGAACCCCACGGATGGTGCCAGCGCCCATTATGTGATCTCGTCCAGCGGCCAGGTGACACAGATGGTCCTGACCAAGGACGTGGCCTGGCACGCGGGCAACTGGTATGTCAATATGCACGCGATCGGCATCGAGCACGAGGGCTATGCGCTCCAGGGCGCCAGCTGGTACACGGAGTCGGAGTACGAGTCCTCAGCCGCCCTGGTCCGCTACCTCACCGCGAAGTACGGCATCCCGCTGGACCGGCAGCACATCATCGGCCACGACGACGTGCCCGGCCCGCTGCAGTTGAACGTGGCGGGCATGCACTGGGATCCGGGCACCTACTGGGACTGGAATCACTACCTCGCCCTGATCGGTGCACCGTTCGGCGGCACCGGCGGCGGCACGCCGCTGGTCGGCGGCGAGATCACCATCGCCCCGCCGTTTACCTCCGTCAACGAGCCCGCGGTGACCGGCTGCGGCACCAGCGGCACCAGCACCTGCCCGGCCCAACCAGCGAACTTCGTCTACCTGCGCACCAGCCCGTCCGCGACCGCGCCGCTGATCCATGACACGGTCCTGCACCCGACCGCGACCGCGGGCACCACTGGCGCTGCCGACTGGACCGACAAGGCGGTCGCCGGGCAGAGCTTCATCGTCGCCGCCCAGCAGGGAGCCTGGACAGCGATCTGGTACCAGGGGCAGAAAGCCTGGTTCTACAACCCCGCCGGCGAGAACGCGGTGGCCAACGGAAACGCCGCACAGGCTGTGGTCACCCCCAAGGCGGGTGCCACCTCCATCCCGGTATACGGCAGGGCGTACCCCTCCCCCTCCTCCTACCCGCCGGTCCTGCAGAGCGTGTCGCAGCAGGCCAGCCAGCACCTCACACCGCTGAGCTACATCATCCCGGCCGGGCAAGGCTACCTGGCCGGGTCAGAGGTGCCAGGGACGTACTTCTACACAGAGAACTACGACCAGAGCGCTCCAGGCGACCACACGCTGGTAACCGACACCGGGACCATGTACTACCCCATCCGGTACAACCACAGGATCGCCTTCGTGATGGCGAGCGACGTGCAGGCCGTCCCGGTCGCCGCACCGCCGCCGAGCACCTACATACCTGATGGCCCGACGCGGATCATGGATACCCGCTACGGCATTGGCGTGGCGAAGCGGCCGGTTGGCGCCAACTCCAGCGTCAGCCTCCAGGTGGCCGGCAAGAACGGCGTGCCGGGCAGCGGGGTCACCGCAGTCGTCATGAACGTCACGGTCACCGGCGCGACTGCGGGCAGCTATGTCACCGTCTACCCGGACGGGCAGCCGCGGCCGGGCACCTCCAGCCTCGACTTCGCGATGGGCGAGACGATCCCCAATCTCGTCATCGTTCCCGTGGTCGACGGCAAGGTCGACTTCTACAACCTCGCGGGCACCGTCAACATCATCGCCGACCTGACCGGCTACGACACCACCGCGACCAGCGGATCGATGCTCACAAACGCGGGCCCGACGCGGATCATGGATACCCGCTACGGCATTTGCGTGGCGAAGCAGCCGGTTGGCGCCAACTCCAGCGTCAGCCTCCAGGTGGCCGGCAAGAACGGCGTGCCGGGCAGCGGGGTCACCGCAGTCGTCATGAACGTCACGGTCACCGGCCCGACTGCGGGCAGCTATGTCACCGTCTACCCGGACGGGCAGCCGCGGCCGGGCACCTCCAGCCTCGACTTCGCCAAGGGCGAGACGATCCCCAATCTCGTCATCGTTCCCGTGGTCGACGGCAAGGTCGACTTCTACAACCTCGCGGGCACCGTCAACATCATCGCCGACCTGACCGGCTACTACTCGGCCGGCGGTTCGTCGTTCACCAGCGCAGGCCCCACCCGGATCATGGACACCCGCTACGGCACCGGCGGCATCCACGTGCCGGTTGGCGCGGGCGCCAGCATCAGCCTTCGTGTCGGCGGGGTCGCCGGGATCCCCGCCGGGGTCACGGCGGTCGTCATGAACGTCACCGTCACCGGCCCGACCGCGGCCAGTTATGTCACCGTCTACCCCGACGGGCAGCCGCGGCCGGGCACCTCCAGCCTCGACTTCGCCAAGGGCGAGACGATCCCCAACCTCGTCATCGTCCCCGTGCTGAACGGCAAGGTCGACTTCTACAACAACGCAGGCACCGTCAACCTCATCGCGGACATCACCGGTTACTACTCCGGCTGACCGGTCAGCGAGTCGGTGTGGGCAATAGCGTCCTCACGTTCCATGACCGCTCGTGACAGGCCTGCGCGGTTCCAGAACTTGGCCACCGGTCTTGACCTGGTCTTCTACGCGGCCCGCTCGTGTTCGCTGAGGAGGCCGCCGAGAACGGGCCGACGCTTGTCCGCTTCCGGGAGAGGTCGGCGACAGGGTGATCGGGCCGCGCCCGCCCCGGCGACGTGGCCGGCTACTCCACCCGCACTCTGCCTGATCGCCGCGGAGGCGGAAAGGGGTCTTTTCGAGCGGAATCCCGGCGGGGCGGGACGGTACGCTGGCCGACTTTTGTGCAGAGCGCTGTGCCAGGGTGCGGCACTCCACTACGTGGATGGGATGACAGGGATCAAGGATTTCGATATATGGTCCTTTTACAGTCAGCATGATGATGGCCCGTTCCGGTATCGATGGCGGGGAACAGCGGACTTCGGCCCGTCCAAATTCGGCTGGTACCCGCAAGATCTCCCGGCTTTCCTCGGTCGGCGCGTGGACCTCCGTGGCCGGTCTCTTCCAGTTGGGCCTTCCGCCGACCCCGTTGCTGCCCTTCGCGAGTACCTGTCGTCTGCCCATAGCAGCACGGCGAAAGCCCTGGCCGACAAGGCGGTGGTTCTCATAGATCCTACGGATCACCTCGGTCAAATCGTCTGGCCTCCGCATGCCACGAACACGCGCTGAACACACCCGCATCTGCCGCAAGTCGTGCGGCCTTGCCGGCGGGCGGACAGGTTCAGGAGGTCCGGCCCCGCTGGCAAATCTGTTGTTCAAGCGCCGGCTGCGCCTGCTGGATGCCGGTGCACGGTGCAAGGAACCGACCTGGCCCGTCAGCTGTTCGGGTTCCGCAGGTACATCACGACCACGGCGGCTGGGCAGACCAGCCTGCCGGCCGGACACGCTGTATGCCTACTGGCCCCCCTATGTGATTGTGTTCGTGTGCACCAAGAGGAGTGGGGCGCTGTGACCGCCGCACTTGCGGGCAGGCCGGGCGCGGTCCGGGGCACCGGTGCGGTCAGCCGCACTCGCCGGGCACTCTGTCCTTGCTGTCGCCCTCCGGCTATTACTTCTCGTCCGAATACCACTTCGCATGAATACGAGCAACTGGGTTGGAAGCCACGGGTCCGCCCCAGGCGGGTGCGGATGCAGCCGTGGCTTCTCCGGCGGAGGTGGCGGTGGCGGGGGCGGAGGCGGATCATAATGATCGGTGCGGCACGCACGCGGGATTAACGGCGGCCACCGGTGACTTCCGGCCCTGGGAGCGATGGCGGACGCGGCGCTAGCTGGAGCTGGCAGGTCTCCGCGCGTTTGTAACCGCGTGCGGCGCCGCGACGTGGACGGAGTGACGCGATGGCAACACCGGCGATGATGCCCGCAGGCTGGTACGCCGATCCGACCCGCCGGCACGAATGCCGTTACTGGGGCGGCACGGACTGGACAGGAGCGGTGTCCGATGGCGCGGTCACCGCGACCGACCCACTTGAGTTTGCGTCTCAGCCTCCGCCCTCTTCGCCTCAGCCTCCGCTTCCTTCGCCTGAGCCTCCGCTCCCTTCGCCACAGCACCCGGCTGAGTTCTCGCCGGTCACCGCTCCGGCCGTGCCCGCCGTGGTGCGGCGCGGACGGGGGAGCCGGGCTGTTGCCATGATCGCGATCGCGGTCGTAGCGGTGGCCGGCGTGATCGCTGGGCTGGTCATATGGGCTCCGTGGCAGAGCCCTCCACTGTTGCGGCCGGCCGGGCTCGTGGCGGGTCCCTCAACCACCAGTTCGGTTGCATTCCGCTGGTCGGGCCCGGCGACGGGACCGGCGCCCGACAGGTACATGATCATGCACGACCGCAAGGTGATCGGCTCGATCCCCGGCACCGTCACGTCGTACCGCGGCACGGGGCTCGCCCCCGCCACCGCGTACCGATACCGCGTGGTGGCAGTGCGGGGCGGCAAGCGATCCGCCGCGTCCGCCATCATCGTCGTGACTACCCTCACCCCGCCCATCTCGGCGGCGCGTTGGCAGGGGCCGTGGAACGTAAGCCTCAAGATCGTCCGCGGCGGTGCGGACCTCACGGCCCCCAGCAGTTGGGTCGAATCGTGGCAGGCCAACCCAAAGTGCGCGGCTGGGGCGTGTGCCGTGGTGCTTTCGAGAGGTATCAACGGGCACACATTCAAGGTGACCCTGGCCCGCGCGGGTTCCGTATACAGCGGAGGACGATATGCCGCCGCTGCAGTCCTCGAAACCCCGCTCACGAGCCATTTGCGGACCTGGACGACGAGAAGGCATTCGAGCTGCCCGGTCTCATCGGCCATCTCATGCGCAAACTCGCCCACGAATCGACACCCATTCCGGCATCCGAGGAAATTGAGCGGTCATCAGGTCAAGTTCTTCCCGAAGCCGGCGGGCTTGTCAGCGATTGACTCAGAACGATCAGCTTAATGTGCTTTGAGGGCCTCCCGTAAAAACCGGTCGCGATATACGACACACGCACTCTTCTGCCGCCGACCGGCAATCCACCAGAGCCCGGCGCCAAGACGTACTGGCCGGACGGCTTGGCAGCTACCCTGCGTCGACGCTGGACGGATAGCAAGGAGCCGTGGCTACTCTGCTAGGCGAGCCAGCGCTACTGGATGCCTGGCCGACCGCTGCCTTCAGGCCCGGCGGCAAACGTAGCATCGGCTGATGGAATTTAGCCGGGAGCTGCGCGAAGACGTGATGTCGGGTGAAATCACCGTTTCCTTCGACTCCGCCATGGAAGGCACCGCCGAAGCGACCCGCCTGCACCGCGACCGCTACCACGCGGCCGAGACGATCTACCTGGCCGAGGTCCGCCCGCAAGCAATAGCCGACCTCATCATCGACAACCACGACTTCACCCGCCCCATCATCCTGGATCACCGCAGTACCTAACCAGCGCATCCGCTCATGCCGCCGTCGGAGCGTTGGGGATGTGGCCGTGCTCGCTCCTGGATGCGCAGCTGGCTGGCGGGGTTTCAGGGCGGCGGCCAGGGCCCGATCGGCTTGCCGATCTCCCACTCGTGCCCGAACGGATCGACGATCCGGCCCAGACGCCAGCCGTGCTCATCGCAAACGGCGGACTTCTCCGTGGCGCCGGCGTCGATCGCCCGCCGCACCACGGCGTCGGGGTCATCGGCCACCAGCAGGGTCCGGCTCGTCGCGCCACCTATCGCGCTCGGGCTGAATCGTCCGCTGTCCGGCCCGGCCGCTGCCACCCAGAACGCCGCCTCGCCGACGGCAAGCTGCGCGACGATGTCATCGCCCTGCCCGGCCTGGTGAAGGACGCGTGCCCCGAACGCGTCCGCGTAGAAAGCGACGGCCTGGCCAGCACGCTCGACCCACAACTCCGGCTGGATACTCGTCATCCGCCCACTGTCGCAGCTCAAGGCGGACAGCGGAGAGCAGATACTGCCGCGTGCCGAATCGTCCGCTCAGCCGCTGGTCGGATCATCGCCCCGGGTCCGGCTGGTTCCCTGACGGCCTATGGGGCGGGATCAGCGGCGGGCGAACCAGACCTCCTCGGCCGGCCAGCGTCTGGCCCACTCGTCCGGAAGCTCGGGAAAGTCGTTGTTGGTGGCGCCTGGCGGTACCTGAACTTCGATCAGGTCCTCCACCATCAGGCCGCACCTGCCCATGAGCCGGATCCATTCCCCGTGTGGCAGCGCGAACAGCCGGTACTCGCTGCCTGACGTGCCACGCCGCACCACGCGGTGCAGCCCGAACAGGTCATGTACCAGCCGGTCGGTGGCCGGCCCCCGCTCCGGCATGCACATGCGCGCCAGCGTGGACTGGGCCATGAACACCAGCCGGCCACCGGGTCGTAGCAGCCGGGCGCTTCCGGGATCCACCGGTAGGGATCGCACCAGACCGATGCACCGTACTCGCTGATTACCAGGTCGGCACAGCCAGCACCCAGCGGCACCCGCTCGGCGTCTGCCTGAACCAGCGGAAAGCGCAGGCTGAACTCGCCCTGCAGGCGGTGCGCGATGGCCAGCTGCCGGGCCGAGACGTCCACCCCGACCGGGCGCGCGCCGCGGCGGGCCAGCCACGCTGAGACGTAGGCGCTGCCGCAGCCGAGCTCCACCACCGCCACGTCAGCCAGGCCGGCCGGAAGGACCGGCAACCGTGACTGGGGGATACACCACATCCCCCAGTACGGCTCAGCGGCCGCCCACCGGGAGC
>DASWFT010000240.1:0-9186 GCA_036394075.1 Streptosporangiaceae bacterium
TGCCCCGGCCGGGATCGCGGGCACGCTCGCCGAGACCGCGGTCCCGATGCCGATCTCGGACTCGATCTCCAGCGTCCCGGCCAGGCCCTCGACCCGCTGACGCATGGCGGTGAGCCCGAAGCCGTGGCCGCTGTTCGGCCCGCGACCGCCGTTGACCGGCCCCCGCCCGTTGCGGGCAGCCGGGCTGGGCGGCCCGAAACCGACACCGTCATCGCGGATGTCGAGGGCCACCTCATCGTCCATGTAGGACAGGGTCAGCCCGACCCGGCTGGCGCGGGCGTGCTTGGCCACGTTGGCCAGGGCCTCCTGCGCGATCCGGAGCAGCGCCACTTCGATCTCCGGGCGCATCGGCCGGGCGCTCCCCGTGCTGGTGACCTGCGCGGCGACGCCGCTGCGGGCCGACCAGCGCTCCGCGACCTCGGCCAGCGCATCGGGCAGCCGGGCCATCTCCAGCGGCTCGGGCTGCAGGGCGTGCACCGACCGCCGGGCCTCGGACAGGCTCTCCCGCGCCAGCCGGATCGCGGAGTCGAAGTGATGGCGCCATTGCCCCGCGGACTTCCCGGCCCGCCCGGCCGCCTCCAGCTGGGTGATGATCCCGGTCAATCCCTGGGCCAGGGTGTCGTGGATCTCGCGGGCCATCCGCTGCCGCTCGTCAAGCACGCCCGCCTCCCTGGCCTGCGCCAGCAACTGTAGGTGCAGGCCGGCGTTCTCCTCCAGCGACGCGGTGAGCTTGCGGTTGGCTTCGCTGAGCTCGGTGACGAGCCGCTTGCGTCGGTCGTTCTGCTCGCTGCTGACCCAGCCGAACCAGGTCAGACCTTCGGCCACGAGCAGGTTGATGCAGACGATGACCACCCAGATGGCGATCGCGGCGGCGTGTGCCGCGGCAGCCCGCCGTTTTGCGACGTCCCGGTGACCAGGGCCACCGCAGCCACGCCCAGCAGCCGCTGCCACCCGAGGGGAAGGTAGTACGCGTAGAAATACCCCGTAAAGGTGAAGAAGCCGAACCAGGGGGTCCGGATCACCAGGAACGCCATCACGATGACCAGGGCCGTGAAAAAGACGGCCATGAACGCCGGCCGCTCGCGCACGGCCCGCCAGAGGGTGAAGGTGACCAGCAGCCCGGCCGCCAGCCCCACCAGCCCCAAGTCGATGAGCAGCGCGCCCTCGGACCCGGTGTAGATGATCAAGCCGATACCTGTGGTGATCGTCAGCATCACGTACGGCAGGGCGGCGATCGCCGGGCGCTCCCACCGTTCCCACGCCTCCAGCCGGCTATCCGACTCCGGCATGTTCATGGCTGCCTCTGCCCTCTCCCGTCAACTACTCCCAGCGAAACAATCTAGCTGCGGCCACGCCGAACACCAGCGCGTAGCCGGCCATGACGACCAGGTTCAGGGGGTGCGGCCATCCTCCCCCGGCCGAATCCTGCAGCGCCTGCACCGCGGCGCCGAGCGGGGTGAAGTCGCTGACATGACGCAGCACGGGCGGCATGGCCGCCCGTGGCAGCCACAAGCCGGCGAAGAACATCATCGGGAAGAACAGCAGCGCCCCGATGGCGTTGGCGCCGCGGCCGCTGGGCGCCACGGCCGCGGCGAGCAGGCCGAGAGCCAGCAGGGCCGCCAGGGTGAAAATCGCGGCGATCGCAAACCCGGCGGCCTGACGGGGCAGGCCCACGCCGAAGGCGAGCCACGCCACGCTCAGGATCAGGATCACCGTTCCCACGGCCAGCACCAGATTGACCATCAGCTGCGCGGCCAGCACGCGGGAGGGCCCGACCGGGGTCGTGGCCATCCGGCGCAAGATCCCTCTTTCGCGGTACCCGGCGAGGATGGCGGGCATCGCATTGACCGCCAGGATGGCGACCACGAAGGCGATCAGTATCGGCACGTACGCATCCAGGTAGGTGAGGCCGCCCAGGTCCTTGCTTGGCTGCTGGAAGGCCGGGATGTTGCCAAAGATGACGAGCAGCACGAGGGGGAATCCGACTCCCCAGATGATCCCGTAGCGTTCCCGGACGAACAGCTTTGCCTCGGTGATGGTGAGCCTGCGCAGCGCAGATCCCGGCGCTGCGGCGGAAAGGGTTTCGGCGATGGCCGACATCACAGTTCTCCTCGGATTTCCCCCGACGCGGCCCCATGGCCGGTCAGCGCGACGAATGCGTCCTCCAGGCTGGCCTGCTCGACGCGGAGCTGCCCAGCGACGATCCCGTTACGGGCCAGGACCGACGTGACCGCGTTCACCACGTCGCCGGTGCCCGTCACCAGCACGACACCGCCCCTGTAGGTGACGCCGGTAACCTCGGGCAGGCTGGTCAGCAGCCGGTCGTCGAGCGGTATCGACGGCCGGAACCGAATGCGCTGCTCGACACCGGCTCCTGCGGCGAGCGCCGACGGGCTGTCGATGGCCACCACCCGGCCGAGGTCGAGGACGGCGACCCGGTCACACAACCGCTCGGCCTCCTCCATGAGGTGGGTCACCAGCACGATCGTGACGCCCCGGTCACGGATGCCTTCGATGAGCGCCCAGACCTCCCGCCGCGCCTGCGGGTCAAGGCCGGTGGTGAGCTCGTCGAGCACGGCGATCCGCGGCCTGCCGACCAGGGCCAGGGCCACGGAAAGCCGCTGTTTCTGGCCGCCGGACAGTTTCCGGTACTGGGTGTGGCGCTTGCTGTCCAGGCCCAGGATGCGCATCAGCTCCACCCAGTCCGCCGGGGTTCGGTAGAAGGAGCTGTACAGTTCCAGCGCCTCGCCGACCTCGATCCGCTCGGGTAGTTCGCTCTCCTGGAGCTGGACCCCGAGCTGCTGGTGCAGCTCCGCGGCGTCCGTGCGCGGATCGAGTCCCAGCACGCGGATCCGGCCGCGATCGGGTGTGCGCAACCCCTCGATGCACTCGACCGTTGTGGTCTTGCCGGCGCCGTTGGGGCCGAGAATCCCGAAGATCTCGGCCTCATCCACGGTGAACGACACATCGTTTACGGCGATCGTTCCGCCGTACCGCTTGTGCACGTTCTCCACCTCGATCACTGCTGTCATGTGCCGTCCTCCCGGTCCGGTCCTGCGCCGTACGTCCACCCTCGCAGGCCGCCGCGGGACGGCGGATCGCCCATGGAGCCTCTTGTTGCGAGGCTGATGAAGGACCACACCATCCACCGAACGATGCCCGGCCGTCCTCCGATCGGTTGATGGCGGCGTCCTCCCCGCTGCCCGCAAGCGCCGGAAACGGGTCGGGAATCAACGCCCGGCCACCCGGGTTGCATAACGGGTATCCATAGGCGGATAACAGCCAGCGCCGCGCGGGGATCGCGCGGAGATGGGGAGGAAGACCATGTCGACCGTCGAACTGACGTCGGAGAATTTCGCGTCCGTCGTCACCGGCGCTGACCTGGCCCTGGTGGATTTCTGGGCCGAGTGGTGCGGGCCATGCCGTATGTTCGGCCCGATCTTCGACCGGGCGTCGGAGCGGTACGCCGAGGCGGTGTTCGGCAAGGTGGACACGGACGCACAGACCGAGCTGGCGGCCTCGTTCGGCATTTCGTCCATTCCCACGCTGATGGTGATCCGCGATAACGTCGTCCTCTACTCGCAGGCCGGGGCGCTGCCCGAGGCGGCCCTGGAAGAGCTGATCACCAAGGCCCTTGACCTGGATATGGACGAGGTTCGCGCCAGCCTCGCGGAACACGATCACGAGCACGATCACGATCACCAGCACGAGCACGAGCACGAGCACGACGCTCAGGTGGGCGGCGCCTGACCGCCTGACCCGAGCGGGCGGGTGCCCTGACGACGGGCCCTAATGACGCGAGCCCTAGCGGGCGGGCGCGGTTGAGCCCGGGCTGGCGTCATCTCCATCTGGTGTGTTCCAGTGCCCGGCGAGAGCGGGGCCGAGCTGGTCAGCGTACTGATCGAAGGATGCGGCCAGGGACCCCTCTAGGGGCCTCGTTGTCACATCGACCAACCTGTGCCGGCCACCTGCGCGGCCAGCGGCTGCGAATACCCCGCAGGGTATAGTGGATGGCCGCAGGGAGGGACAGTCATGAAGGTCGATGACGAGGCGGCTGGTGCCGTGCTCAACCGGCTGCGCCGCGCGCAGGGGCAGCTGGCCGGGGTGATCGCGATGATCGAGTCGGGGCGCGACTGCACGGATGTCGTGACCCAACTGGCGGCGGTGTCGCGCGCGCTCGACCGGGCTGGCTTCAAGATCGTTGCGAGCGGGATGCGCCAGTGCCTCGCAGGCGGCGGCGATTCCCCGCTGACCGAAGACCAGCTGGAGAAGCTGTTCCTCACCCTCGCCTGAGGCCGGACCCGAACGTCCAACCGCACCGATCCGGGAGTGGATCTTTGACATGGGCGAGGGGCTGGCACGAGCACGTCACGCCGTTGAGGAAAGAGCTCATGCCGCGTTAGTACCGGCCCCACATCTCATACCGATAGCCTCGCCCAGTAAGGCTGGAGAGGGCTGACGGGTCACGAATCCGACGGAGGGCATCAACAACCGCTTCGTGCGCCCTTGCGTCCCATTTTTCTCCGGAGTAGTTCACGTCATAACCCAGCGCATCTGTTAACGCCAGGATGGCGGCCTCTGCCACAGGGCCCATATCTCCCAAAGCTACTGCAGCGGCGCCACGGGTAACCCAAAAGCGGTCCGCGTCACGGAGCACGTTGATCAATGGCTTCACTGCAGAAGGGTCGGCGATTTTTCCCAGCGCGAGCGCCGCACAGACGCACAGATAGTTGGCATCGGACAACGCATCGATCAGTGTCGGCACCGCGGCCGGGTCCCGCAGCTCGCCGAGGGCTTCCGCAGCATCCGGACTTCCACGCTCCAACATGCGCACCAGCCCTGGCAGCGGAGATTCAGCCGCCGCCTGCACCGTTTTCCCCATGATTCCGAGTGCCTTTGCCGCGCCTTGGCGCACGGCTGGGTTCTCGCTCTCCAGAGCTCTGGTCAGCTCGGGCTGGGCGGCCTGGCCGAGTTCGGCCAGCGTCTTGTACGCCGCGACTCGGACACGCGGGTTTGCACTGCCCATCGCCTCGATCAAGGTAGGCACCGCGGTAGCGCCGAACTTGGCCAGAGAGGTACTGGCGTGGACGACTGGATAGTAGGGGTGCCCGTCATCTCCGGTAATCGCTAGCAGGCTCAAAATTACCTGCGGATCCGGGATTCCGACGTTGCCCAGCGCATCAGCGGCGGCAGCGCGAACTGTCTCGTTGCCGTCGGACAGGAGTTCCAGCAGATTCGGTATGGCTCGTTGGGCGGATTGGCCGATCTTGCCGAGATTGTCAGCGGCCTTGATCCGCACCCTGGCCGACGGATCGGTGAGTTGCCGGATGAGCTGGTAGGTCATACCCGAGACGGGTTGGATCACCGAGAGAACCCGCTCTATTCCCCCATCCCAATCTTCATACAGGCGAACGTGCTGAATAGAATTGAGAGTTTCACCGGCGCCTATGCTTCTGTCGGGAAGGCGACAGTCGTTTAGCAAGACCGGGATGAACCACGACTGATCCGTGGGGCGCAACCGTAGCTCTTCGATCGCTAGCGTCAGTTCTTCGTTCATGAACGTCTTCGTCCGTTGGACGTATTCTGCCGAGAAACACGCAACGAAGAACGCACCCTCGTTGATCGCTTGCCGGATCGCGTCCTTCCATCGGCTACCCGGCTTGAGCTGCTCTTCGTCAAGCCACACTTCGATGCCAAATGCCTTCAACGTGTCGACGAGCCTGCCCACGATGTCACTATCTTCGTGTACATATGAAATGAAGACGTGCTCCATCTCGGCCTCCGGGTAGGTGCGCGTGCGGCTAGCGGCCCACGACGTTGCCGCCGCCCCTGCAGGTCCCTAAGTATCGCATCAGGATCGGCCGACCTAGCTTGCATGACAATGCATCACCACCCAGTGCTGACCGGCAGCGCCGCTACCATCAGGACCCCGCGTCGTCCGAGTTGTACTTGTCGTGATACTGGAACTCGCTCACGTGACGCTGCCTGCCCAGCGGGTCAGGTCGAGGTAGTTGTAGGTGCCGAGCAACTGGTCGACGCCGCGGCCGTAGGCCGACCCCAACGGCTAGCCTGCCGCCAGCGGCGCCGCGGGCCAGTCGAGCAGGCGCGCGCCGATCACCGCTACCTGCAAGGCGAGCGCGTCGGCCGGGTCGCCGGGATCACTGCCGGTCAGTTCCTTGATCCGGGCTAGCCGGTAGGTGACCGCGCGTACCGACAGGTGCAGCCGCCTGGCCGCCTGGGCCGCTACGCCGCCGCACGCGTAGTACGCCTCCAAGGTGGCCAGCAGCGGTCTGGCCCCGTCCCGGGCGCCGGCCAGTGGCGCGAGCAGCGCGCCCACCAGGTCGGTGATGGCGGCCCGGTCCCGCAGCAGCACCTGATACACGAGCAGGCCGGCGGCGTCCACCACCGGATCGGGCAGCCCCAGCCGCTGCGCCACGTCGAGCGCGTCGGCCGCCTCGTCGTAGGAGCGGAGCACGCCGCTGGGCCCCGGGTAGGCCCGGCCGAGCGCGACCCGCCACCGCTGCGGATCGCCCTGCGCCATGGCCGGGTCGCCTCGGCGCAGCACCCGGGCCAGGGCCGTCGCGATCCGCCGGGCTTCGCCGCCGTCGGTAACGCCGGTCACCGCGACCAGCCGGCCGCCTCGGGTCACCGTGAGCGAAGGCGACGGCGCGGCGGCGTCGCCGACCAGCCGGTCAATCTCCGTGCCGAGTGGCCTGGGCGGGTCGGCCCCGGGGGCGTAGCCGGCCAGCACCACCTGCTGTGGGCCGGCCAGCCGCAAGCCGAGGCGCTCCCCGCGGGCGACCAGATCCGGCAGGCCGCCCCGGCCGGAGAGAAGGTCGTCGAAGAACTCCAGCCGCTCGGCCTCCTCGCGGCGAGCGATCGACAGGTGGGCGCGCTCGAAACCCTCGGCCGCCGCCGCGACGGCGTCGTCCGCGGCCCGGAGCACGGCCAGTCCCGCGGCGCGAAGGGCGACCGATCCCCCGGCGTCAGGCAGTTCCCGCCACAGCCGCCAGGTCGCCGACAGGAAGAGGTCGACGAGGCCACGCAAGGCGACGCCACTCTCTGCGGCTCGTTCTCCGGACCTGCCATAGCCGGCCAGTTCCGCGGCGGTCAGGCGGCGGCCCGTGCTGGCCGCGTCGAGCACAGCGGGCAGGTAGTCCGTGAGCAGTTCCGCGGGCACTCCGCCGGCCTCACGGCTCGCCGCGCCGGTGATCGCGGCCAGATCGGCAGGCGCTGACAGTCGCCCCGTGGTCACGAATACAATCCTTCCGGCATGATCGCGCCATAGATTGCCGGTAATCGGCAATCTTCGAGCCCTGATCTTAGCCGATTTGGTCCGCTGACTGGATGAAACCGGCAAGCAATACTGAAGCAAGACGATCAGCGAACGCACCACCCGCGCGGCAGATCCGCGCGGCCGCCACGAAACGGGCACTACTGCGGGTCACCATCCGCGCGGTACCAGCCGCACAGCCGAGGGAGACAGCCGTGACCATGACGCATCTGCCGGACACCGCGCCGACTGATGGCCGTCCCGGACCTGGGAACCGCGGGGGCTCCGGGGACCGGAAAGGCGGCCCGCGCATCACCGACATCAGGGGCCTGGATGGCGGCCGGGTCGTCCGAGCGCTCGCGTGGGCGCGCTCGGGCGACCAGACGCGGGCCAGCCAGCTGGGCGCGCTGCACCTCGGGCGGCCGGCTCGCTGATCCCCGCGGCTTCGGCCAGCCCATGGACCCCCTGCATGTGCCGCTCGGGCTGTGGGCCGCCACGATCGCCGTCCTGGCCGCGGTGGTCGCCGCGGACCTGACGCTCAGCGGCCGCCGGCCAAGGCGGCCGAGCCTGCGTGAGGCGGCGCTCTGGACTCTCGGGGTGACCGCTCTCGCGGTGGTGTTCGGCGGGGTTCTGGCCGTCGCGGCTGACGCGCCCGCCGCAGGCCAGTTTTTCGCCGGCTGGCTGACCGAGTACAGCCTGTCCCTGGACAACCTGTTTATTTTCGTCCTGCTCATCGGACGCTCGGCCGTGCCGGGGCAGTACCATGGGCGCGTTTTGCTGCTGGGGGTGGTTTTTGCCCTTGTCCTGCGGGGTGCGTTCATCGCGGCCGGGGCGGCGGCGCTGGACCGGTTCGGGTGGGTCCTCTACCTGTTCGGGGGCTTCCTGGTGTATACGGCCGTGCGGATCGCGGTGCAGCGCCGCGCCGCCATAGGGTCGCCGGAGATCAGCCTTCCGCAGCGCGCCGTGCGGCGGGTCATCCGGGTGGCACCGGACGGCGACGGTGCGCGCCTGACCACGCGGATCCGGGGCCGCCGCTACGCCACCCCGGTGCTCTTGCTCGTCGTCGCCATCGGCGCCACCGACCTGGCGTTCGCGCTGGACTCGATCCCGGCGATCTTCGGGCTGACCCGCGATCCGTTCCTGGTGTTCAGTGCCAACGTGTTCGCCCTGCTCGGCCTGCGTCACCTGTACTTCCTGATCGGTGGCCTGCTGGGCAGGCTCGTGTACCTGTCGGCCGGCCTGTCGGTGATCCTCGGCTTCATCGGGGTGAAGATCATCAGTGAGGCACTGCACGAATCTGGCGTGGACCGGTTCGGCCCGCTGCCGGTGCCGCATATCGGCACCGGCCTGTCCCTGGCCGTCATCGCGGGCGTGCTGGCCACTATCACCGTGACCAGCCTGTTGAGCACGAGGCACCGCCGCCGGGCGCGGCAGCCGCCGGGGGATGAGCGGAGTGCCCTCAGGCAGCCGTGAGCGCGGCGCTGACCTGCGCGGCGACGTCCCCAGCCGGGACCTTCCTGGTTTCCCCGGTGGCCCGCTCGGTGATCTCGACGGTCCCGTCCGCCAGGCCGCGCTTGCCGACCGTGACTCGCAGCGGGATTCCGGTCAGCTCCGCGTCACGGAACTTCACCCCGGCACGCTCCGCGCGGTCGTCAATGATCACTTCGATACCGGCCGCGGCAAGCTGCTCGTAGATGGCCGCGCCCGCCTTGGCCATCTCGACGTCCTCGGACTGCGCGACCACCACCACGACGCTGAACGGCGCCACGGCGAGCGGCCAGACGATGCCGCGCTCGTCGTGGTGACGCTCGACGATCGCGGCCATCGCGCGCTCCACCCCGATCCCGTAGCTGCCCATGATGAGCGGGGTGGCCTTGCCGTCCGGGCCGAGCACGGTCACGCCGAACGCCTTC
>DASWFT010000241.1:0-1915 GCA_036394075.1 Streptosporangiaceae bacterium
GGCGATCAGGCGGGGCAGTACGGGCAGGCGTTCGCGGGTCCGCTGGTCCGTGCGTGACTTGCGGCGCCTGAGCGCCTGCCGGTGGGTAAGGTCGCCGGGGCGGACCGGGCAGGGGACCGCCCACTGCGCCCACCGGGACGGGTCGGTGGCAGCCCACTCGGCGATGTCGAGGTAGAAACTCCGCACTATGGTCAGGTGATCTACCACTGACAGGCGGGGTACCCGGGCCTGCGTGCGCTCCCCGCCGGGTCCCGTGGTCTTGACCGTGCGGGACTGCATCCGCTGTTTCCACGCCACCGCCACGTCCGGTGCCAGGTTAAGGGAGCCGATTCCGGGGTGATGGGTTTCCAGGTCCTTCCAGAAGAGCAGGCCGAGCTGGTATGCCAGGCCGTTCATCGTCACGTAGTCGATGCCGGGCCGGCGCTCGTTCAGGTAGTCGACCAGCAGGTCCCGGACCGGGCGGCAGGCCAGGTCATAGCGGTCGATCAGCTGCCCGGCTGGCAGCTGGCCGCGGACGCGCGGGTTGAGCATCCCCGCCCTGGGCGGGGCGCCCGCTGGCAGGAAGCCCGCCGCGTGCAGCAGCTGGTAGAAGTACGTTCCTCCGTTATCGCTGTCTCCCTTGGCACGCGCACGGGCCTCCAGCAGCTCGAGGCAGTCCCCGACGGTGACATCGCCGGCCCTGCCGCCCTTGACGGCCATGATGACGGCGACCTGGAGCATCGCCCGGCGGGTGGAGGAGACGCTGACAGATGCCGGCCCGGCGGCCTCCTCCAGCGCGGCGAAGCCGGCAGGATCCCGGATGCGGGCCATGTCGGCGGCCAGATGCGCCGGCGTTGCCGAGGTCAGCAGCCAGCCCAGGTCCGGGCGGATCACGTCGCGGCCGATCAGCAGTCCCAGGGCGCCGCCGAGGCTGCGCCATACGGACTGGTTGCCGGCCGCGATCCGTCCGGTGTCCTTGAGGTGCAGCTCGGCGATGTCGCGCCAGTCCTGATCCGCTGCGGACCGGCAGCCGGCACGCCACCGGTCCTGCCAGGTAGCGCCAGGCTGCGTCTCCAGCCAGTCCAGCATCCGGATGATCCCCAGCCGCCGGGAATAACGGGACTGATCGTTCTCGACGGCTGCGTACGGACAGGTCATCGCCTCGGACACCACTGTGCCGCGGCCGGCCTGGGTCGCCGGCCAGCTAGTGGCGACGGCGCGAGGCGGGAACTTCTGCCACAAGGCGGCGGCCTCGGCGGACAGGCGGCGAGCCCGCGGTACTGCGTCCTCCGCGCCCGCCGCCGGGACCACGGCGACGTCTGCCGTTATCACCGTGAATCCCCGAACAATGCGCCCAGTGCCTCAGGCCGGTAGTTCAACCGGGTCCCGGATGGCTCCGGCATCGCGTCCTCCGCCGCGGCGCGGCGCTCGTAGTGGGCCAGCACGTCGCGGATGGCGTCCTGCGGCGTCGTGTTCAGATAGAGCTCCGTCGTGGACAAATGCGCATGGCCCAGGATCCACTGGACATCGGTGAGCGGCACCTGCGGGTCCCGGGCCAGCCGGTAGGACGCCGAATGCCGCAGGTCATGAAGCGTCCAGTTCGCTCCCAGAACCCGGTTGGCCCGGCCGAACATCGCCCTGGCCGCCGGATAGGACAGCACCCGGAATGGCCGCCGCAGCGTCCACCACACCGGATCGGCGGGACCAGCCGGCACCAGGCCATGCACCTCCTGCTGGTAAAGACGCAGCCACACGAATGCGTCAGGCGAAGCCGGCAGCTGCTGGACTGCCCGCGCCCCCTTGCGGATCACCGTGATCAGCTGCTGGCCCGGGGCGATCCCGCCGGCCAGCACGCCGAGCAGCTCCGATGCTCGTGCCCCGGTCGAGATCCAGAACGCCAGCAGCGCCCGGTCCCGGTGCGAGCACAAAGCGGCGA
>DASWFT010000242.1:0-3252 GCA_036394075.1 Streptosporangiaceae bacterium
CTCGAGACGAAGACCGCAATCATCTACGGCGGGGGCGGCGCGATCGGCTCTGCGGTGGCACGAGCCTACGCCCGCGAGGGCGCCCAGGTGTTCCTCGCCGGCCGCACCATAAAGGCCCTCGACGAGGTTGCCCAGACGATCCGCAGCACCGGCGGCACGGCGGAGGTCGCGCAGGTCGACGCGCTTGACCGGGCAGCGGTTGAAAAGCACGCGTCCGCCGTGGCCGATGCTGCCGGCGGCATCGACATCGCCTTCAACGCCACCTCGAACGATGATGTCCAGGGCACACCCCTGCTTGACATGCCGTATGAGGACTTCATACGCCCGGTCACTAAGGCCGTTACCACCCAGTTCGTTACCGCGACCGCCGTCGCACGGCACATGAAGCACCGCGGCTCCGGCGTCATTTTGGTCATGGCGGGCGGCCGGGAGGCGATCCCATCGCTGGGCGGCGCCCACGTCGCGTGGACGGCGCTGGCCGGCCTCTGCCGGCAACTGGCGTGCGAGCTCGGCCCGCATGGCATCCGTGTCGCCTGGCTGCTGTCCCCCGGGTCACCCGGCGCCGCCCCCGGCGCGGGCCACGAAGGTGAGCGTCCCCGAAGTCCGCATGATCAGCTCCGCCACGACGACGTTGACCCCGACGCGGCCGTCACAATGCTGCACCGTCGGCCCACCCTCGACGAGGTCGCCAACGTCGCAGTGTTCCTCGCCTCCGACTGGGCCAGGACCATGACCGCGACCGAGGTCAACATCACCGCTGGGGCAGTAGTCGACTGACTCCCGTCATCATCATCGGCCCTTGGCCTCAGCCCGGCTGGACGTAGCTGGCCTGGGCGCGGCGGGCGCGGAGGTTCCGGTTCTTGAGCCGGTTCCCGCATGAGGCCATCTCGCACCAGGCGCCCCGGCGGCTGTGCGAGCGGTCGTAGAACGCCCAGAGGCAGTCCGGGTTGCCGCATAGCTTCAGCCGGGCCCAGCTGCCGTCGGCCTGCGCGTCGCGGATGGTCAGCAGCAGCCCGGCCAGGCCATCGGCCACACGCTGAGCCGGGGCCGTCGCGCCCAGCCTGACCTGACCGTCGGCGGTCACCTCCAGCCGAGGCTGGGCTTGGTTCGTGACCTGCTCCAGGGGCCGCAGCTCTGCTTCGGTGAGCGGCTTGCCGTCGGTGTTGTGCGCGATCATGGCCCGAAGGCCCTGCCTGACCTCGCGGGCCAGCTGGAGATCCGCGGCGAAGTCCGGATCCGGCTGCCCCGGGTCCAGCCGGTCCGGGTTGCGCAGGCCGGCGTCGGCCAGCCACGCCCGGGCCTGGTCGGCGTGGGCGAGCACGTCGGTACCCAGGTCCAGGTCGAGGGTGTTGACGAACGCCTGCACGAGCAGTAGCGGTGGCGGCGCCAGCTTGTGCTCGAGATGGGACGCCCACGACGGCAACGTCATGCCGATCAGGCTAGCCGTCATGATCACCACCTTTCGCGCTCGACGGGCTCATGCCGTGAGACCGCGGACTCCCTCGACGTGACCCTATAAAGCTCTTTACAGGTCATTCATGACTAGTATAATGAGTTTACAGGTCACACTGTAGGTGGTGGCGCACGATGCATGTCCTGCTTGACGACGATCTCGGTCGCCTGAGCCTCCGGCGGCTGCGGCCCTGGCACCGGATGCTGGCGCGAGGCCTAGCGGCGGGCCTTGACCGCCAGCTGGCCGACGGCGTGCCGCCGGAGGCGAACGCCACCCTGGCGGCCCGGGCCATGCGGCTCACCGCCATGGAGTACCGTCGCGACCTAACCGCGAGCCTGCGGGGGATCCTGGCGGCGGCCGGGTGGCCGGACGCGGACGCCCGCACCCGGTCAGGGGCCAGCCGCGTGCTGCCTATGGCCGCGCATCCATCGGCCCCGGTCGCGCGTCAGCCGCGTGTCCCCATCTCCCAGGTGCGGATCAGTCAGTCGGCGTCCGAGCTGGCTGAGCTGGCCGGGCGCCTGCTCGAGCCCGGGCCGGTCCCGGTCCAGGGCGTCGCGATGGTGAGCCTGCTGCTGGCCGACGGCCTGGGCCCGCTCTACCGGGAGGCCTGCCGTGATGATCTGGGTGCCATCGTCGAGCGCGCCGCGCAGGCACTGAGCAGATAGGTACCGCGCGCGCTCAGCTCTTTTTCTTCGGTTTCTTGGCCGGAAGTTGCTCGGCCCGGGCCCGTGACCTGCGCACCCATTCGTCGATGGCGTCATCTTGGACGACGGAGGGCGGCACGACGACATACTCCTTCATCGGGCGCCCCGGCATGGGCTCGAACAGGCTGGCGTCGTAGCGGCTGAGGAACTCGGCCCGGTCCGCGTCGCCAAGGCGCAGGAAGAGGGAGTCCGCGTGCAGCCCCATGAACATGTTCCCGCGCAACACGCAAACCGGGTAACCGAACATCAGCTTCCTGTCAGCATCGCCTGCGAGCGGGATCAACTCGTCAAACCGCCCGATGAGCTCGGGCGGTGACTTGCGGAAATCAGGCATGGCGCTGATCGTAGTCTCGCGTTGACTCGCTGGCGAGCTGACTGGTATGTTCTCGTTCAGGTGTTCGACATACTCAATGGGGAGCGGACGAGATGAACAAATTCATGGTTCTGTACCGGTCGGATGTGTCGGCCGCGGATCAGATGGCTGGCGCCAGTGCGGAGCAAGCCCAGGCGGGCATGGACGCCTGGATGGCGTGGGCCGCCAAGGCCGGGGACGCCATCGTGGACCTAGGAGCTCCGCTTGCCGATGCCGCGTACATCGGCGCCGGATCCGCGGGAGGGTCTTCCGGGCACGTCACCGGCTTCTCAATCCTGCAGGCGGAATCCGCGGACGCGCTGACCAGCGTCCTGGACGGGCACCCCCATCTGGAGATGGGCGGCTCTATCGAAGTGCTCGAGTTCCTGTCCATGCCCGGGATGTGAGCATCGGGGCCAACTAATCCGGACGCAGGTGTATCACAGGTGCCGTCCGGCCCTCCGAGACTGCTGAGGGGCACCTACGGCCTGACGTAGGTGCGGGCTTCCCGGCCGGCCGCATAAGCGGCCGGCCGGGCAGCCGGGGATGCCCGGCCCCTCTGGGTAGCCAGGAGGCCCACAATGCGGTCCGTACCCAATGACCTGAGCGTTAGCGCCGCCCGGGCCGACGCGCTTTTCGCCTCCGCGCTGCAGCGCTCCGATGAGCCAACCGCCATGCAGGTCAAGCAGGCGGTCGCCGCGGCTACCCGCGCGCTCGGCGATCTGGGCTGTGCGGCCCGGGTC
>DASWFT010000243.1:0-2729 GCA_036394075.1 Streptosporangiaceae bacterium
CCAGGCGGCGGAACGGGCGCTGGCCCTGGCCGAATCTGACCGGCTGGTCCTGCCGTTCGCGATGACCGGCTCGGCCGGGCTGCTGGAGGCGCTGCCCCGGCACCAGACCGCGCACGGCGCGCTGCTCGCCGACATCCTCGATGTCCTGCACGGCTCATCCCCGGCGGCCACAGAGCAGTCCTCATCGCCGCCGGCGGAGGAGCTCAGCCCGGGCGAGCTCAGGGTGCTGCGATATCTGCCGACCAACCTGTCCCGGCCCGAGATCGCCGGCGAACTGTCCGTCTCGCTGAACACCGTCAGCACGCACCTGCGCAGCATCTACGCCAAGCTCCAGGTCCGTGACCGGTCCTCGGCCGTCCAGCGCGCCAGGGAACTGCGGCTGCTGGCGGCCGGCCGCACGCGCTAGCCCGGCGGTCACCGGATTCCGGTGATCCGGGGTCACCTGCCCGCCCGTGATCATGGCGTCATGGACCCGGCACCGGCCCCGTACCTGATCCGGATCAGCGGGCACCTGGGCGCCACCGTGCTGTCAGCGTTCCCGGCGCTGGCGCCGCAGCACCACGGCGCGCACACCATGCTCACCGGCCTGCTGGACCGGTCGGCACTGTACGGCGTGCTGGCCGAGATCGAGGCGCTCGGCCTGGACCTGCTCGAGATCCGAAAGCTCACCCCGGACCGCATATCACCGGAACCAGGTGACGGCCGCTCACCGTGACGGTCACTACCGTCGGGCGCGTCCGTTTCGCTACGAGGAGGTGCCGCTCCCATGACCAGTGCCCCGGTGCGCGATCCGCTCGGCGGCCATCTCCTCACGCCAAGAAAACGCAGCGCTCCTGCTCATCGGCTACCAGCCCTCGCCGCTGGCCGCGGTGCGCAGGACGGCCCGCAACGCCTCCGCGTAACGCTCGGCGAGAGGCCAGCGGGCGGCAACACGAAGCCTCCGCGCGGGACGCAGTAAATACAGAGAAAGGAGTGGTGAATGTGATGTCTGATGCCATCTCCGGGGACAGCGCCAGGGACCGGCGCTGGCTCATCCTGGGCGTGATCGGCCTGGCGCAGCTGATGGTGGTCCTGGACCTGACGGTGATGAACATCGCGCTGCCGTCGGCGCAGCGCGCACTGGGTTTCACGACCGTGGACCGGCAGTGGGTGGTCACCGCGTACACGCTGGCGTTCGGCAGCTTGCTGCTGCCCGGTGGCCGGCTGGCCGACCTGTTCGGGCGGAAGGTCACGTTCCTGACCGGCCTGGCCGGGTTCGCCGGGGTGTCGGCCATCGGCGGCGCCTCGGTCAACTTCGCCATGCTGGTGACCGCGCGGGCCTGCCAGGGCGCGTTCGCGGCGCTGCTGGTGCCGTCGGCGCTGTCGCTGCTGACCACCACGTTCACCGAGCAGAAGGACCGCAGCAAGGCGTTCGCCGTCTACGGGGCGATCGCCGGAGCCGGCGGCGCGATCGGCCTGCTGCTCGGCGGCGCGCTGACCCAGTACCTGTCCTGGCGGTGGACGCTGTATGTGAACCTGATCTTCGCCGGGGTGGCGTTCACCGGTGGCGCGCTGCTGCTGAAGGCGCAGCCGTCCCCGGTGAAGCCCCGGCTCGACGTCCCGGGCGCCCTGCTGGTCTCCAGCGCGGTGTTCTGCCTGGTCTACGGCTTCTCCAACGCGGCCACGCACAGCTGGCACGCGCCGTCCACCTACGGGTTCCTCGCCGCGGGCGTGGCGCTTGGCGTGATGTTCGCGCTGTGGCAGGGCCGGGCGGCCCACCCGCTGCTGCCGCCCCGGGTGGTGCTCGACCGCAACCGGGGCGGCGCCTACCTGTCGATGCTCATCGGCACGGCCGGGCTGTTCGGGATCTTCTTGTTCTTGACCTATTACCTGCAGCAGACGCTGGGCTACTCGCCGCTGGTTACCGGCTTCGCGTTCCTGCCGATGAGCGCCGGCCTCATTGTCGCGGCCAACCTGGCCACGATCGTGCTCATGCCCAGATTCGGCCCTAAGCCGCTGGTCGCGTCCGGGATGCTGGCCGCCTCGGGCGGGGCGGCCTGGCTGGCTCAGCTGGGTTCGCACACCGGCTATACGACGGGCGTGCTCGGCCCGCTCATCCTGGCTGGAGTCGGCGTGGGCATGGTGATAGCGCCGGCGATCAACACCGGCACGTTCGGCGTGGCCCCGCAAGACGCGGGTGTCGCATCCGCGACCGTCACAGTCGGCCAGATGCTCGGCGGCTCGATCGGCACCTCCCTGCTGAACACGATCTTCGCCAGCGCCGTCGCCTCCTACATCACCGCGCACCTCGCCGCGGCCCAGCTCATCGGCCGCCAGGCTCTGACCGGGCTGGCGCTGGCGCACGGCTACGACACCGCGTTCTGGTGGACCGCCGGCATCTTCGCGTTCGGCGCCGTCATCGCCGGAGCCCTGCTCCGCCGCGGGCCGCTGCGCTCGGTGAGCACGCCATCCACGGCGGATGACCGGGTGACAACGGCACAAGCCGAAGCGAGCCGGGAGCGGGCCCAGTGACCGGGGATTCCAGCCGCGCCGGGTCGCTGGGCACCGCCAGTCGCCTCGCTGGCACCGTCGCCCACGTGAGATCGGGACGCACCGATGTCGATGTTTGACTATGACGCCCGGCCGGTGACTCCGTTGCCCGTCCTGGTCGGCACAACGGCCTCCCGGGGCGGGTACGCGATCCGTGATTTCCTGAGCCGCAACGGTTACCCGTTCGAGTGGGTCGACGC
>DASWFT010000244.1:0-9106 GCA_036394075.1 Streptosporangiaceae bacterium
GGCGAGCACCGGGAGCCAGTCGCGCACGGGGGCGGGTTCGTCGTCGACGATGTTGTAGATCGCCGGCCCGGAGTGCTCGAGGGCGGCGACGGTCGCTGCGGCACCGTCATCGAGGTGCAGCCAGGAGAAGATCCCGCCGCCAGCGCCGACGATCGGGAACTGCCGCTTCCGAACGGGCTCGATTAGCGCGTCGTTGGCGGCGCCGTAGAACCCGCCGTAGCGCAGTGCGATGCCGCCGAAGTCGGTGGTCGCCTTCTCCAGGTAGCTGATCGCGGCGAATGTCTGGCCGGTGTTCGGCGGCGGAGTCTCATCGACAGGATCGGCCTCGGTCTTGATCGGCCCGCCCTGCCGCGCGTACAGGTAAGGCGCGAAACTCTGCGCCACGAACCGGCGCACGCCCGCCTCTCGGGACGCGGCCAGCAGCGCGTCGGTTCCCTCGGTTCGCAACCGGTTGGTGGTGGCGAAGGTCTTGTCCAGGCTCCGGCCGAACTTGATGTCCGCCAGCGCCGTTGCCTGATGCACGATCGCGTCCGGCTTGCTGTCGAGCACCGCCTTGCGCACGGCACGCGCGTCGAGCAGATCGAGTCTGACCGGTTCGGCGCCGAGCTCCTGCAGAAGCTGCACACTCGCCGGCGAGTTATGGGTGCCGATCACCTCGTGCCCGGCGTCGATCAACTGCGGTACGAGACGGCTTCCGAGAGCGCCACTGGCGCCGGCAACGAAGACTCGCATCGTGTGTTCCTCTCACTCGGGTTCATGCGGTTACTGGGGAGACACCTCAGAAGTCGAAGATGTGACCGGCGCCGAGCGTGATCAGTGACACCTGAGCCGCTGCGCGCGGTCCGGTCACATCGGCCGGCCCTGGCGGGTCTCCCTTATGACCCGTCGCCGAGGGAGGATGTGACCGGATGAGCGAGCAGGACTGGCTTGCGCAGCGGTTCGAGGAGCACCGGCGCCGCCTGCGGGCGGTCGCCTACCGGATGCTGGGCTCGGTGAGCGAGGCCGAAGACGCCGTGCAGGAGGCCTGGCTGCGGCTCAGCAGCTCCGAACCCGGCGAGATCGAGAACCTCTCCGGGTGGCTGACGACCGTCGTCGCGCGGGTGTCGCTGAACATGCTGCGCTCACGTGCGGTACGCCGCGAGGAGCCGCTGAGCCCGCACCTTCCGGACCCGATCGTCGACCGCGCCGACGGCATCGATCCCGAGCACGAGGCGCTGCTCGCCGACTCGGTCGGGCTCGCGCTGCTGGTCGTACTCGAGACATTGACACCACCTGAGCGGCTCACCTTCGTGCTGCACGACATGTTCGGCGTCCCGTTCGAGGAGATCGCTCGCCTCATCGACCGCTCCCCGCAGGCGGCACGCCAGCTGGCCAGCCGGGCACGCCGCCGCGTCCGTGCACAGCCCACCACCCCCGACGTCGACGTGAGCGCCCAACGGGAGGTCGTCAACGCGTTCCTGGCTGCGGCGCGGGAGGGCGACTTCGACGCGCTGGTCGCCACACTCGACCCCGACGTCGTGCTGCGAGCCGACGGCGGCGCGGCACTCGCCGCCGCGTCCGCCGAGGTACGCGGCGCGCTCGACGTGGCGCGACGGGCGGTCATGTGGTCGCGCGTCGACCTCACCATGCACCCGGCGCTGGTCAACGGTGCCGCCGGCGTGGTTGCGACCCGCAACGGCGTCGTGTTCACGATCGCCTCGGTCATCGTCCGCAACGGGAAGATCGCCGAAATGGACTTCCTCGCCGACCCGGAACGGCTCGCCCGGCTCGACCTGACGATTCTCGACGACCGCGACTGACAGTCGACCGGATCCACGGCTCAAACGCGGTGCCGCCCGCGCCACCAACTGCTGACCTTCGTGGAAGCCGAGATGGTGCATCTGACATATGCGGTTGCGCCCGGTATGCGAGCGCGCAGAACAACACGCTCGACCGAGCCGTACCCGCACGGAACGGCTCGGCATATTCGGCAGGGAGCGTGGTGCCTGTGACCGCTCCTGTTGTTGCTCG
This sequence comes from Streptosporangiaceae bacterium, assembly GCA_036394075.1. Taxonomy (GTDB): domain Bacteria; phylum Actinomycetota; class Actinomycetes; order Streptosporangiales; family Streptosporangiaceae; genus JAWWPY01. Next base: position 2,011 of record DASWFT010000244.1, read on the forward strand.
TCACGTGGACTGGGCAGAGATCCGCCGGCTGCACCGGGCGGAATGGATGCCGGTCAAGGCGATCGCGCGGGTGATGGGGGTCTCGCGGAACACGGTGCGGGCGGCGATCGCGAGCGACCGGCCGCCTAAGTGTGAGCGGCCGCGGAAGGGGTCGACCACGCGGCAGCATGGGGCGGCCACGGGCCTTCCTGCGCCTGGGCCGGGTTGCCGCCGCTAGCTTGCTTCGCCGCCGTGATCGGAGGCCAACCAGTCCAGCGCGACGGCGGCCGTCCAGGACTGCTGCGGCGAGCCGAGCGGCTTCCCGGTGAACGGCTCGAAATACTCGGCGAACTCCCCGGCCGTGGCGATCTGGCCGAGCGAGTCGCGGCGGAGTTCTTCCGCGCGGCCGGAGTAGCCGAGCAGGCTCAGCGAGTGCCACAGCAGCCAGTTGATGACCGGCCAGACCGGGCCACGCCAGTAGTTGTGCGGCTCGAACGCCGGCTCGGCGGGGCTCGTGCTCGGCAGCAGGCGCCAGCAAAACCGCGGGTTGCCGCAGAAGTCCTCCGAGTCGAGCAGCCGCATCTGGGCAGCGCGCTGGCCGGGGTCCGCGGTCCGCGCGAAGAGCGGCGCGAAACCCGCGAACGTCCGCAGCCGGATTTGCTCCCCGGCGCGGACGTCGTAGTCGAGGCAGAGGCCGGACTCGGCGTCGAAGCAGCGCGCCAGCCCCTCGCGGCCGTGGTCCAGCCAGCAGGCCAGCTGCCCGCGGTCGCCGTCACTGGCCCCAGCTACGTTGGCCAGGTCGAGGAGCGCGGCGTTCGCCGCGACGAGGACGGCGCTGAAGAACACGTCCTTGATCAGGAACGGGTACTGGCGGTAGATCTGCGCGTCGTCGTACCGGTATTTCCTCAGCAGGCCGACCAGCCAGAGGTACCGGTCGTAGTCCCAGTCGGTGGGCCGCTGCGATGGGTCTCCTATCTGACTGGTGTCCAGGCGGGTGTACGGGCCGGGCTTGGCCACCTCGATGCGCGCCAGCGCGTGGTCCCAGCGCGGGGAGTTGTCCGTGCCCTCCCATGGGTGGTAGACGGTGACCAGTCCCGATGCCTCGGGGTCGCGCTGCGTGGCCAGGTAGCGATGCCACTTGACCAGCCGCGGGTAAAGCGCCTGTATGCGCGCGCGGATCTCCGGCCGCTGCGCTTCCGGCGTCAGCTGCCAGATCCGCTGCAGTGCTAGGGCATGCACCGGTGGCTGGCAGATCCCGGTCGTCTGTACCGGGAGCGCTGGCGCCGCCGGCGCGATGGCGCAGTCCCACCACTTCGGTCCGGGAAAGTAAGGCTCGTCTGGGCCCGCCCGGAACACGATGTGCGGCACCATGCCCGTCGACCACTGCGCCGCGAACAACTCCTCGAGCTCCGCCAGGGCCCGCCGGACGTCCAGGTGCGCCCATCCGATTGCGATGAAGGCGCTGTCCCAGCTCCACTGGTGCGGGTACAGATGCGGTGACGCCTTCGTCCAGTTGCCTGCGTCGTTGCCGTGGAGCACTGCGGCCGCCCGGCCGCGCAGCATGGCGCGAGTGGCGGCGGTCACGCTCAAGACGAGTCTTCTCCTGACGCTCGGGCCTGGTTACCAGAAGGGTAACGTCACCCCGATGCACCCTGTTCCGGGCCAGGCGGAGTTCACGAGCGCCGGATGCACGGCACTGGTACAGGCACGACCGTCAAGATCCGCTCAATCCTCCGAAAGTCCGTAAACGCCGCCGGCGAAGATTAGAAGATTAGAAGATTAGACGTAAGCGGCATTTTCAGGTTCCTCAGCAACATCGCTCCGCCAGCGTCTCCCGAACAGCCGGTTATGTCGCGCCGCTGCTGGCATACACCCAAACAGCAACTGCCGCGCAGATCGGCGGCAGTGCGCGCCATAGCTGCCGGGCTGGCGCCACGCTCTGCGACTGCCAGTAGCGCCGGAAGTGCTGGAGCTGGCGCGGCTTCGCGCTTTTTAGCTAGCGCTGGCGAACGCTCCAGCATGTCACCGCCTGCGCTTGTCCTGGTGCTATTCGAGCACAAGATGATCGCCTGAATGTTGCTGAGAAAGGTCTTCTCGCATACCCACGGACGGCTGCCCGCGGCTTATTGTGATGAGGTGGGCGGAGTGGCCGCGAGCCCTGATGATCATCTTGGCGTCCTCATGTTCGCCTCCGGCACGGAGACTGCTGGCCGGGGACGGTACGTCGACGGGCAGTGGGAGGTGTCCACCGGGGGCCGCGACGGACGCTGCGGTTCGCATGGTCACCCTGCACGAGATCATGCACGCGGAACTCAACGACAGCACGGCCTGGGGTTCGCTCTTCCACGCCTGCGCTTCGCTGGTCCAGCATGCGCCTGACCCAGCGGCCTACCGCGATGTGTCCCTGAGCGTGATCGAGGCGTGTCGGCGGACTCATGAAGTATTCGCCACTTACACGGGCGCCTTTCTGGCCGATCGGGCTGCCGGGCAGTCGCTGTTGGCCGGCCGGCCTGAGTACCTCGCCCACTATGCCGACGCATGCCAGCTCGCCGTGGGGGTTCCCCGTGGCTCCCAGCTGGAGTGGTACGTGGTCATCAGCGCAATCCGGGCCTGCATGCAGTCGCACGGGCTGCCAGAAGCACTGCGGACTGGTCTGGACCGATTCCGCCTGGCCGACCTGCGCGCACGTGACCTGCCGGACGTCAGACTGGACATGCTCATCGAAGACGGCGAGGAACTGGGCCGGAGCATCAGCCATGACATCGCAGACCACCTGGAGCCTGCGGACAGGAAAGCTGCACTGCGCTGGCTAACCAGCCAGCCGGGCGATCCTGCTGGCAGTAGTGACGAGGATGAGGAGGTTCAAGATCGGGCGGCAGCGATCGCGGAGCGGATGTGCTTTGACCGGTCAGCGGCGGCGCTCGAACGCCGGGGCGCGCGGGTCCTGAGTTACAACGGGCATCAGGCGTTTACCGGCGAGACTGTCGCTGCGGTGCATCGGCTGGCCCCAGCCGCCCGAGACACGTTCTCGGCTGCGACGGCCGACGCGGCCGAGCCGGGCAAGATAATGCAGGACTTCGGACTGGAACGGCTGCGCGTCCGGGACCAGCCGCTAGCGGCTAGGGTCATGCTGCTAGCCGATGTCCCGCGACGGCACCGCCAGCAGGTGCTGCGGCTGCGGGATCCTGGCGGGTTTTACACCTTCCTGGTCGCCAGGAGCGCCGGGACGCTCCGCGCGCAGCACGCCATCACCGACGAACTCCGGCCGCTGCCGTTAGCGGACACAGCGCCCGTGGTGGCGATCCGCACCCCCGCCGGGACACCTCAGGCACCGGCGCTGCGGCTGTGGCAGGTGGCCAGGCCACGTGAGCTGCGGGCCCTGCAGCGCCAGATCGGCGGGCTGGACGTGGTGTCCAGCGTGTCCATGTCGCTGCTGACGGACACCCCATGGGAAAGCCGCTGGCTGGAACCGCTGCTGGAGTGCGGGCCGGTCACCATCCTCATGGACCTCAATCCATTCGTGCACTTCGAGCACTGGGCCAGCCTGGGCCTGCAGATCCAGTACGGCACCGTTGAAGCAGCCTCGGACACCGAAAGCCGGATTGGGTTCGCTTGTATCTGCCACGGTCCGGCCACCGAACTCGGCTACGAGCGGGCAACCTTCCTCGCGGTGTGCTCGGATATGCAAGCCGACGCCCTAACGATGGTTCTGCAGCGTCGCTGGCCAGCGGTGGCACACGAGGACCCGGATGCCATACGCGACCGTCTTGACGCGGTCAGGATCGCGCTGAGCCATCTCATCACCGAGGAAACCTACTTCACCTTCACCGGCATCGGCGGCCGTGCCGGCTCGGCCGGAGCAGGAGAAGACACCCAATCAGCGCTACCGAGGGACACCCGATGAGCGATACGGGCACGCTGGAGGACTACCTCCAGGCCAGCCTCACTGCCTCTGCCGCCGACCGATCAGCGATAACCTCCGATGACCTTGCTGCGCTGTGGGCGCAGATGTTCCCCGGCCAGGACGGCGCCACCCACACCGGACTGCGTACCTTCCAGACCGCCTTCCGCGCGGCCGCCACCGACACCGAAGGCGAGCAGGCACTGGACCTGCGCGGCGGGGGCTGGGTCATTGACCTGCGCGGCGGCCTCGTCCGCGGCGCGCTGGCCACCGCCTTCCTGGCTGGCGTCCTAGCCGCCTCCGGCGTCACCGGCCTGCTGCCCCTGGTCGCTCCAGCTGTCCTGCCACTGCTGTTCGACGTGCACCAGGTGCGCCTGACGCGTTCCCAGGAACTCGTGCTCGCCGAACTCCAGCTCACCCCTGAAGCCCGCTCCGGCGGCCTGACCGCCGAGGAACTCTATGCCAAGCTGCCGTACCAGATCCGCAACCAGCTGTCTTGGCTGGACTTCGTCGATTTCCTCGACCAGGTCCGCCGGGCAGGTCTCGCTGACCCCGTAGCCGACGACCGACTGATTCTGCGGGCCCCAGACAATGCGCGGCTAAGAATCACACTCAGCTGAGCGACGTGCTCGCACCCTGAGGTCCTGTGGCGATCACGGAGCGCAAGACCGGCGCGTCGAGCTTCCGCTCCCTGCCAATTCGGCACCGGCATATCGGTGTGCTGCATCACCAGCAGGTGTCCGCTGATCAGCCTGATGCTGTCATGCTGGGCGGGGTCCTGTCGCTTCCTAGCATGACTAGCGTCGGCATAGTGCCTGCAGACATGCGCAGACCCGTTTCTGTGCGCCTCACTTGTAGGCACCCAAGGCGCCGTTATCGCGCAGATCGGCGGAAGTGGCGCGCAATCTGCGGGCGTCGGCGAGCCGGCCACGCTCTGCGATCGGTTTCGGGTGCGGATGCGGCTGCCACATCGGCATCGCGAGCGCCTGCGGTGGCGTGGCTCCCTGAGCGCTATCGGATGGGCCGGTGAATACCAGCTCGGCTGGGACGAGGGCAGCGGATGCGCCGGTTCCCGGTAATCATGTCTTCGCCGGCGGCTCTTGCCAGGTCAGACCGCAGCCGTCGCCCGGACCCACTGGTCAGGGCTTCCCGGCGCCCGGTGCGGGCGCCGGGAACGCCACGACCCGCCCGGTGGGCTGCGCCGGCTGGGGTCCGCCGAAGTGCTGGGCGACGACGAACAGGTGCGGGTCCTGGCCCCGGCTGAGCGCGCAGGCGAAGGCGCCACGGTCCAGGTTGACCGTGGCCAGCACCTCGCCGCCCTCGCGCACCCGCACGCAGTGCTGGTTGCCCACGTCGGCGTACCAGACGGCGCCCTCGGCATCCATGCAGATCCCGTCTGGGTGGTCGCCGGGCGTCTGCGCCCACACCCGCCGGTTGCCGAGGCCGCCGTCCGCGCCGATGTCGTACGCCGTGAGCCGGCTGGCGTACGACTCGGCGACGATCAGCGTTCCGCCTTCCGGGGTGATCGCCATCCCGTTCGGGAACGCGACGTCGCCGGCGACCTGACGGACATTGCCGTATGGCGTGGCGAGCACCACGAGGCCCGGCGCGAACTCGCCGCCGGGGAAGTCGAAGCCAATGGTATTGACGTAGGCGTTGCCCCGATCATCGACCACGATGTCATTCCATGGCTTGGCCGAGACTCCGGACAGGTCAGCATGCGTGACCAGCGACCCGCCGGGCTCGAGGCGCAGCAGCCGGCGCTGCGTAGAGTCCACGACCAGCAGCCGCCCGTCCGGCAGGAAATCGATGCACATGGGGAATGATGCGACAGTCACCACCACCTCGTGGCTGCCGTCGATGCCGAGCGCGATCACCTGGTTCGCGCCCCAGTCAGAGAACCAGAGTCGTCCGTCGTGCCAGCGCGGTGACTCGCCGAACACGACTCCTTCCATCAGGATTTCAGCTGCGCCCACCTTGAGTCTCCTTCTCGCCGACGGCCTGGTAAGGCAGACCGCGGCGGGCTCCAGAACTCATCGCGCACCCCGGCTCCGCCGACGCCGCCTTCTGAGTCTGCTCCTCCGCCGCTACCCTGGCCGGCCCGGCCGGACACCTGGCTCGGCTAGAGGCGGGCCAACTACACCGCCCCACTGGCCATCGAGGTACTCGCGGCCAGAAAAGCACTCCAAGCCAGGCACCACGAGGATCGCCACCCACGAAAGGCGCGCGCTCCAGCGTTTGCAGCGCATACCGAATATCCGGTTCTGGAATGCCGCTGCCCCGGAGCGACGCACTGTCGGCGGCGTACCGAACGGCGGTTCTTTGATATTTTGGCAGTTGTCGCAGGTCAGGAGCTTGTAAGGCTCGTCAGGGTCAGAGCAAAGTCAGGGTCGGGAGTCGATCATGGTGCAGCGTCAGGGGACCATCCTCAAGAAGTGCCAGTGTGCCAGGCGGGAGACGTGCGGCCACAAGTGGACGTTACGCTTCTGGGCTGATGGGCGGCAGCGTGAGCTGAGTTTCGCGGATGAGCTGGACAGCAGCGGCCGTCCCCGGTACGGCTCGGGCAGGCGGCTGGCCCAGGACGCGCAACTGAAGATCGCGCATGACAAGCGCGCGCGGGTGTTCATCGACCCCAAGCTTGGCAGTGCTCGCTTCGGGGATGAATGCGAGAAATGGATTAACCGGCACGCCGTGACTGAGTTGACCACGGAGGCTTACAGGAGCATCCTTCGTGCGCATGTCGGGCCGGTGCTGGGTGACCGGACTCTGGTGGCCGTGGCGCAGGCACGGGATGACGTGCTGGATCTTTTGACGGTGCGGCTGGGCGGGGGCAGCAATTCACGCCGGAAGATTGCCCGCGCCCTGATTACCGGGGTGCTTGATGAGGCGGTGCATGCGGGGAAGATCACGATGCACCGCTGTGATGGTATCGTGCTGCCGGATAACGGCGCGAACGGGGATCATGATGATTTCGTGTTCCCTTCGCATGTTCAGCTTGTGGCGCTGGCCGGCGGGATTAAGTTCCCGTTGACGATCTGGCTTATGCGGGGGTGCGGGCTGCGGATTGAGGAAGCCCTGGCCGTGCAGAGGTCGTGTTTCCGGGACGGTGGCGCGGTGCTGCGCGTGTATGAGCAGGCAAGCCGGGACGGCAAGAAGACAAGGCCGCTGAAGCATCGTAAGGCGGGGGAATACCGGGACATTCCGGTGCCTGATTAC
>DASWFT010000245.1:0-1847 GCA_036394075.1 Streptosporangiaceae bacterium
GACGACGGCCGGCTCGAAATTTCTGGCCGACTTCGTGCCGACCGAGGATGCCACGGTGGTGACCAAGGGATCGTCAGGAAATAACTTTCACAGATGGGTCGGTCGGGCAGGGGCCAGGGTGTAGTTCCATTCACCGTGGAACTCATGGGGCGTGAGTCGTAAGCCGGCCATCTCCTCATCCGTCACCTTGACCTTGGTCGGATACTCTCCCCGGTCCCGGTCCGCCTGGACACGCAGGCCGGTCTGGGTGATGGTCGCGCCGATCAACTCGACGATGACTTCGTGGCTGATCAGCGGCCGCCCCCGCCAGTTCATGCTGATGTAGGCAAACAGGCGGTGCTCGATCTTATTCCATTTGCTGGTCCCGGGCGGCAGGTGACAGACGGTGATGTCCAGACCGGTCTCATCCGCGAAGCGCTGGAGTTCGACCTTCCAGAGCCGCACCCGGTAGCCGTTGCTGCCGCCTCCATCGGCACAGATCAGCAGGCGCTCCGTCCCCCGATAGGCCTCGGCCCCGACGCCCTGCCACCAGCGGCGCAGGCTCGCCACCGCGAAGCTCGCCGTGTCGTGGTCCTGGCCCACGGTCACCCAGCCGGCGTTGCGGCCGACATCGTAGATGCCGTAGGGGATCGCCTTGCCCAGGTGCCGGGCGGGAAAGTCGTGGACGTTGACCGCTTCTGGCTGGCCCGTCGGTTGCCATTCCCGCCCGCCGTTCTTGAAGGCGCCCACCAGTTCCTTCTTCTTCGCGTCCACCGAGAGCACCGGCTGGCCCGCGGCCAGAAAGGTCTTCACTTGCTCATTGAGGTACTGGAACTGGGCATCGCGGTCGGGATGCTGGCGACCTTCCAGCCTCTTGGCGGGAGCTTGCAGACTGTAGCCCGCCTGCTTCAACAATTCGGCCACGACGGTGTGACTGACCGGGTGCCCCGCCTGGGTCAGGGCGGTGGCCAACTGGCGGGTGCTCTTGCAAGTCCACCGTAACGGCGACATCGGATCGCCGCGGCTGTCGGGGTCTACCAGGGCCTCCAGAGTCGTCAGCAATGCCGGGTCCCGCGCGCCCAGCTGCTTCCGCCCCCCACCCGGCTGGCGCACTCGCTCGGGGTCGGTCATCAACCCGGCCAAATCCCGCAGCCCTTGCTGGATGGTCGGCCGCGACACGCCGGCCGCCCGCGCCACCCGAGCCACACCTCCATGGCCCAACGCCCGGGCCTCTACGGCGAGACACAACCGCCGCTGCCGTTCGTTCAAGTACGGCAACAGCGCCGTCAACTTCTCCGCCAGACGGCTGTCCGCATCCATCCCCTCATGATAGGCTCTGGCAATCACTCGAGCATTCTGCCAAGGTTATTCCCTGACGGACTCTTAGCATAGGGACATCCCCTGGCGAGGAGAGGTGACCCCGTGTGGTACCTGGTGCTCTCACGCAACCTGCGCTCGGACGAGGAGCGCGGCCCCCGCACCCAGGCGCACCTGGACTGGCTGGACGGGCTTCATCGCTCGGGCCGCGCCCTGTTCTCCGGGCGCACGGCCGACGGCGCCTACGGCGTGTACGTGCTGCTCACGGAGAGCCTGGCGGAGGCGCGGGCGCTCGCCGCCGAGGACCCCTACCACCAGCACGGGGTCCGGCAGATGGAAGTGCTGGACTGGACCCCGCGCCGCGCGTTCCGCCTGGAAGGGCCGACGCCCGCCGAGCTGGAGGCGATGGCGCGGGGCGGGGCGCCGGGCGCCTGACCGCGCCGGGAAATCATCCCTGGCGCGGTACGGTGGCTGGCTAGGGATCAGCCCGCCGCGATCCGGTGGCTAGGATAGGGGTCAGCCCGCCGCGGTGCGGTGGCCAGGGTAGGGGT
>DASWFT010000246.1:0-12423 GCA_036394075.1 Streptosporangiaceae bacterium
ATCAAGCGCCATCAAGCGAATCGGCACGCTGGTTGGCGACGTCATGTCTGCGGCCGCCTTCGGGACGAACGAGAACCCTGTTATCGCTCCACCGGCGCTGAGGCTCACCAGCGCAGTCACCTGCTGCCACCAGGGTTTGCTGGCTGAATGCACAAGATCACCTCTTTCCCGATTACACAGGGGCCCCGTCGTCCCGGAGCAGATTTGTAGATGAGCGTTCGGATTACGCTAGTGGTTTTGAATTTGGCAGATGCTTAAGGATGGCCTGGACCTGCGGATCGCCCGGGTTTGTCGCGTTCTCAAACAGCACGGCGGCATCCTGAGCGGCGTTGGGCGCGGCACCGACGACCCACTTCTGGTAGACATCGGCCACCAGGGCAGCCTGCCCCTGCGGACTGGTTACGGGTTTGGCGCAGAGGCTCGGAAAGCCCGCTCGCGCATTGATCGCTGCTGATCCGGTATACCGGAGGCAGTTTGCGGAGTCGCTTTCGAGCCCGGGCTGTACGACCGGCTTGCCGTCAGCACCGGTTACGGTCGCGCCCCCGATAATGTTGTTAATCGACCGAGCCGCTACCTGGAGGCTGTCGACCGGATTAGTCGGGTTGTATGGGTGATGGAGGTTCAGGGACCAGGCCATCTCGCCGCCCTGCGCTGGCATGATCGGCTCCAGGCCCCGTCGGCCAGTCTTCGCGTCAGCGAAGTTCGGGTTATTGGCGCTCGTCATCAGGGCGAACACCCAGAGGATCTGACGCGTGGTCTTCGCGCAGGCGAAGTTGACCTGACCAGGCTCAGACTTCACGTCCGGATTTTGGCACGCCTGGCCCGCCTGACTCTGGACTGCTGCCACACTGGCCGGCCACGACGCTCCCCCGCCGGTAAGTGTCATCACCGCGATGGCGACACCTGCGGCGATGACCGCTGTTCCTATAGCCACCTTGCGCCCGCGCGAAAGGCGCGGATAATAGGCACTTCGCCGGCCATGGTTGACGAGGACCTCGGTGCGCCCTTCAGGCGAGTATGCCTGGCGACCTGAATTCGCGCGGCCATGGCCCTGTGCCGAGTTCGGCGCCGCATAGCCGGCTGACATGCTATCAGCATCGTACTCGCGCCCCACGTCCTCTAGAACGGAGCTGTATGTACCCTGGAATTGGCTAGGCGCCGCTTTGCGTCCACGGGCGGAGTGCGCAAGCTCACGTTCTAGCGACACTCGCGCGTCAGAGAGCTTGCGCTCGAGTTCCGCGGCCCTGTTCTTCAGGTCTGCGAGGCGTCGGCTATTCGGGCGGATATTGTATTGAAAGTGCCTTCTCACTTTCTCACCTCTAGCATGCGGCCTGCGTTAGGCAAATCCATGTGTTCAGTGACCTGTATGGAACCTGCCTATGAGGCAACTTATCTCGGGGGTAGCATTAGTCTTTTGCCTGGCCTTGGCTATATGCGCGGGCAGTGGCCGGCGACGGCCCGACGCTACGGCCAGCCGTCAGCCATCCCTGTGGTGGGCATGGCTTCCGGGTCGCCACGGTGGCCTGGCGCTCGCGTGATGATCTTGACGAGTCCAGGCCTCCTGTGGCGGCGGCCGCCCCCTCGGCTCGCGGAGATCGCGATCCGGGTCGGCCTTCCCGGCGGCAGGCACCCCGCGGCGGGGAAGGATTGGCCGCGGGCGGGTAGTGCCAGGTCATCGGGCAACGCGTCGGCCCCGCCAAGGGGCAGCGCAGATGCCCGCCGCCATGGCCTGCGGCGGCGAACATCTGGCTGTGACTCGGCAGCCCGGGTGACCGGATACATGCATGTCATTAGAACACATGTACGAGGCCAGTGGGAAGTGCAAGCGATTAGAACAAGCGTTCGCTCCGAGGTGATCTGGCCTGCCCGGGGCCAGGGCCTGGACCGATGCGAGCTGGTCTTTCCGGCTGGTCTCGGTGTCTTGTCCGGCCGGCCGGCAGACCATCGCGAGTTGCTCGTAGGGCTGGGAAGCGAACTCTACCTTGCTTGCCGTCCGTGGTGCCTGGGTGGCTCACGTCCTGCGTGCCGTCTGGGCGTTTCGCCGGCCTTCGGGCGGGCACGCCGTAAGATTTCACCGCCGGCCACCAGGAGGCACCGTGGACATTACCCAGCTGATCCTCGACGACCATCACGAACAGCGCCGGCTCTTCGCGATCCTCGAGCAGATCGACCGCAGCGACACCGCAACATTGAGCGCGGTGTGGGCACGGCTGTCTGCGTTCCTCGAACTGCACGCCGCGGCCGAGGAGGAGATCTTCTACCCGGAGCTGCTGCAGGTGGGCTTGGAGGCTGGCACCGTGGAAAGGGAGGAGGAGGAAACACTCGACGCGATCCACGACCACAACGACATCCGGGACGCGATCGCCGCCGTCCCAGGCCACGAGGTCGGCGGCAGTGGATGGTACGAGGCGGTGGCCGCGGTGAACCTGGCCAACGGCGATCACATGGCTGAGGAAGAACGCCAAGGCCTCACCGATTTCCGCCGTCTCGCCGGGCTCGCGCTGCGCCACGATCTGGCCGTCGCGTTCGCGGCGTTCGAGGCGACCCACTTCGCGGGCGTCACGCCAGTGGACACGGATCCGGTCCGCTACGTGCGCGAGGCCGAGCAGAAGCTCGGGCCGTCGCGTAGCCCGGGCGGGCCAGACGGATCGCTCAGCATCGGCAGTCTCAAGGGACGCTGACGCTAAGACCCAAGCTCAGCAGGCGCTGACGTCCGCGGCCGCGGCTCCGCGGCCGCCTTTCGCTGGCCGGGTGTTCGCTCGCTAGAACGTGAGCACGAGGCGCCCCCTCACACCACCTGCCTCCAACCGGCGGTGCGCCTGAGCCACCCGCTCGGCTGGCAGCCCGGCGGCCACCCGCGACGCCGTTCCGGCTGGTCTGCGGCTCGGTCACGGTTCCCTCTCAAGGAAGATTCAGGATCGAAAGCAGCTCATCAACGCCGCCCACCCGAAGGTGCGGCCAGCGCACCGGGGGCAGGTGGTCAAAGGAATCGGCGGTACCGAGGCCGGAGGCGACAGCGACGGCCAGCGCCCGCCCACGATGGGCCATCGGCACCTCAAGCTCCGGGTCGTCGCCGACGACAGCCAGGTCAGCCGGGGCCACGCCGAGCTGCTGGCCGGCGCTGCGCAGGGCGTCCAGCGACGGCTTGCCGACCACCCGCACCCGGCAGCCGGTCAGGCTCTTGATCATCGCCGTGATTGCGCGGGAGGTACCGATCGTCCGGCCCTCGGCGGTGGCGAAGAACATCGACTGCGAGCAGCTGTACACCGCGGCGCCGCCCCAGACCGCGTGGCACGCCGCCTCCAAGGCCGGCATGGTGAAGCCCGGGTACCAGCCGACGACGACCGCGTCGACGGCGTCCGCCCTGTCCGGGGCGTCCGCCCCGTCCGTAGCGCCCGTCCCCGGCGGTCCCGCGGCGGGCACCACGTCAATGCCGGCCTCCCGCAGCGGGCCGGCCAGGCCCTCCTCGCCGAGGACGAGCACACGCCGGTAGCGGCGCCGGGTGAACACGTCTGCGGCGCTGCTCGCCGGCCTCAGCATGGCGTGATCCGGGAGGTCGAAGCCGATGGATCTCAGCGTCTCCGCGTACTGCCTCGGCGTCCGTGTGGTCCCGTTGGTGAAGATCGCGAATGGCTTGCCCTGCCGGGTGACCCAGCGCGTTATCTCGATCGCGCCGGGCAGCGGCACCAGCCCGTCGTTATGCCGGTCACCGAGCACCAGCGTCCCGTCCATGTCGAAGACGAAGCCGCGGACCGTGCGCAGCCGCTCCCGCACCGCCGCGGGCACGCCTGCGCCGCCGGGGTCAGCCACGGCTTCCGTCGATACTGTCGCCGCCGCGCAGTTCCATCCGGAAGCCAGGCTTCTCGATGACGAGGCCTGATACCGGCGGCCTGGCCCCGAGCCCGGCCAGAAGCTCCAGGACCGGCGCGAGGTCAGGGTTGTAATGCCGCTTGGCTGGGCCCGCCGCCAGCATCGCGTCGACCTGATCGGCCGGCATCGTCGCCCGGAGCAGGAGTTCCTCGTCACTGATGCCGGGCGGGAAGCGTTTGCGCAGCTCGCCGGGAGAGGCCGGCGGGGGCTCCGCCTGCAGCTGGACGGCGCGCGGGCGGGACAGGATGCGGTCCCGCACGTTCTCATCCACTGGTGCCGTCGGCCGCCCAAATCTGCCGAGCACATACCGGATTGCCTGGTCGGAGACGTTGCCGTAGCGCTCGGTGCCGATCACGTTGTAGAGCGCCTGCCCGCACACTATCTGCGGAAAGGGCGTGACCATGATCGGATAGCCCAGCTCGGCGCGCACCCGGCTGACCTCGTCCATGACCGCGCCGAAGCGGTCAGCGAGCCCCAGCTCGGCAAGCTGGCGCTGCATGGTGGTGACCACGCCGCCAGCGACCTGATGCCGCAGGAACGACGCATCGTAGGACTGCGGGGTCCCGGCCGGGAGCGACTGAGCCCGTGCCAGGCGGGTGAAGTATCCCGCCACCATCGCCAGCAGCCGGTCGTCGAGGTCTACCGTGTGGCCGAGTTCCCGCAGGTTGGCCACGACCTGCTCGGCACTGGGCAGCGAGGTCCCGTTGGCCAGCGCCCCGCAGGCCACCTGCAGCACTTCGACACCGAGGTCGGCGGCGGCCAGGTAAGTCAGCGGGGACAGGCCGATGGTGCAGTGCGAGTGCAGCTCCAGGGGCACGGCCCCGAGCCGCGCCCGGACGGCGGGCAGCAGCGTGCGTGCGCGCTCGGGCGTCAGCAGGCCGGCCGGGTCCTTGACGTAGACGCGATCGATATCCGGCGACGCCGCCATCTGGCCGGCCAGGTCCGCGTAGTACGCGTCATCATGCACCGCGCTGATCGTGTAGGTCAGCGCGGCGATTATCTCGCCGCCGGCCTCGCGGATCGTCCGCGCAGTCTGCAGCACGGCCGCCATGTCGTGCATCGGATCCAGCACGACGAACCGGGAGATCCCGGCCGCCACCAGCCGCTGGTAGGCCAGCCGCATCAGGTCGGGGTGGACCGGCTCCCAGGAGATGAAGCGCAGGCCGGACCCGATGAACTGCAGAGGCGTCCGCGGGGCTGCCGCGCGGGTCAGCCGGATCCGCTCCCATGGATCCTCCCGGTGGGTGCGCACCGCCACCCCCATGTGGGTGCTTGAGGTGTAGTCAAGCGCCAGGAAGCCGACCCGGTCCATGACCGGGGTGATCTGCAGGATGTGCGCCGTGGTCAGCCCCGTCGCGCCCCAGAGGCTCTGGTTGCCGTCGCGCAGTGAGACGTCGACGAGCTGGATCTCAGCCACGGGGTGCTCCGGCCGCCAGCCGGACGCCGGCCTGCTGCTCCAGGAACCGGGCGAGCCAGCCGGTGTCCACGCCACCGCGGGCGAACTCAGGCTGTGCGGCCAGCGCGGCGTGCATCGGGATCGTCGTGGCCACGCCGCCGATTTCGCAGCGGGCCAGCGCCCCGCGCAGCCGCGCCAGCGCCTCCGCGCGGTCCCGGCCGCTCACGATGAGCTTGGCCAGTAGCGAGTCGTACCACGGCGGAACCGCCGCGCCCGCCTGTATGTGCGTGTCCACCCGGATTCCTTGGCCGGCCGGGAAGACCGCATCGGTGACGGTCCCCGGGCTCGGCCGGAAGCCGTCCGTCGCGTCTTCAGCGTTGATCCGGCACTCGATCGCATGGCCGGTGAGCTCGACGTCGTCCTGAGTCAGGCGCAGCGGGCACCCCTCCGCGATCGCGATCTGCTCAGCGACGAGATCGAGCCCGCAGATGGCCTCGGTGACCGGATGCTCGACCTGGATCCGGGCGTTCATCTCGAGGAAATTGAAGCAGCCGCGCGCGCAGTCGACCAGGAACTCCACGGTGCCGAGGCCGCGGTAGCCGAGGTGCTCGCCGAACACGACGGCCATCCGGCGCATCTCGGCCCGCAGGTCGGCCTCGAGCAGCGGCGCGGGTGCCTCCTCAACCAGTTTCTGGTAGCGCCGCTGCACCGAGCAGTCCCGGTCGCCGAGATGGATCACGTTTGTGCCGTCGCCGAGCAGCTGTACCTCGACGTGGCGGCCAGCCGTGATGTAGCGCTCCAGGTAAACCCGGGGATCTCCGAAGGCCGAATCGGCCTCGGCCATGGCCCGCTCGATCGCCGGGGGGAGCTCGGCCGGCTGATGCGCCGGCCGCAGGCCGCGGCCAGCCTGCACGACCTGCACCGGGAGACCGGGATCCCGAAAAGCACACTGATCCGCATTCTGCATACGCTGGCCGGCCGCGGCCTGGTGTGGCAGCGCATGGCCGATGGCGCGTTCCTGCCCAGCCACATGCTGCAGCGGCGAGCGCCGTTCGACGACGCGGACTGGCTCGGTGAGGTTGCCTCCCCGGTGCTGGAACGGCTGTGCGCGCGGGTGCCGTGGCCCTCGGTGCTGTCGGTGCCGCGGCTCGACTACATGGAAGTGATCGAGACCAACAGCCCGCGCGCTTGCTTCGACTATGTGGCACCGGCGCCATGCGGCTTCCGCGCGAACATCCTGCGGTCCGCGTCGGGCCGCGCCTACCTCGCGTTCTGTCCTGATCAGGAGCGCGAAGCGATCCTCCGTCGGCTGCGGGAGCGTGACCTGCCCGGCCACGAGCTGGCCCGTGATCCAGCCGCCGTGCGGGCGTTCGTCGAGCAGACGCGGCAGCATGGGTACAGCGTGCGCGCGCCGGACTTCGGCGGTGACTACAGTCGGCCGCGGGACCAGGTGGACGACCGCCGGAACTCGATCGCGATGCCGATCCGGGTCGGCGATCAGGTGCTCGGCTGCGTCAACTTGACCTGGCGGATGACGGTGCTGACCGTGGCCCAGGTGGCCGAGCGTCACGTGGCGCACCTGCGCGCCGCGGTCCGGAGCGTCGAGCGGCGGGCGGCGGCGGGCGGCCGGGGGGAGCTTGACGCGCCACGGCGTGGCGCCAATGCGGCGGCCGACCATCAACGATGAGTTGCTCGAACGGCTCTTGCCTACCGTGCCGGGCAGGGCCGGCTAGGCCGCTGCTCGTGGCTCAGTACCCTGCTGCTGGGTCGACCAGCCCGAGCAGCGGCTCGCCGGCCGAGAACCTGGCGACGTTGTCCCGAATGCGCCGGGCCAGCAGCCGCTCGACCATTTCCGGGGTGTCGGCGGTGTGCGGGGTGATGATGCAGTTCTCCAGCGCCCAGAGCGGGTGCCCGTCGGGCAGCGGCTCCGGGTCGGTCACGTCGAGCGCCGCCCCGCCGATGGCGCCGCTGCGCAGTGTGGCTACCAGCGCACCGGTATCGACGTGACGTCCGCGGGCGACGTTGACCAGCCAGGAGTCCGTTCGCATCGCGTCCAGCTCGGCGGACCCGATGATCCGCTCGGTGCTGGGCGTGAGCGCGAGGGCCAGGAAGGTAACCCGCGCGCCGGCGAGTGCCTCGTGCAGCCGGGCCTGCGGCAGCGTGCGCGCCGCTCCGGGGACCGGATCGGCGCTGCGGCGCACCACGGTGGCCGCGACCCGGAACGGGGCGAGCAGGTCCAGCAGGCTCGCGGTGATGCCGCCGCCGCCCAGGATGGTGACCGGCTCGTCGTAGAGGCTCTCCCCGGCGGGCTTTCCCCACGACCGGGCGGTGATGCGCTGGCGCAGCAAGCGCAGCCCGGCCAGGGCGAGGACCAGGGCGTGCTCGGCGACCGGCTCGGCGTAAGCGCCTTTCGCCGATGTCCAGGTCCGCCCGGGATCGAGTATCCCGGCGGTGGCCACCCGCTCCACGCCGGCCATCGGGAGCTGGACCCAGCGGGCCGAGCTCGCGACGGCGAGCGCTCGCCGCAGCCCGCCGGTGTCGGCGGGATCAAGCCAGACGAGCGCGTCGGCCGCCGCGTTGACGCCCGTGGGCTCGCCGCCGCCATCGCGGATGGCCTGGCAGGCGGAATCGCGGAGCACAGGGCCGACGGCCACCCGGGGCGCGGTCACGTTCAGCACCCTAACCCTGGCCGCCGCGGCACGGGGCAGTCGTCGCACCGCATGGCCAACGATCTGGCCGTCCGGAGGATATGGTGCGCGGCGGCCCCCGTTAGGCTGACGCCGACGCAAGATCGGCCAAGTGAAGTCACGGTTGGAACGCCCCGAAACTGCGCGAGCTGCCGGAACTACGCAAAGGAATAACCATGTGGAATTCGTTCGACACCGGCGCTCGCGCTGGCCTTACGGCGGAAGTGGTCACCTATCCCGGCGGCAACGGGGATGAGATTCACGCCTGGGTGGCCAGGCCGATCGCAGAAGGCCCGGCCCCCGGGGTCGTGGCCGTGCACCACCTGCCCGGCTGGGACGAGTTCTACCGGGAGTTCGCCGAACGGCTGGCGCGCCACGGGTACACCGTGATCTGCCCCGACCTGTACTGCCGATTTGGCCACGGCACCCCCGACGACGTCGCGGCCCTGGTCCGCTCCCAGGGAGGAGTGCACGACGACAGCGTGGTCACCGACTGCGGGGCCGCGCTCCAGTGGCTGAAGGCCCGACCGGACAGCAACGGCAAAGCCGGCATCATTGGCACGTGCTCGGGTGGCCGCCACGCGCTGCTGGCCGCCTCCCGTGTGACCGGCTTCGACGCGGTCGCCGATCTGTGGGGAGGGGGAGTGATCATGTCGAAGGACGATCTCTCCGAGGCCCAGCCGGTCGCCCCGATCGACTACACCGCCGGTCTCACCGCGCCCCTGCTCGGGCTGTTCGGCAACGATGACTCCTATCCGTCGCCCGAGCAGGTGAACCTGCACGAGGCCGAACTGAAGCGGCTCGGCAAGACGCATGAGTTCCACCGCTACGACGGTGCCAGCCACGCCTTCTTCTACTACCACACCCCGATGTACCGGCCCCAGGCGGCGATGGACGGCTGGGCGAAAGTCTTCGACTTCTTCGGCCGGCACCTGAAAGGCTGACCGCCGGCCGCCCCGGCGCCTCACCGGGAGGCGGCGTGCTGCTGGCGTTTTCCCCGCCGGCTACGGCTCGGCTATGGGGTTGCGGCGCATCCATTGCCCGCGACCGGGCTCGGCCACGACCTGCCCGTCCTCCAGGACGAGACGAAGCGGGACAGGGAGATGCGCCGGTCCGGCCCGCCCGGACGCGGGCCCGGCAGCGGCCGGGGGGCTGTCACGTTCGGCACCCTAGCCCAGCCGCCGCACCAGCGTCCGGCCGGGCTGCGTGCGGGCTGGATGACAGGCGCCGGCGCCGCCAAGGGGAAGCCTCCGTGAACCGGAGCCACGTAATATCCGTCAATCGCTATAACGAGGCAATGACTTTAGGCGGAATATCTTCACACATAGTTACGCATGGGGAGCGACAATGGCGCGCGGTATTAAGCCGTGCTGCGGCAATTCTGGTTTCAGCACGGACTTCGTGGGCAGGCGAGCCGAGCTCAGCCAGCTTGAGGCGGTCGCCGGTGAGGCGGCATCGGGTAACTCATGGGTGGTGCTCATCGAGGGCAGTGCGGGCGTCGGCAAGACGGCGTTGCTCCGGCGGGCGATGACTGGCCTGTGGGACTCGTGCGTGCTGGACGCGTCATGCGACCCGTCCGAGGCCGATCTCCCGTTCGGGCTCGTTTCGCAACTCCTCTGGCGCGCGTGCTGCCACGCGCATCCCTCTGTCGCCTCCGCCGTCCGGGTCACGCCCGACGAATCGCCAGCCCACGTTGGAGCCCAGATCCTCGAGGTCGTGCATGCGGCCCAGGCCGTGCGCCCGCTCGCGGTCGTCATCGATGACCTCCAGTGGGCCGACCGGGCCTCCTCCCAGGCCCTCGGATTCGTTTTGCGGCGGCTGGGTTCCGCCATGGTGCTCGCGCTGCTGTCGGCCCGCACCGGAACTCCAGAGGCGGGCTGGAGCACCGGTCCCGTCGACGACTTGCGGCGGCTGACCGGTGATCGTGAGTTCGGCCGACGGATCTCCCTGCGCGGTCTGATGACCGTGGAAGTGGAGGAACTGGCACACCGGTTGGGCCACGGCCCGATCCCGCTCGCCACGGCGGAGCGCCTGCGCGCCCACACCGATGGGAATCCCGCCTATCTGCGCGGCCTGCTGACCGACCTGCCACCAGAGAGCCTGGCCTCGGCGGACCACACGCTGCCCGTCCCCGCGTTAATAGCGGCGCAGGTGGGGCGGCTACTGTCCGCTCTGCCCGAAGCTGGCATGCGCCTGCTGGCCGCTCTGGCCGTGCTCGACACCAGGTGCCCGCTCGGGCTGGCCGCGCAGGTCGCGATGGTTTCCGATCCGGTCGCCGCACTCGAATCTCTGCTTGATTCGGGCATTGTCCAGTGGTGGCCCGAGGATCCGGCGACCCCGGTGCGGGTTCGCCTTCCCATCCAGCGGGACGCGATCTATCAGCTGCTCAGTCCCGGCCGGCGCCGTGAATTGCACCTGGCCGCGGCGGCCCTGGTAGATGGCGGCGCGACCTGGGGGCACCGGGTAGCCGCCGCAGGCGGCCCGGACCAGCGTCTCGCCAGCGAGCTTGACCGCGCGGCCGCTGCCTACCTGGGCGAGGGAGACGCCGACCGGGCCGCCACGCTGCTGCTCTGGGCGGCCGACCTGAGCGATGATCGGCGCGAGTATGAGCGGCGACTGCTGGCCGCCGCTGCTCATCTGGTCTGGTGTCACCGGTTCGGCAGGCTGGAGGCGCTGGGCGGCAAGGTGGCCGAGTGCGCCCCTGGCCCGCTGCGCGACCTCGTCCTGGTCGCGCTCAGTCCCGCCGAGGAGCCGCCCGCTTCGGTGCGGGCGTCGCTGACCACTTCCCGGGCCGGGGCGGCCTTGCCCGGCACGTTGCAGGCCGTGGCCCGGACCGCTCTTGCCATTGCCCGCAGCCATGCCTGGCGGAACGCCGACGGATCCGGGGGCGGCATCGCCGAACAGGTGCTGGCCATTGATGATCTTGATCCGGAAGCCGCCCAGCTGGCCAGGTGCCTGGTTGCTGAGTCGGTCGGGCGGCGGTGCGGCGGCGTGCACGCCGCGCTGCGCGCGCTGGATGAACTTGTCCCCGGACCGTCGTCCCCGTCATTCGCGGCCGCAGATGCGATCCCGCTGTGGAGGCGCGGCGCACTGCGCGCGGCCACCGGCCGGCTGGCCGGTGCCGCGGACGACCTGTCGGCCGCGCTCCAGTTCCCCGGTGCTGGCGGGTTCGGTGAAGCGGACGCCTCGGCGAGCGCCCTCCTCGCACAGGTCCAGTACCTTCTCGGCGCATGGACGGCGGCGGCGGCCACCGCCGAGCAGGCGATCTCCATGGCCTTGAGCCGCGGCACGACGTGGTCCTACTCCCAGGGCTATGCCGTGGCCGCATGCGTGGCCGCCAGCACGGGAGGCTGGGAACGGGCCGAGGAATACCTAGATGCCTCGAAACAGTGGTGGCGCACGGCAGGACCAGACTCAGGTGTGCTCTACCCGGCCGTAGCCGAGGCGACTCTCGCGCAGGCGAGAGGAGACCACGCGAGAATCCTGGCCGCGCTCAGCCCAGGCGACAAGCAGCACGAGATACAGGTAACCGTGTGCGGCGACGCCGTCTACCGTCGCGCTGAACCCGAAGACAGTGACACCGAACCACGGCAGGAACAGCGAAATCAGCAGCGCCAGCGTCGCGATTCCCGTGATCCGGTCGACCCGCGTCCATCGCCGTGCGTCGAAACGAAACGCCGGCGCTCCCGACGCGGGATACCGAGCGGTGTCCCTCGGGCCGGCCGTTCCCGCCGCGACCGGGCCTGGCCGGGTTGCGGCCGACCGGGCTGGGCCCGGCTGGGCTGGGGCCGGCGGTGGCGTCGCCGCCGATTGCTGCGCGCCGCACCGCGGGCACCAGGTAGAGCCCTCCGCGATGTTGTTGCCACACTGTGAGCAGACCATGTACCTGGTCCTCTCGGATGAGCCGGGACTTCCCCCGGAGCCTGGCAGTCCCATTCGGGACCGGGCGGCCTCCTCGACCGCACTGTGGCCAGCGTGCCCGGCGCGAGAGCCGGTTTCGACCGGGAAAACCCCTAGCCCGGCCCTGGGTTGCAGCGCGTGACGGGCCGCGATCCGGCCGTCGGGGAGGCCCGGAAGCTGGGCGTCGGCCGACCTGAATGATCATGCTGAAGGGCGTGTCCCGATGAACTTGTTCGCAGCACGGTCCGTAGTTGGGACACGCTGACCGGCGGTTCGGCTCTCTCCTCGGGCGCGGTCTGGTTCAGCGGCAGCTACGTCGAGAACAACGGCACCACGCAGCCCGCCATTCTCACCGGCGGCTGACTCACCGGCCACCGTAGGCGCGTCCGGTATCCCCCAAATGAGCCCCGGGCTGGATAGAGTCATCACACTGACGGGGGAAGCGATGAGCCGCGATGCTGCTCCACGGGCTACGTGGGACGCGCTCATCGTCCTGGGCTCGAATATCAAGCGAGATGGCGACGGATATCGACCGGTCACCTACGATGACTATGACACGTTCGGCATGCT
>DASWFT010000247.1:0-2971 GCA_036394075.1 Streptosporangiaceae bacterium
GACCGATCATGACGGCGCAGCCAGCAAGAACAGCGATCATGGCCCACGGGCCGGCCAGAGTACTCCCGGCGACACGCCGCGTATCTTGCGGCTGTTCGATGCCCATCAGAATGCCACCTCACTGGGCGGGGCGATCAGCCACTGCACATCCGCCACGTTCGGTACCCGCATGGGGCTGAATCCCTTGTGGATCAGGGCGGTGATCTCCCCGCCCGTGGTCCGCGGGTACCGGTGCGGGGTGTAGGTGTACCCGGCGTGATGGTCCTCAGGCTGGCAGAACAGCGGATGATCCGGGTGCGGGTCGATCAGCCGGTTCAGGTCGGTGTCCGCGTCGGGCTGCGCCGGCGGCTGGCTGAACCCGCCGGTGGGGTGACCCATCGCCCACCACAAGATGAGGATCAGGAACCCGGCGCCGCCGAGCGCCAGCCAGTGCCCTCGCTTCATATGCTGCCCGTCCCTCCCTTATGCTGGCGGCCGATCCAGCCCCGGCCGCCCGGGAAGGACAGCCCCGCCGCGGGGGCAGTGCCCGTCCTGCCCGGGCGCCCTCCCGCGGGACGCACACGCGAGGCGCCCTGCGGAAGCACTGTCTGCGAGTAGGACTGCCCCGCCTGGGGGCTGTTGGAGGGGCGGTCCTGCCGGACGGGGCGCGTCTGCGGGGTCACCGCGAACCGGGCGATGATCTGCGCGCCGCCCTTCCACGGCGTCGTACTGTGCAGGCCGTGCGGCGGCCCTGCGAACACCGCGTGCGGGCCGTCACCCGGCTGCCCCTGCTCCGCGGGGGAGACGATCGGGTAGGGGATGCCGCCGCGGGACCCGTACGGATGGTAGAGGCCGGGGACCCCGCCGTAGACCGGTGCCCACCCGCTGCCCTGCTCACCCAGCCACGTGAACGACCGGGTCAGGTCATCCTGGTTGCGGGTGGCGTCGGAACCATGCTGGTAGGAGATCGTGCGGTTGACCAGGCGCAGGTCCGGGCGGGGCGGCTGGAGTTTCGGGTCGTTGCCGCTATTGGGGGGGGCACCGGCCCACCCGTGGAAGTCCGTCCCGGTCTTCTGGTTCCCGGTGTCCCAGTAGGCGTGCCGGTCCTTGACGGTCAGCTTGTCGTTGAACCCGCTGGTCCCGAAACTGGGATGGTCGGGGGCTGATCCGGCCCACCCGCGTTTCGCCCAGTTCCACGCGAACTCGTGCGGGAACGGCTGCATCTTCTCCGCGCGCGGGTCCGCGCCTCCGCCGTAGTCGGTGCTGCCCAGGTTCCCGCCCGTGTACGGTCCCGGCGCGCCCATCGACGGGCGGTCCATCGCCCCGGTGAACCCGGGCAGGTTGTTACCGCGGACGTTCGCCACCGGCACCGGGAACGCCGCCTGCCCCCGGCCCGTCACCGTCCACCGGCCGGGACGCATGCCGCTACTTACCCGACCAGGAACCGCCGCCAGTCGCGGACTGCACCAGCCCGCTCAGGCCAGAGCTCACCCCGGACACCAGCTTCGGACCCTGCGAACCCGGCCGGACCAGGACGAACAGCACCGCGATGATGATAATGCCGATGAGGAAACTCCCCACGTCACGGCTCACCTCAGCCGCCAGCCTTGCTCATCTTGCCCTTGACCGACAGCTGCGGCACGAACACGACCAGCAGGTAGCCGACCAGGACACCGCCCCAGAACCGGCCATCCTTCAAGAAACCAGGCATTTACGCCTCCCTATAGTCCGGCGGCCAGCGCCTCGAGCGCCTTGCCCGCGAGAGCTTCCACGATGTGCTGGTAGTCCGGGTGCGACTTGACCAGCGAAATCGCGTCACTGACCGCGGCGTCCGCAGCCGCCGCGATAACTGCATCGATGTGATCAGCCACGGCCTTACCTCAGCATCCTTGAGATGAACCCGAACACGATCATCTCGGCCACGATCAGGATCAGCAGGTACACGACGGTGGGTTCCCACCCGCCGGACCCGCCCCCCGCGGGGGCACCCTGACCGGCGGTGAACAGCCCCTTCAGCCCCTGGCCCGCCATGTCAGATGTCCGTCAGCTGCGGGTCGACCGGGCCGACCGGGTACACCTCGTCGGTGATCAGCTCCGCCGTCGCCGTCGTGCTGACACCGGAGGTGGTCTCGAAGGTCTCCTTGGTCGAGTTCGCGGTGTACAGCCACCCCTGCCCGTACAAGGTGCCGGGCTTCAGGAAGCGGGGGAACACGTACACGCCGACCTCACGCCGGTACCCCAGGGTGGTGGTGGTGGAGCCGGTGACGCGGGACTGGAAGTACTCGCCGTACTGTTCGGCCATCCAGTTGTTCACCATGTCGCCGTTGGCCGCGCCGGTGGTGGTGGCGGTGCCGCCCGCCGCCGACCCGATGTCGTTGACGGACAGCTTCCCCATCGACCGGTTGTCCAGCTGCCACAGGATCGGGTCGGTGAAGCCCTCGGAGCGGACGGACCCGCCGTTGCGGTGCACGAAGATCTGGTTGCGGATCGCGTTGCCCGTCAGCGCCGACTGGAGGATGTTGTCCGAGGCGTTGGCGTTCATCGTGAAGATCTGGTGCCGGGACTTCCGCTGAAGGTTCAGGCCCGGGGGGACCGGCTGGTTCGGGGTGCCCTGGAGGTCCTCCGCGTCGGGCTGCGCCCACGCGTCCATGTAGGGGACCACCGTCACCGCGGGCGCCTGCGACGCCGTGTTGTACGAGGAGCCGTTGCCACCGGTGATGTTCGCGATCGTGTCGACGGAGTAGTCGAACCGGTACTGAGACCGGGTGTCGGTGTTGGCCAGCACCCCCGCCGACCAGCGGATCTCCGGCTGCAAAAACAAGGTGAACTGGGGGATCGCGGTGGTGGCGGCGTTCGCGTCGGCGTACAGCAGCGGATCACCCAGCCACGGCGCCCCGTACTTCTGCCGCAGGTAATGCGCGTACCCGCCCATCACGTACAGGATCTCCGACCCGTCGACGTTCACCATGTCGATCTGGCTGAGGAGGTTGAA
>DASWFT010000248.1:0-3103 GCA_036394075.1 Streptosporangiaceae bacterium
GCTGCCGATGGCGCGATGGTCGACGCGTCGGTCGTCCCCGAGCGCGGCGCCCCCACCCGCGTCGCGGTGCTGAGCGGGTTCACCGACGGCTGGTATGAGATCCGGCACGCCAACGGCCGGGCCGACCGCGTGACGTGGGACGCCAGCGCGATGCCGTTCTTGTGGCTGTACGGCGAGTTCGGCGGCGCCGGCAAGAGCCCGTACGACCGGTTCTACTCGCTGGCGCTGCAGCCGATGTCCGCCAACCCCTACTCCCTCGCCACCACCATTCGCTAGGAGCAGCATGTCTCACCACTTGGACTACCAGCCAGAGGTGGACGACGTCTCCGACGTCTACATCTTCCCGGGGCCCAGCGACGACGACGGCCCGCGCACGGTCATCGCGATGAATGCCTCGCCGCAGGTCGGCGCCCCGTGGGATTCCACGACCTTCTACGAGCTCAAGCTCGACCTCAACGGGGACTACGTCGCGGACATCACCTGGCGGTTCACCTTCACCCAGCCCGGCGCCAACGGCAACCAGCACGTGACAGTGGCGCAGCTGACCGGCGCGGACGCCACCAGCCGCACCGCCCCCGGCACGATCATCACGCCCCGCAACGCGCCGGTGGGCCAGGTCCTCCACGCACCGCACGGGATCAAGATCTTCGCCGGCAAGCGCCTCGACTCGTTCTTCAACGACATCAACGTCCCCCTGGCGCTCCAGGCTGTCCTGATAGACGCCACCCCCACCAACCCCCACCCCAACCGCAACCCGGCCCTCCCGCTACCCCACTACTCCGACTTCTTCCTGAACAACAGCGTCCGGTCCGTCTTGGTCGAGGTGCCCGCCGCGATCACCGGCCTCGGCCAGGTCAACTGCTGGGGGACCACCGCGGTCTTCGACCAGGCGCACCCCGCCGGGGTCCAGGTCCAGCGCGCCGGGTCGCCCGTCCTGGCGTCGGGCGTCTTCCTGGGCATCCACCAGGCCATCAACGCGACCGAGCCGGACACCGACCTGGCGGGCAGGCCCGCCAATCCCGAAACCGACCCCGCCTCCGGGATCTGGGGCGAGGTGCGGGACCGGGTCGCCGAGGTCGTCCAGGCCCGGGGAACGTTCAACACGGGCAAGCAGGGCCGGCCCACCCCGATGGCCTACGGCGCGTTCGCGGCAGACAACCTGCTGCCCAACGTGCTGCCCTACACCCCGGGCACCTCGCCCGTCCTGTGGACCCCCTGGGACGGCTTCAGGAACGGCAGGGGCCTGTTCGAGCAATCATCGGACAACTTCACCGAGGTGATCATCAACGAGGCGTTCAGCACCAGGCTCACCCAAACCACGCCAATCACCGATTACTTCCCCTACCTCGCCCCGCCGCTGGACTGACCCGCAGCGGCCACACACCACGCCGGCCACCTGCCGGCGCTAACCCGCGCACGCCCGGCAGACCACCCCCCGTGCTCCGCCGGGCGGCGCCGCGGCGGTCCGCGCTTGATCCTGCGCCCTGTTCATCAGCCAGGCCCGACTCACCCCCTGCCCCCGAGAGGATTTGCAAATGATTGGTGACCTGTTCGATAGCCCGTGGAAGATCCTGATCGTCGCCCTGGTGATCATCGTGCTGTTCGGGTCGAAGAAGCTCCCGTCCGCGGCGCGCTCGCTCGGCCAGTCGATGCGCATCCTGAAGAAGGAGGTGCAGGGCCTGCACGAGGACGAGCCGGAACCGCGCCCCCCGGGCGCTCAGCCAGCGGCCCAGGCACCGGCCGAAGTCACCGCCGGCGCTTCGGGCGGGCCGCCGGCGACGGCCGCCGCAGCGGCCGCCGAGGCTTCCCGCCCGGCCCGGCAGCCCAGCTAGCCGCGCCCGGACCCCGGTCATGGCCACGCGTCCCGGTGCCATCGCGGGCGCCCGAATCGTCGGCGAGCGCTTCGTGCGCTCCCGGCGGCAGCAGAACCCCGAGGGCCGCATGCCGCTCCTGGATCACCTCCGTGAGCTGCGTACCCGCGTCGTCAAAATGGCGCTCGCCCTGGCCGCGGGGATGACTGCCGGGTTCGTCTTCTTCGGCCAGGCCTGGCACGTCATCGAGCGCCCGCTGTGCTCGGCTACGATCCGCGGGCACTCGGGCTGCCGCACGCTGGGGGTCAACCAGCTTGTCCTGAACGGCCCGCTGGACGCGTTCTACCTGCGGGTGAAGGTCGCGCTGATCGTCGGGGTGATCGTGTCCGCGCCGGTCTGGCTGTACCAGGTCTGGGCGTTCGTCGCGCCCGGCCTGCACGCCAGAGAAAAGCGGTGGGGCTACATCTTCCTGGGTGCGGCCATCCCGCTTTTCGGCGTCGGCATCACGTTGTGCTACCTGTCGCTGGGCCGGTCCATGCACTACCTGCTCGGCCTGACGCCGGGCGGCGTGCAGAACCTGATCCAGGTTGACCAGTACCTGAGCTTCGTGATGGCGATGATGCTGGCCTTCGGGCTGGCGTTCGAGGTGCCGCTGCTGATCGTCATGCTGAACCTGGCCGGGATCTTGACTCACCAGCAGTTCGCCAAGTGGCGGCGGGTGCTGATCTTCGGCGTATTCCTGATCGCGGGGGCGGCCAACCCGAGCCCGGACCCGGTCACCATGCTGATCCTCGGCGGGACCTGCGCGGTGCTGGTCGAGGCGGCCGAGCTCATCGTGTGGTCCACCGACCGGCGCCGGGCCCGGCTGCACCCGGACCCGTACGCGGGCCTGGCCGACGGCGAGCTGTCCCCGCTGAGCTCCGGCGGCCGGGGAAGGAGCTGAGCGGTGTTCGACCTGTCCCTCCCCAAGCTGCTGGTTCTTGCGGTGATCGCGCTTGTCGTTTTCGGGCCGAACGAGCTGCCCAAGATCGCCGCCCAGGCCGGCCGCGCCCTTCGCGACCTGCGCCAGATCGCTGAGGGCGCCATGAACGATCTGCGGGACGGACTGGGCCCGGAGCTGGCCGACTTCGAGATCGAGGACCTCAATCCCAAGCGGCTCGCGCAAAAGCACCTTTTCGGCGACCTGAACGCAGACCAGGCAGCCCAGCAGCAGCCCGCAGCGAACGGCACGCCTCTCACACCCGGCGAGCACCCGCCGTCCGGCCCGGACGTGACCGACCTGCAAGGAGCAG
>DASWFT010000249.1:0-24727 GCA_036394075.1 Streptosporangiaceae bacterium
GTCAGCGCTACGCGGTGACGGCGGCGCGATCCGGGACAGCGCGGTCAGTAGGGCACCGATGGGGTCACCGCTCCCGGGTGCCGCGCGGCCCACGCCGCTACCCTGTCGTTCCTGATCGCCTGCCAGAGAGTCGCGCACTCTCCCGAGTTCATGGGGTCACCGCTCCCGGGTGCCGCGCGGCCCACGCCGCGACCCTGTCGTTCCTGATCGCCTGCCAGAGAGTCGCGCACTCTCCCGAGTTCAGGAGCACGACGCCCGCCCTCCGGCAGGTCGGGGCGGCGCGAGGCGCCCGAGGCCGCGCTCACACGACGCCGCCGGCCCGCGGATGCTGGCCACGGGAGCAGTGCACCGGCGACGCCGACCAGCACGCTCAGTCACCCAAGAGACGATGATGACTACTCAGAGTGCCTGACGTTGATAGCATTCGCTGTGTGTCGGAGGACTTGATCGGCTTGTTCTCAGCGCGACCGGCCGACGCCCGCCACTTCCCGCCTGAGGCAGGGGTCGTGTGAAGCAGATCGTGCAGCCGCTCGCAGGGGGCCCGGCCGAGGTGCTCGACGTGCCACGGCCGGTCCCGGACGCGACCGAGGTGCTGGTGCGCACCGTCGCGTCGGTGATCTCGCCTGGCACCGAGCGGGCAGTCACCGCGCTCGCCCGCTCCAGCCTGCTGGCCAAGGCACGGGCCCGGCCGGACCTGGTCCGCCAGGTGGTGCGCGAGGCGCGCACCGAGGGCATCGCCACGGCCACGCGGACCGTCCGCAGCCGGCTCGCCGAGGATCTGCTGCTGGGGTATTCCGCGGCCGGTCTCGTGGTCGAGGCCGGCGCCGCGGTCACCGGGCTGCGGCCGGGCCAGCTAGTGGCGACCGGCGGGGCGGGCAAGGCCAACCACGCCGAGTTCCAGGCGGTGCCCGGCCTGCTTTGTGCAGCCGTCCCCGACGACGTGCCAGCCCAGGACGCCGCCTTCACCACGGTGGCCTCGATCGCGCTGCATGCGCTCCGGCTGGCTGAGGTGGGACCCGGATCGAAGATCGTTATGCTGGGTCTTGGGTTGATCGGGCAGCTCGCGGCGAGGCTGGCCATGGCATCCGGCTGCGACGTGGCAGGCATCGATCCGGTCGGCCACCGCCGCGAAGTCGCGGCCGCTTCCGGTGTGCTGGCCCTCGACGAGTGCGCCGAAGCCACCACCGACCAGGTGCTCAGCTGGTCACGCGGCCGGGGCGCGGACGCCGTGCTGGTCTGCGCGGCGGGCCGGTCGTCCGACGCGATGAAGCGGGTTCCCGCGCTGTGCCGCGACCGGGCCGCGGTCGTCGTCGCCGCGGACGTCGGCGTCCACCTGCGCCGGGCCCCGTTCTACGAACGCGAGCTCTCGCTGCGGTTCACCCGGTCCTACGGCCCGGGCCGCTACGAGCCTTCCTATGAGGCCTGGGGGGTGGACTACCCGGCCGGGCAGGTGCGCTGGACCGAGGGCCGCAACTTCGAGGCGGTGCTCGACCTGCTGGCGTCGGGCCGGCTGAAGGTGTCCGACCTGGTGACCCACTCCTACGACATCGCCGACGCCGCCGCGGCCTATCAGCTGATCGAGGAGCGCGGCACTCATTACCTGGCCATCCGACTTACCTACCCGGCGGGAGCCGCCGCCGATGGCTACGTCCGCCTGCGTCCCGCGCCGCCGGTCAGCTGCTCGTCACCGGGGGTTGGCTGGGCCGGGGCCGGCGCGTTCACCAGGACGTTCCTGCCGGCCTTCCGTGCCGCCGGCTTCGACCATTTCGTGGCGGTGGCCTCGGCCAGCGGCCTGTCCGCCGTGCGGGCCGCCGTCAGCTACGGCTTCGAGAAGGCGGTGCCCGGCGCGGACGCGGTGATCGGTGACCCGGACGTCAAGGTCGTCGTCATCGCCACCCCGCACGACACGCATGCCGACCTGGCGGCGCGGGCGCTCCGGGCGGGACAGCACGTGTGGTGCGCGAAACCGCTCGCGCTGACCACCGGCGAACTCGACGCGGTGGAAGCTGCCTGGCGGGAGTCGGGGCGTCAGCTCGCGGTCGGCTTCAACCGGCGCTGGTCTCCCGCCGTGCTGGCCGCGCGGCGCGTCCTCGACGGCGTAACCGGGCCCAAGCTGGTCATGTATCGGGCCACCGCGAGCCGGGTGCCGGACTATCACTGGTATCGGGATCGGCGGCAGGGCGGCCGACTGCTGGGTGAAGTATGCCATTTCGTCGACACCGCGGCGGCTCTTGTCGGCGCCCCGATCGAGGACGTCGCTGGCCTGCCCGGCGGGTGCGGGCTGGGAGTGCAGCCTGGCGACGGCGTCGTGATCTCGCTGCGCTTTGCGGACGGCTCGCTCGCCGCCATCGCCTACGGCAGCGTCTCGGCGGCGGCCGGGAAGGAGTGGATCGAGGTCCACGCCGGGCCGCACCGGGTGGTCATCAACGACTTCCGCGCCGCAGAAGCCGACGGGAAGACGCTATGGAAGGGCCCTCAGGACATGGGGCATCGCGCGTGTGCCGCTGCCTTCCGGAGGGCGGTGGCGGGTGAGGCGGCGATGCCGACCGAGGACTTGCTGGCCACGATGCGTGTCACGCTCCAGGCCGCCGCAGGGGCGGTCATGGCTGATCAGTCCCTCGGCAGGCCGGGCACCGCCGTCAGTACGTTACGGGTGGGGTCACGGCGCCTGGGTGCCGCATCGCCCACGCGGCGACCGAGTCGTTCTGCACCGCATGCCACAGCGTCGCGCACTCCCCCGAGTTCAGGAGCACGACGCTCTGCTCGCCACGCCAGCCGAGTCCGCTCCACGGCGCGGTCAGGAAACTCACATCACTGCTGCGCAGCCTGCTCAACTGCAGCGCCAGCGTGCGCATCGCAGAGTTGGTGAACGTACTGTCCACACTCAGCGCGCCGGTGAACGCGTCGATGAGGTGATACATCTCGATAGGGTTGCTCAGGACGCCCGCTGAGGCCACGCGGGTGAGGATCGCGCGTATCAGGTTCTGCTGCCGCTGGATCCGGCTCAGGTCACCCAGCGGCAGGCCGTCGCGCTGCCGCACGAAAGCCATGGCGCTGGCCGCTGTCAGGTCGTTGAGTCCCTGCCGGAAATTCACGCTTCCGCTGCTGGTCGGTCGCGCCACTTGAACGTCGACCCCGCCGAGCGCCCGCACCAGGCTCTCGAAACCTCGGAAATCGATGACCGCATAGTGATTGATGAACACGTCGGTGAGGTGCTCGACAGTCCTGATCATCAGGGATGGGCCACCGAGCGAAAAGGCGGCGTTGATCTTCATTATGCCATGACCAGGCACATCGACCCAGGAATCGCGCGGAATCGAAATGAACGCGGCTCGCTTCCGGTCCGCGCTGATATGCACCAGCATGAGGACGTCGCTGCGTTGTTCGCCAGGCTGGAACGGCAGCTGCTGTCCATTGCTGCCCGTTGTCTGCTCATTCGACCGAAGGTCAGATCCGGCGAGAAGGATAGTCATGCTACTCCGGGTCGCCGCGGGCATTATGGGCCGGCTCGACCTGGCGAGGCCCTGAAACACGTGCGGGATGCGCCGGACATTTCCGGTCAGCTGATTGGTGACGAGGTAGATGCCCCCGACGGCCCCGACGAACACGGCCAGAACCGACACAATGGAAATGATCGCGGCGCGCCTGCCGCGTCTGCGTCGCCTGTCACCGCGATCGGGCTGCGGATCTGCGGGGTCCTGCCCCTTCGCGGAGTACTCGGGCTGACTTGGATCCGCGGGGTCCTGCCCGTCCGCGGAGTACTCGGGCTGGTCTGGGCCGTGTGCCTCGTGAGTGCCGGGCATCTTCGCTTACCCCCTCGTGTCTGACCGTCGTGAACTCAGCAGGGTGACCCTCCCCCGTTGCCCCGGTCGAATCATGTAGATGACAAATCGTGTTGGTTCGATTACAAAATGTAAGGTACCCCGGACGGGAACTCTGACGCATGCGGGCTGCCCGTCCCGAAGCCGACGGCCCGGGCTGGCTGGTGCCGGTCGGGTCACCTGGACGCCCAAGCGCTTGTTTCGCCTCAGTCACCCGAGGGCTTCCCGAACGCAGGACACGATCCGGTCGATATCGTCGCCGCTCAATCCCGGGTGCACGGGCAGCGAGAGGACCTGCCGTGCCGCTCGGGCGGCCCGGGGCGTCTCGTCGCGTGCCACCTGTGGATTGTCCCGGTAACAGGGATAGTCGTAGACAAGCTTCGGGTAGTAAGCCCTGGCGTCGATTCCCGCGACGTTCAGGCATGAACTCAGCTGGTCCCGGTCCACGCGGGCGTCCGGGGTCACTTGGACCGTGTACTGGTGCCAGGCATGGAGCCGGCCGGCGGGCACCGAGGGAAGCACCAAGCCACAGAGGCCGGCGAGGCCGGCTGACAGCAAGGCCGCGTTGCGATTCCTGGTTGCGGCCAGGCCAGGAAGCCTGGCCAGTTGTGTGGTCGCGATCGCAGCCTGCAGGTCGGTCAGCCGGTAGTTGTAGCCCGGCATCGAATACTCATACCGCTCACGCATGCCATGGTTGCGCAGCAACCGGAGCCGGACGGCGATCCCGTCGTCGTCGGTCGTCACGATCCCGCCCTCGCCGCAGGTGATGTTCTTCGTCGCGTACAGGGAGAATGCGGCGGTGCCGAACGAGCCGACCGAAGCCTGCGCCACCCTCGCGCCCGGTGCCTGCGCGGCATCCTCGATGATCACCAGCTCGTGCACGCGTGCGATGTCGCGGATCTGCGACATCGCAGCGGGCAGGCCGTAGAGGTGAACCGGCATGAGCACCCTGGTCCGCGGCGTCACCAGCCTGGCCACCAGCGACGGATCGAGCGTCAGGTCGTCGCCAATATCGGCGAACCTGGCCGTCGCGCCGACCTCCAGGATGGCGTTGAGAGTGGCCACGAACGTCAGGGGTGCGGTGATCACCTCATCACCTGGGCCGACGCGGTGCGCCCGCAGCGCTGCCACCAGAGCGGCCGTCCCGCTGCTCACCGCGACCGCATGTGCGGCCTCATGCGTGCGGGCGAACGAGCGCTCCAGTTCCGCAACCCGCTCGCCGCCAGCCAGATTGCCGGACCGCAGCACGCCAAGCACCGCCTCCTGCTCCTCGGTGCCCATCACCACCTTGGCGAGCGGAATGCGCCGCGACTGACGCGACCGGCCCGTTTCGATCACGGCGGCGGGGCGGGCAACCGAGGCGCACGACGCCATCTGCGGCCCCCCGTCACTGGAAAGCGGTCAACGTCGCCGACGTGCGCGCCGGCCAGTCCCACTGGCCGCTGCGCGAAGGCCGCCGGCGCGCCGCACAGCGCATCAAGGACATCACGCACCGCACCCTGGATGACGCGGGCACAGCTGACGAAGGCCGCGCTGGTCGCGGCGGGGTCGGCGATCTCATCCTCGGTGGGGTCAACGTATGGAACCCGGCCGCGCTGCCGCGCTATCCCGGCGACCACGCTCCGCGCCCGGCCAACCGGGTCACCATCGGTATCCGGTGCCAGGGTGCAGGCGGCCAGGCGCGGGAATTCGCGGATCAGGAAGATCCGCCGCGAGACACGGGGCCTCATCGCCACCACCTGGTCCCGATGCTCCCGGCCAGCGGTCAGGATGAGGTCCGCCCTGTCGATGTCCGACACGGTGAGCGCGTGGCTGACGAAGCCGTCCCCGCTAACGCCGATCTGGCGCAGGGCGTCCGCGGTGTAAGGGTGGAGCGCAGACCCATGGAGGCCCGCGGTTCCGGCGCTAGCCACATGGAAACGTGCCGCGCTGGCGCCGAGCCTCACGTGCAGGCCCGCCACGCTGGCCCGCTCGGCGATTACTGACCGGCAGGCATTCGCCGTGCAGACGAACAGGATGCAAAAGCGCTCCGCGCCGGGACTCAAGGCATTGCCGCGGGGCTCGGCTGGGCTGGCTGGGCCGGCTGGGCCGGCGCGTCGTCGGGTGGCAGGCCGCCGCCGCTCAGGGGGTCGCCAGGCGCCGCCTGATACCGCCGGTATCCATAGCCGTAGTCGGGATCCCGGCGCCCGGCCGGTGTCATGCTCAGGACGCTGCCCAGGACGGGAGTGCCCACGGCATCCAGGGCCTCAATGGTCCGGCGCACCTGGTCGACCCGCGTCCGCCCGTACCGGCACAAAAGGATGGCACCGTCGCACACGGGCGCGGCGGCCAGGGTGTCCGCGAACGGCAGGACGGGCGGAAGGTCGACGAGCACCACGTCGTATTCGGCCCGGAACCGCTCGATCAGCTCACCCATCCGCCGGGAGCCGAGCAGGTCGCTGGGATTCGGGGCCGACGACCCGCTGGTGAGAACCGTGAACAGGCCGTCGCCCCAGTCCTGAATCGCGTCGCCGACGTCCGCCGTGCCAACGAGGACGCTCGTCAGCCCAGCCCCATTAGGCAGGCCGAGGTACGCGGATGTCCGCGGCCGCCGCAGGTCGGCCTCGATCAGGATGACCCGCTTGGCGGACCGGGCCAGGGTGATCGCCAGGTTGCAGACGGTCGAGCTCTTGCCCTCCTCGGGAAGGGCGCTCGTGAACAGCAGCACCTTGTGCGGCAGGTCAACGTCGATGAACCGCAGGTTCGTGCCGATCTTGCGGAATGCCTCGACCCGGCGGCCGTGCGCTGCGCGGGGTTCGACCAGCGGAAACTTGCGGGCGTGGCTGTCGAACGGGATGGCGCCGATGACCGGCTTGCCATTGGTCGACTCAGCCAGCTGGGTGACCGACTTGATCGTGGTGTCGAGCGAGCGCCGGGCCGCCGCCAGCCCGATTCCCAGGAGCAGGCCAAGGCCGAGCGCAATGCCGACATTCTTCACGGGCTTCGGCGACACCGCCGACACGGGCAGCTCGGCAGGAGCCACGACGGTGACATGAGTCGTCGGCGCCCCCCCGCCCGGCGGGCGCTCAAGCAAGGAGACGACATTGACGAATTCGCTGCCGACGGCGCGGGCGATTCGTTGCGCCCGGCGCGCCGACGCATCGGTCACCGTCGCCGTGACCAGCACCGTCTGCGGGATCGGATGGGAGCTGATCTCAGCGGACAACTCGCCCGGCGACATGGGCAGGCGGAGTTCGCGGACGACATACCCGGCCAGCAGGGGGCCGGTGAGCAGGTCGGCGAATGACTGCACCTCCTGCTGCGAGAGTAGAGAGCCCTCGTACGCACTGGCCGGGTCGTTGGCCGCCTTGGCCTGGGCGGCCACGTAGAACGTCACGCTTGAGGAATAAAGCGGCGTCATCCGGGCCGTGAATGCCGCGCTGCCGCCGGCTGCGAGCACCGTGACAAGGGCAATCAACTTCCAGTGATCCCGCAGCAAATGGAAGAAATTACGCAGATCCACGGCAGCCCGGCCCCCATGTCGGCAATATCACACACTGATGACGAGATGTGTCTTCCCAATCACAGAGGGTAATACATAGCCGGGGCCGAGGAGCTGGCGGGACGGGGCCCAGCGCCATTGCGGCGCTGGCCGGGGACGGGGGATCGGGTGGCTCACGAGGCGTCGCATGATCGTGCGCAAAGTTCACCAGCACAGCGTGCCTTCGTAACACGGCGGTGGTGGCGGATAGCTGTGGAGGCTGGCTGCGATGCTGCCGCCTGGCTGTGCGGCTTGCTGGGAGCCGCCGTGCTCGTTGACGACGCACCGGATATCGGCGTCTTGCCGTCGTCGCTCTGGCGAGCGGCGCTGGCCGGATGCCTGATGCCCTTCGCCTGCGGGCTCTTCGCTGGGCTGTACCGAGGCCGCTACCAGCGGGGAAGCTTCGACGAAGTCGCTGGCGTGGGCATGGCGGCGTGCGCCACCGGCCTGGCCTTGATCGCGGCGGGAACCTGGCTCGTGCCCGGCCAGCGGGCACCACTCGAAACGGTGGCAGGCGGCGCGCTCTTCGCCGTGCCCGCCATGCTCGGCGCGCGGTATGTGGCGTTCGCTGTCCGGCAGCGCTCCCGGGCCCCCGCCCGGTCGGCCGTCAAGATCATTATCTTCGGGGCTGGCAGTGCGGGCAGCCAGCTTGCTCACCGGCTGGCCGGCCAGCCTGGCGCCGAATACCGGCCAGTGGCGATGCTGGACGACGACCCGGCGAAGCGACGGCTGCGGATCCGCGGTATCCCCGTCCTCGGCGATCGCACCCGGATGGCGGCGGCGGCGGCCAAGACCGGCGCGACCGTGCTCGTGATCGCCATTGCCCGGGCGAGCGGCCCGGTGATCCGTGACCTGACCGCCGCCGCCGAGAGCTGCGGGCTGGTGCCCAAGGTCATCCCGTCGGTGCGTGAGCTGCTGACCGGCGGGGCGCACATTGAGGGCGTCCGGGACCCCAGGATCAGCGACCTGCTCGGCCGCCGTCCCGTTGAGACCGACGTGGCGGCGGTCGCCGACAAGTTCGCGGGCAAGCGGATCCTGGTCACCGGCGCTGGCGGGTCCATCGGCTCCGAGCTGAGCCGGCAGCTGCACCGGTTCCACCCAGCGGAATTGATCATGCTGGACCACGACGAGTCCGCGTTGCACGCCATTCAGCTCGCACTGCACGGCCGTGCTCTCCTCGACTCCGATGAGGCGGCGCTGGCCGATATCCGGGACGCGCACCGCATCCGCGAGGTGTTCGAGCGATTCCGGCCGGAGATCGTCTTCCACGCCGCCGCGCTCAAACACCTGCCGCTGCTGGAGCGCTTTCCCGCTGAGGCACTGAAAAGCAACGTCTGGGGTTCTCTCACGGTGCTGGAGGCGGCCGCGGCGTACGACGTCGAGTCGTTCGTGAACATCTCGACGGACAAGGCAGCGGACCCGGCGAGCGTCCTGGGCTACTCGAAACGGATCGCGGAGCGACTCACCGCCCACATGGCCAGCGAAGCAGCCGGGACCTACCTAAGCGTGCGCTTCGGTAATGTGCTCGGCAGCCGCGGATCCGTCCTTACCGCCCTGTCTGCGCAGGTCGCGGCAGGTGGCCCGATTACCGTGACGCATCCTGAGGTCAGCCGTTACTTCATGACCGCGGACGAGGCGGTCCAGCTGGTCCTCCAAGCCTCCGTCATCGGGCACGGTGGCGAGGCGCTGGTACTGGATATGGGGGAACAGGTACGGATCGCCGACATCGCACGACGCCTGGCGGCGGGCACGGCGCGCGAGATCGACATCATCTACACGGGCCTGCGGCCTGGCGAGAAGCTGGCCGAGGATCTGCTTGGGCGTGGCGAGCCAGACGAACGGCCACACCACCCGCTCATCCGGCACGTCCGTGTACCGCCGCTGTCCCCTGGCCAGATCGCCGATCTCGATCCACGGACAGGCGCCGACGACCTGCGGGCGGCCCTCGCGAGCTGCGCCGGAAGCGTTCGGCCGGACGCCGCGCCGACAGGTGCCCGGCAGTGCTTAACCGCATCCGGGTCGTATCCGGGAGCCGGTTCATACCCCGCGGCAGCGCCAGCGACGGCAGCCGGCCCCGGCCCACCACGCAGGCCTCCGACCAGCGCCGTGCGGCAGATCACGGGAATCCATCGCGGTACGCCGGGAAACGCCTGCTCGACCTGGCCCTGCTGTGCCTCGCGGCGCTGCCCGCGGCCGTGCTGGCCGGGGCTGGCGCGGCGGCGATCTGGCTGGACGATGGCCGGCCCCTCCTGTTCCGCCAGGTACGCGCCGGACGCGACGGGCAGCCATTTGTGCTGCTCAAACTCCGGACGATGCGGCATCGTGACCAGGCTCGCCACGTCTTCCCCGAGGCGGGGGGTCTCACCCGGGTCGGCCGCCTGCTGCGCCGCATGTCGATCGACGAACTCCCCCAGCTGATCAACGTGGCACGCGGCGAGATGAGCCTGGTCGGGCCGCGGCCCACGCTGCCCTACCAGGTCCAGCGGTACGACTCCCGGCAGCGGAGCCGACTGTCCGTGCTACCCGGGCTGACCGGCCTGGCCCAGGTGCACGGTCGTAACCGGATGAGCTGGCCCGAGCGCATCGAGTGGGATCTTACGTACGTCGAGAACCAGAGTCTCCGGCTCGACTTGGCCATACTCCTCAGCACCGTGCGGACGGTGCTGAATGGTGACGGGGTGGGTGGCCACCCGCGCCGTGACCCCATTGCGCAAGAGGAAGGCCCGCCGCGCCCGATGCCGGGAATCCCGCCACGTATCCGGCTGGCAAAGCCTGACATCGGAGAGGAGGAAGTCGACGCGGTACGCGAGGTGCTCACCAGCGGGATGCTCACCGGCGGCCCGCAGAACGCCGCATTCGAGCGCGAATTCGCCTGCCGGCATGGAGCCATCCACGGGGTAACCTTCGCCAGCGGGACCGCGGCCCTCGCGGCCATGCTGCTGGCCGAGGGCATCGGACCAGGCGACGAGGTGATCGTCCCGTCCATGACCTTCGTATCGACCGCGACGTCCGTATGCCATGTGGGCGCGACCCCGGTCTTCGCGGACATCGATCCACGATCGTTCAATCTCGATCCTGGTGTCATACCGCGACTCATCACCCGGCGGACTCGTGCCGTCATGACCGTGCACTACGCGGGCCAGCCGGGAGAACTCGACGCGCTGCTCGACGTGTGCGCGGACAACGGCCTCGCGCTGCTTGAGGACGCCGCGGAGGCGGCGGGGGCGGAATACCGGGGCGCGCCAGTCGGGACTTTCGGCACGTCCGCGATGTTCAGTTTCACTCCCACGAAGAACATCACCACCGGCGAAGGCGGCGTTGTCCTCACCGGGGACGCGGAAACGGCCGACAAGCTCCGCCTGCTGCGCAACCACGGGCAGCGGCGGACGTATGAACACGCGCTCATCGGCTACAACTGGCGCCTCACTGAAATGCAGGCAGCCATCGGCCGGGTCCAACTGCGCAAGCTCGACACGATCCTGGCGCGCAAACGCGCCAACGCCACCTGGATGAGCGATCGCCTGGAACGCGTACCGGGGATCACACCGCCGTATCAGGCGTCGCATGCCCGCTCCACGCACATGCTCTACACCTGCCTGGTGCACACCGGCCGCGACGCGGTCCTCGACTTCCTCCTCAGCCGTGGCATCGAGGCACGCATCTATTTCCCGCCCGCGCACCGGCAGCCGATCTTCGCCAGCCGGCAAGCGCACCTTCCCGTCACCGAGCAGGCCGCCGCGAAGATGCTCTCGATTCCGATGCACTCCCGGCTCACACCGGAGGAACTCATGGATATCGCCGACACCGTCGAGGAAGCGGTCGGCCAGGCCAGGACCGCCCAGTGAGCCCGCTGCGGGCGGGCGTCATCGGCCTGGGCACGATGGGACGTCATCATGTCAGGGTGCTGAGCGAGCTGCCCGGTGTCGAGCTTGTCGGTGCGGCAGACCCGAGCCCGGCCGCCCGCAGCGCGGCCGACGGCGTTGCGGCGACCGCCGACCTCGACGAATTGCTCGCGCTCGGCCCCGACATGTGCGTCGTGGCCGCGCCCACGCTGGCGCACACCGAGATCGGGCTGCGCCTGGCCGCCGCGGGCGTGCACACCCTGATAGAGAAACCTCTGGCGCACAACGTGCCGAGCGCGCTGCTGCTGGCCAAGACGTTCGAGGACCAGGGACTTGTCAGCTGCGTCGGCCACATCGAGCGGTACAACTCGGC
Source organism: Streptosporangiaceae bacterium (assembly GCA_036394075.1). Taxonomy (GTDB): domain Bacteria; phylum Actinomycetota; class Actinomycetes; order Streptosporangiales; family Streptosporangiaceae; genus JAWWPY01. The sequence continues at coordinate 11,557 of DASWFT010000249.1, forward strand.
GCTGCGGGCCATGCGCCTGCGGCTGAGCCAGGGTGAGCTGGGCGCCGTCTTCCAGGTTGCGACGCGCCGCCAGGGACCCTTTCCGGCGCGGATCCGCGATGTGGGGGTGGTGATGGACCTGGCCACCCACGATATCGATCTGACCCGGTGGGTGACGGGCTCCCGCTATCTCAAGGTGTCCGCGTTCACCGCGCGCCCGAGCGGCAGGCCGCACGAGGATCTCGTCGCGGTCACCGGGCTGCTCCGCGATGGCACGATCACCAATCACCTGGTGAACTGGCTGTCTTCGATGAAGGAGCGGGTCGTCACGGTGACCGGCGAGCGCGGGTGCTTGCGCGCCGACGCGCTCACCAGCGAACTGTGGTTTCAGCGCAACGGAGCGATCACTTCGGACGGGCCGCGGGACCACCCCTTCCGCAACGCGTCCGAGGGCGACCTGATCCGCTTTGCCGTCGCCCGGCGCGAGGCTCTCCGCCTGGAACTGGAGAACTTCCGCGATGCCGTCCTCGGCAAGCCTGCGGATATCGTGACCATGCGGCAGGGCGTCGAAGCGGTAGAGGTAGCTGACGCCGTGCTCGCCGCGTCCTACGCGGGCACCTCGGTGAATTCCGTCACCGACGGCGTTCCCGAGCCCGGCCCTTCGCCAGCTCCTGAACGCGCCGTCGGGCAGCGGGTGCCGACGTGAGCGCCAGGGTGACCGTGGTCGGACTCGGCAAGATCGGTCTGCCGCTTGCCGTCCAGATCGCAGGAAAGGGGTTTCGCGTCTGGGGCGCTGACACCAGTCCTGACGTGGCCGGCCACGTCTCCGGGGGTCGGGTACCCTTCCCCGGCGAACCCGGCCTCGCCGGGCGGCTCAGCGACGTCGTCGCGGCCGGGCGGCTCACGGCGACCACGCATACCGCGGACGCGGTCTCCTCGAGTGACGTGGTGATCATTATCGTGCCGCTGGTCATGGGCACATCGGGCCGGCCGGACTACGCTTCCGTGGATGCCGCGACCGCCGCGGTCGCGTCAGGGCTGCGTCCCGGCACGCTGGTCAGCTACGAAACGACCCTGCCCGTACACACCACACGGCACCGGCTGGCGCCTGCCCTCGCCGCGGGCTGCGGTCTTCGCCCGGGAAAGGACTTCGCGCTCTGCCACAGCCCGGAACGGGTCTCCAGTGGCCGGGTCTTCGCTGACCTGCGCCGCTACCCCAAGCTGGTTGGCGGCATCGACGTGGCCAGCGGCGAGAACGCCACGGCGTTCTACGAATCCATCCTGGACTTCGACGAGCGCCCCGACCTACCGCGCCGCAACGGTGTGTGGGATCTCGGCAGTGCCGAGGCGGCCGAGTTGGCCAAGCTGGCCGAGACCACCTACCGGGACGTCAACATCGCGCTGGCCAACGAGTTCGCCCGGTTCGCCGCGGCCGCCGGGCTCGACGCCTACCGGGTCATCGAGGCAGCCAACAGCCAGCCGTTCAGCCATATCCACCGGCCGGGCATCTCGGTCGGGGGGCACTGCATCCCCGTCTACCCGCACCTTTATCTAGCGGGCGACCCGGATGCGAGACTCCCGGCCATTGCCAGGGAGATCAACGACGCGGTACCGGGCGAGGCAGTGCGGCTGCTCGCGGGCATGACCGGAGGGCTGGCCCGCCTTCGTGTCGCGGTCCTCGGTGCCGCGTACCGGGCGGGGGTCAAGGAGACGGCGTTCTCCGGTGTCTTCGCGATTGTGAGCGAACTGCGGCGGTCTGGCGCCGTGCCCATGGTGCACGACCCGCTGTACACCGCAGCGGAGCTGGCTCGGCTTGGCTTGCCGCCCTACAGCCTCGGCGAGCCCTGCGACGCGGTGATCCTGCACACCGACCATTGCGGGTACGCCGCCCTCACGCCCGCGGACCTGCCCGGTATCCGGGCTCTGCTGGACGGCCGGGCGATCACGGACCCGGGATTGTGGACGGCCGTCCCGCGCAAGGTCCTGGGGATCGGGACGCCGCCGGGATCAGCGACTGGCCCGGACCAGCGGCCGCGCGGGCACGCCCGCGACGACCGTTCCCTCGGGCTGGTCATGGGTGACAACGGCGCCCGCACCGACCGTGGCGCATGAGCCGATCCGCAGGCCTGGCAGCACGCACGCGTTCGAGCCCAGGGTGACCCGCTCTCCCAGCCGTACCGCCCCCGCGATGTTCGCCCCCGGCAGCACGGTCACGAAGTCCCCGAGCAGTGCGTCGTGCCCCACGGTCGCGTTGTTGTTCACGTGGACGTGCGACCCGAGCACGGCGCCATCCGAGACGGACGTGTTCGCCAGGATCACGCAGCCGGGCCCGAGCGCGGCACCGGGTGAGACTACCGCCCGCGGGTGGATCACGCGGCCGGCCGTGAGGCCGCGTGAGACCAGGGCCTGAGCCAACCGGTGACGGGCCACCGGATCCGCGATTGCGACCACGAACGTGCCGGGCCCCGCCTGTTCGGGCCGGCCCACGGGAATCCCGCCAACATCCCGGGCCTGAGCGTGCTCATCGAGGAACATGGCGGAATCCGCCGCGGATGGCAGCGCCGCACGGAGCGCGTCGAGCGTCTCACGGCCGAACCCGCCGGCCCCGGCGATGTAGAAGGTCATCGCTGCGTCCGGCCCAGCGCCTGCAGGAACTGCCCGGCGAGGCCTGTGGCCCCATGATTCTCATATACCCAGCGCCTCCCCCGTTCGCCGATGGCGCTCCGGCCCGCTGCGCCCAGAGCCGCCAATCCGACGAGTGCGTCGGCTATCGCGTTCGGCGATTCCGGCGGCACAGAAATCCCCCCTCCAGACGCGCTCACCGGGGTGTCGGCGACCGCACAGGCCGAGACAACCGGGCGTCCGCTGGCGAGATAGTCGAAGAGCTTATTGCAGCTAAGGCCGAACTTGAAAACAGGGATATCCCAAAGCGCGAATAGAGTGACATCCACGGCCTCAAGGACGGCCGGGACCGCTTCCTTCGGCACCGCGGGCCAGAACAGGATGTTCGCGAGCTTATGTTCGCGGGCGATGCGCTCACACTCATCCTTCTCAAGTCCTTCTCCGACTATGACGAAGGCGATATCGTCGACATCTCGATCGCGTAGCACCCGGGCCGCTTCGACAAGGACGTCCACCCTGTTGGCCCGTACGTGGGAGCCAACATAGCCCGCTACCATTCGGCCTTCGTCGCGCAATTGCCGGATACGCGCCACCAGTTCGGATGCGCTACCATTAGTTACCGCAACGGCCCCGGTGAAATCAGCGATCCCATTCGGGATGTAGACGACCTTTTCTTTCGGTATCCCGAGCCGGGTAATGTACTCCGTCGCGTGTGGCAGCAGGCTGATCACCATGCGCGCTCGGCGGTAAAAGAAGCGCTCTAGCATCCTGAGCAGCCGCGTCGTGACGGCACCCTCCCGTAGATCTCCCATGTCAATCAGGGTCTGCGGCCAGAGATCCCGTACCTCGAAGACAAACGGAACCCGGCGGGCCTTGCTGATCAGGTATGCGGCGGCGACGGCGGCCAAGTGCACGGAGGAGCCCACCACGACGTCGGGTCGCGCAAAGCATCGCTGCGCCAGGATTACCCCGAAAGCGTAGCTCATCATGTTTCGCACCCGGCCGTTATCGTTGCGCAAATAGGGCACAGTGCGGATCCATACAAAGCGGACGCCATCCACGTTTTCGACCCGCATCCGCTCGTTCTCGGCCAGCCGTTCCTCCATCAGGCTGAAGTGGCTGAAACTACTGGCGAAGATCGTGACATCGTGGCCCTGTTCCGCGAGGATGCGGCCGAACTCGTAGTGCCGCGTGCCAGCAGGCCGGTCAGGAGGTGACGCATAGTGGTTGAGAATCCAGATCTTCATGCCAGTCGCTCTCCTGAGGTTCCGCCGCACGATGGGCGGTTCGCTAGTGCAGGTTCGACCAGCAGCCTTGCTGCGCCGACGATGCCCGTCCTAGGGGTGCCTTCCCGCACAGGTTAGACGGCAATCACTTAGGGTATCGATCTAGATACTTTAAGTCACGAGCCATCCAAGTAACGCCGAACCGAGGGCTTGCCGTTGCTGACCTCCCCGAAGCAGTCGCCAACGCAGCCCGGACCCCTGGCCAGGTTGGCGTGGCGGCGCCGCGTGCGGCTCGCTCTCCCGGGCGTCCCGCCGAGCACGGTCGGCACCACGATAGGTGCGCGGATCGCGGTGTCCGTTCTCGGGCTCGGCGCCGCCGTCATCACCGCACGCGGCCTCGGACCGCATGGACGCGCCACGCTGGCCGTGATGACAGCCGTGCCCGCTCTGTTCAGGGTCGTCGCCGTACTGGGGCTGGACACCGCGAACGCCCGCTTCGCCGGGCGCTCACACTCCGCCTTCCGGCAGATCATCCGCCGGTCCATGTTCTTCTCAGCCGTGGCGGGCACGCCCATGGCCGCGGCGTGGTGGTGTGCTGGGTTGATATGGCCGCCGGCGCTTCTCGGCCTGACCCCCGCGCTCGCGCTCTTCAGCACGGCATTGTGCCCGGTAAGCCTGCTGCTGATCCTGCTTGGCTCGGCAGAGATCGGCCGCGGCCGGGTGACGGTCTTCAACCTCGTGACCACCGCCAGCGCACTGGCTTACACGACAGCCCTGATCGTGCTGGTGGCGATCGGACGACTGTCGGTCGTCGGATGCTTCATCGCCAGTGGCATGAGCCAGCTGGTGGGCATTGCCTCGCTGCTGGCGCTGGCGTCCACGCGAGTGCACGCGGACGGCGAACGGCTGCCGATGCGCCGGTACGGCAGCTATGCGATCCGCGCCTACCTGCCGAACCTGGCTCAGTACGGCATGCTCCGGATGGACGTGCCCATCATTCAGGTGCTGGCCGGAACGACTGCCGTGGCCCTGTATGCAGTGGCGCTGCCGATCGGCGAGGCGCTCCTGCTGCTCCCGGTGGCGGTGGCGCTCGCGATCTTCCCGCGGGTGACCTCCGGCGCGGTCGACAGGAAGGCGGCGGACCGGATCAGCCGAACGGTCCTTGCCACCGCGGCGATTGTCGCGGCGGCGGCGGCGCTCGCGGCGCCGGTAATCATCCCGGTACTGTACGGCGCCGCATACCGCGGCTCGGTTGCCGTTGTCTGGTGGATGCTTCCCGGCCTGGTCGTGTTCAGCGGCGGCCGGACACTCCAGGCCTATCTCGCCGCGACCGACAAGCTGAGGCTGATCATCCTTGCCACTGTGGCCGGGATCACGGTCTGCCTGGTGGCCTTGCTGTTGCTGTCGTCCCGGTTCGGGGCGCCAGGGGCCGCAGCGGCTGATTCCGCTGGCTACCTTGCCTTCACCATCGTCCTCATCGGCGGCCTGAACCGGCCGGGCCGCGCGGATTCCACCATACGGCTGCTGCGCACACGCTGGACCCGAATCCTACGGGTCGCGCTGGCTACAGCACGCGGCGGCGTTCGGCCGACCCTGCTAGGCGTCATTGCCGGGGCGGCTGGTCTGACCGCCGCGGCGATCTCCGTGTCGAGGAGCCCGGCCGCGATTGCCGGGTTCCTGATCTTGCTCGTCATTCTGGTCCGGCCCAGCGCCGGTCTTTATGTACTGGCCGTCGCCGTCCCCGTGTCGCAGACCTCATTCGGAGCTCCGCTACTGACGGAACAAGACCTGGTGGTACTCGTCATCATCTGCCTGGCGGGCCAGATCGCCGTAGGACGGCTGGTCCGCCCGAAGGCGGCAACGGCCGCAGTCGCTGTCACGCTGGTTGGTTACCTCCTGGCCTCTGTCTTGCTCGCTGCGGGCGAGGGCGGCGCCCAGAACTGGCGCCATGTGGTGTCACTCGGGATACCGCTGTTGTGCCTTCCGCTGATCACGACCGATCGCGTGGTTACCCGTCGCGCGCTCGTCCTGCTGAGCTTCACCATGGCATGCCTGGCGGTGGTGGAAATGCTGACCGCCCGCGCGTCCCTCGCGGCCTCCGCGGACGCCTCCGCCGTGGACAGCGCCACGACGGCGGCAGGCCAGACTGGTGCCGTCAACCACAACGCTGAGGGTGCGCTCTTCGTCCTTGCCCTCGGCGTGCTGCTCGCGCTGTTCCCCCGGGCCCGGCGTGCCTCGGCCAAGCTCGCGCTCGGCGCTGCGATCGTCGCCCTGGCAGTAGGCGTGCCCTACTCGTTCAGCCGGGCCGCGTACCTCGGGGGCCTCGCGATGATCGCCTTCTTCGCGGTGCGCCGGTCGATCCGTGGCCTGGTCGGCACCGCCGTGGCCCTTGGCTGCCTGCTGCCCCTGCTGCCAGCGGCGGTAACTGCCCGGCTCACCAGCGTAACAAGCTCGACTGACATTGATGCGGCGCTCCGACTCGACCTGTGGAGCAGCGCGCTCCGCATGTTTGACGCGCACCCGGTCTTCGGTGTCGGCTACCTGAACTTCGCCTCCCAGCTTCCCGCGTATTTCATCAACACCGGTAATTACGACACCTTCGTTGTTCAGTTTTCGCTGCTCGACTTTGCCCACAACACCTACCTGACCGTTCTCGCGGAGACGGGGATCGTCGGCGCGGTCCTCGCTGGTGCGCTGATCGTCATCGGCTGGCGCCGGGCGTGGTCCGCCGCCCGTTCGGGCGACTGGGCCGGCGAAGGCGCCGTCCTCGCGTTCGTCGGCGTCGGCGTCTGCTCCGCCTTCGGCGAGGTGCTTCTCGTCCCGCCAATCCTCATCGCTTTCCTGATGGCTGTCCTGGCCACGCGGACCAGGCCAGCGGCGTGAAGCCGACCAGCGCGGCCGCTCCGCCGGATCCTGCCTGGGGTGACCGGCAGCTACGCATCCTGCAGGTCACCGCGACGTCCGTCGGGGGCACCTGGTTCCATGATCAAGTGGCCGGCCTGGCCCGGCTGGGTCACACGGTGCGCGCGGTCTTGCCGGGCGCGGGACCGCTGTCTGACCGGTTGCGGGCCTCAGGCATCCACGTCGAGATCATTCCATTCCGGGGCAGGCGGTTGCGTCAGCTGCCCCGGGTGACCGCTGCCGAGCTGCGGCTGATGCGCCTGATTCGCGCGTTCCAGCCGGATGTGATCCATGCCCACCTGCCAAAGGCTGTGCTGTCCTGCCGGTTCGCGGCACTCGGCTACCGGCCAGCGCTCCGGGTGTCGCAAATGCCCGGCGCTGTTCACCTGCACAGTCCGCTGGTGCGATGGCTGGACCAGTCGACGCTGTCGCGTGACGATGTGGTGATCGGCTCATGCCGGGCGATCGCCGACCGGTACCGGGCCATGGGGGCGCGGGCGGTGGCCCTCAGCTACTACGGATGCGATGTTCACAGGATCGACCCGCTCACCTCAGGAGTGGCATTTCGGAGCGAGTTCGGCCTGGCTGGCGACACGCCGACAGTCGGCATGGTGGCGCACATGTACCCCACACGGTTGCATGCCTTCCAGAAGACCGGGGTGAAAGGCCACGAGGTGTTCCTGGACGCTGCCCCGCTGATCCTCGAACGTCTTCCTGATGCCCGCCTGTTCGTGGTCGGCGACGAGCTCGTCGGGAACGGGGACTACCGCCGACGCCTGGAAGCCAGGAGCGCGGCCCTAGGCGTGGACGATAGGGTGCACTTCACCGGGCACCGGTCCGACGTCGCCTCGGTGCTGGCCGGCCTCGATGTCGTCGTCAACCCCTCGATCGAGGAATCGGCGTGTTTCACGATGGTCGAGGCGCTCTTGATGGCAAAGGGCGTCGTAGCCAGCGATGTCGGCGGGTTGCCGGACACCGTGCAGGACGGGAAGACCGGCCTGCTGGTACCGCCCGCAAATCCCGCGGCCCTGGCCGACGCCGTGACGGAACTGCTCGCCGACCCCGCCAGGCGCCGTGAGATGGGACGCCGGGGCCGCGAGCACTGCCTCCGGCAGTTCGACATCAACGCGACCGTGGCCAGCGTGGAGGCCGTTTACCTGCAGACACTGCAAGACTCCCAGCGCACACGGCGCCACACGAGGCTCGGCCGCGGATGATCCCCGGCGCAGGACCCCTGATCGCCCAGCTCACGGTTCGTGGCCGGTGAGGGATGTGGCTGACCGCGGCGGCTTGACCGTTGTCCTGCTCGCCCCGGCCAGTTCCCTGCACACCCGCCGGTGGGCCTCGGCATTGACCGCTGCCGGGCACCGGATTGTCGTGGCTAGCTGGCAACCGGGCCCGTCCATGCACGGCGCCGAGGTTCGGATTGCCCCGGTACCGGGAACCGGGCCGGCCCGCCGGGCGCCGCTCGCCGCATTGTGGCTGCGCGGCCTGATCGCCGATGTGCGCCCCGATGTGGTCCACGTCCACTCCCTCGGCGCACATGGCATGCTGTCGCTGGCCCTCCCGCGCGGCCCCGCCCGGGTGGTGACCCCGTGGGGAAGTGAGCTGCATGCGGCACGGCACTCGGCCGCGCGGGCCGCCATGGTGCGTCTGGCCGTGAGTCAGGCCGATCTGGTGCTGCCCACGTCCGCTGAGGTTGCCGGCGAGCTGACGAGAGGTTATGCGGTACCGCTGGAGCGGATGCGAGTCCTCTCCTGGGGGGTGGCACAGGAGTTGATCGCCGCCCGCCCGTTGATCTCCGCCGGTCCCGTCCGGTCGGCTCTGGGTGTCCCCGCCGACGCGACGGTCGTGCTCTCGGTCCGCAGCACTGCCGCTACGTACCGGATTCTTGAGGTTGTGTCGGCATTTGCCCGTGCCGCGGCCGACCGGCCCGATCTCTTCCTTATCGTGCTCGGCGGTCACACCCCTGACCGGGAATCAGCGCGGCGGGCCAAGGAAGGCTATCTCGGCCAGGTCCGGGACACCGCGAGGGCTGCCCAGGGCCGGCTGCTGATCGTGGAGCACACGCTCAGCCCGGAGGAGACGTTCGAGCTCATGTGCGCCAGCGACATCGCCGTGTCCATCCCGGTCAATGACCAGCGCAGCTCGTCGGTCCTGGAAGCTGCCCTGGCGGGCTGCCGGCTCGTGCTCTCTGACATCGCGCCCTACCGCGAGATGACCGGCGACGGCCTTGCCGCTGACCTTCTCCCCGAACCCGTTACGGTCAGCCTGGCGGAGTATCTGCGGCACGTATCAGCCGACGATGCGAGCGGCCGCAGTAACCAGCTGTTCATCCTGACCCAGGAGAACGGCGCCACCAAGGTGGGCGTGCTCGAGGGAATCTACCGGCAGCTAGCAGGCCGCACCTGAGCGCTTCCCAGCGGCCCGGGCGGCGGTTCGGCACACTAGTGCCATGACCGCCCCGTTGAGCTATCGCGAGCCACCCACCCCCGCGTTCCTGTTCGACCTCGACGGAACGCTCATCGACAGCGTGTACCAGCACGTCATCGCCTGGCGTGCCGCGCTGTCCCGGCTCGACATCGACCTGTCAGTGTGGCGGATCCACCGGCGCATCGGGATGAGCGGCGGGCTCTTCGTGTCTGCCCTGCTGCGGGAGACCGGCCGGGCCCTGTCCGAGGCGGACATCGCTCTGCTGCAACAGGCCCACGGGCAGGAGTATCTCGCCCAGGCGGACTCCGTCCGGCCGCTGCCCGGAGCGGCGGACCTGCTGGCCGCCCTCACCAGCCGCCAGGTGCTGTGGGCGATCGCGACCAGCAGCTACCGGGCTACCGCTGGCCATGCCCTGGGCCTCCTGGGCCTGCCCGAGGATGCCCCGATGATCACCCGGGACATGGTGCGGCACGCTAAGCCCGACCCCGACCTGTTCCTGGCCGCCGCCGCGCTGCTCGACGTCGAGCCCAAGCACGCCTTCGTGGTCGGCGACAGCGTCTGGGATCTGCTCGCCGCCCGGCGAGCAGGCGCGATCGGCATCGGGCTGATGTCCGGCGGGTACGGCCGCGAGGAACTGGAGCGCGCCGGCGCCTACCGGGTCTACGCGGACCCCGCGGACCTGCTGGCCCGCGCCGACGAACTCGGCGTCCGCGACCTGGCCGCCTCCGCGTAAAGCAGGCAGTTGGCGGCTGTGCCGCCACGGCCCTGCGCGGCGTAGGCGCTCTCACACCTATTTCACACCTCTGAGTAATCAGTCAATTACTCAGAGGCATAATTTCGTTTGCCCTTCTGAGCCACCTCATCACTTTGGGTGAGGGCATTTACCCCTAACTAATCAGGGAACTGATCACCCGCTCTCCTAGGCTTCGTATATAGCTACCGCAGGATGAACCGGAGATGCAGCGTCGGCGCGAATTCTGATGACTGAAGCCGAATTCGAATGGCCAGCTCCGCCGGCAATTACGGGGGTAATCATGACCAGCATAATTCCTTGCCGCCCAAAAATAGGGCTCCGTCATGTCGCGGCGCCCCTTGCGGCATTGCTGGCCGTGGGATTCACCTCCCTGGCGATGGCACCCGCAGCGCTCGGCGCGACCAGTTCGGCCGGTGCGACCGCTGCGACCGGTGCGATCGCCACCGACACGGCCCGCATTCAGTCGCTGCTGGACAGGCCAGCGAGCGGGAGGGTCAACCTGCCGTCGGGGACCTTCACTGTGCGGCCGACCCTGCGCCTGAGCCATGGCGAGACGATCACCGGCCACCACACCACGCTGAAGATCGCGTCGCACTCGGGTAACTACGCCGCGATGCTGACCGGGACGACCGAGGCCACTGACTTGTCTGGGTTGACGATCACCGGAGTGACATTCGACCAGAACTCCGCCGGGAACCCGATCACCAGCGTCCCGGGCCTCTACACCGGCCAGCCCCGATTCGTGCTGACGATCGTCTTTGGCTCCGGCATCACTATCACCGGAAACCGCTTCATCAATACCAATAACGTGAACACACTCGTGACGGGCGGCGCGACCCGCTACGTGAAGATCAGCGGCAACGCCTTCTACGCGACCAATAGTCCGTCGCACGACCATTCATCGATCTACACCTCTGGGACCAGCACAGTGATCACCGGCAACAGCTTCGCCGGCGTCGCGATGTACAACTCCGCCGCCATCGAGGTGCACGGTGACCGAGCCACCATCAGCGGGAACCTGGTGCGCGGCTATTACCGGGGTGCGAACATCGTCTGCACCCACACGACCTTCTCGCACAACACGGTGCTCGGCGCGGCTAGCCCGGTCTCCCTGTGGTCGGTGGTCGCGCCCGGGCTGAGCAATGTGGCGGTAACGAACAACACGCTGAACCGTGACCTGCCCTACTGGGCCGGCGTGCTGCGGCAACTAGGGCTCCCCATGCCGGCGGCGCGGTACACGCAGAAGGTGATAAGGCAGGCTAGTTCGACGTTCCCCTTCAGCCACATCACGGTTCGGGCCAACCGAGGTTGACCGGCGAGGTTCCCGGCCAGCCCGCATGACACCGGGTCCAGGTGGTCGGGCGGCTGTGTCAGACCCGGACGTTACGGTCGGGCGGGTGAGAACCGTGAAGCTGCTCAACCGGATCGGCGGTGGTGCGGTGACGAATGTGAGCTTTCCCGATCTCGTCGTCCTGTTAGAAGCGCTCGGCTTCCAGGAGGTCGGCGGCAGGGGCAGCCATCGTGTCTTCACCCGGCTCGGTGTGATTGAGATTCTCACCCTGCAAGAAGTTCGGGGCCAGGCGAAGCCCTACCAGGTGCGCCAGGTGGCCGCGGTGGTGCGCAGGTACAATTTGCAACTGGAGGACGAAGCGTGACGGCATATCCGATCCAGGTCTACTGGAGCGACGAGGACCGCGCGTGGATCGCTGACGTCCCCGATCTTCCCTACTGCACGGCCCACGGGCCCACCCCGCATGAAGCGGTGGCCGAGGTAGAAGAGGCCGTGGCGGCATGGCTGGAAGCAGCGAAAGCCGCCGGGCGCCCAGTGCCAGCGCCTTCGCTACGGGCTGCTCGCGCCTGACTCAAGCCCTGATTCCCGGCCGGCTCCGCTAGTAGGCGGCCTTTCGCACCTGGTCAAGGCCGTGCAGGATGACGTTCAGCTGCCCCGGGCGGTCAAGGTACTCAAGGATCGCGCTGTTGAAAGCATTCTCCATGACCTGCGGCATGGAGTCAGACGCGTCGAAACGGACATTGACGGCATGCGCAAGGTTCCTGGCCAGGCCGCGTGACACCGGGTCCGGATAGTCGCTCAGCGGCACGAGCCGGTTCACTGATATCGCGCCGCTGCCCGGACGGCTGGTCCATGCTTCCTGCGCCGCAGGGGTGGTCAGGTAGTCAATCAGCTTGCGTGCGGCCGGGGTGGCACGGAACATTCCCAGCAAGTCGCCCGCGACCTCCTCGCTGCCCCGGCCCGCGGATGTCAGCGATGGGAATGGAACGAAGTCGAAGTCCCGCTGCGGTCGGGGATGCAGGCCGGAACCAGCCGAGCCGAGCGTGTCCTGCGTATAGAAGGCGGTGATGAACGAGCCCTCGTGATCCAGGTAGCAGCCGGGCGGATTGGCGAACATCGGCTGGGCGGCCTGGCCGTAGCTGGTCACAAGCTCGGAACCCTGGCCGCCGCCGTGAACGAGGCCTGGGGCATCCGCGACGTGACCGAAAGTCAGCCATGCCCGCACGACAGGAGCCGACGTCCACGGCAGCGCGCCTGCCACCCATCGGTCATATGCCTGCGGACCGGACTGATGGAGCAGGATGTCCTCGATCCAGTCAGTCCCGGGCCAACCGGAACTGGAGCTGTCCTCCATGCCCATGCACCACGGCGACGTGCCCGCTGCCCGCAGGCTCGTCGCCAGGCCCGTGAGCTGACTCCAGGTCAGGCCCGGCGACCTGAGAAGGCCCAGGTAACGGGCGGGAAACTGGCGAGGTTCGTACCAGATGACACTCTTCAGCGCCGCCTTGACGATGATCGCGTAGTAGTGGCGGGTACCGGACGGCCCGGCGGCCTGCATGAGCCTCAGCCAGCCTGGCCCGTACTGCCTGGCCATCGTCGTCAGGTCCAGCGCTCCGTCGATGGGGACCAGCGTCCCGGCGGTCGCGGCCTGGCCCAATTCGCCCGGCGTGGCCAGCACCGCAAGGTCAGGGGGATTCCCGTCTTTCAGGTCGCTGGCGAGCACGGCGTCGGCGTCGCGTGTTCCCGTGTAGTCGACCTGGATCCCGTATTTCTTCTCGAAGCCGTGGATCATCGCCAGGAAGCCGTTCTCCTCGTCTCCGGTCCACGGGCCGAGTACCGTGACGACCGCTCCACCGCCGGCGGGGCTGCAGCCGGCCAGCCCGAGAGCAGCGAGCAGCACGAGCACCAGCAGGATGGCTGACGGGCCGCGGTTCCTCGTGGTCACCGTTACCCCCGGTATTCATT
>DASWFT010000250.1:0-2609 GCA_036394075.1 Streptosporangiaceae bacterium
AATAGAAATTCTTCGCTTCGGCGCGCCTGCCGGGCAACGACTTCTCCGTCCGATAGAAGGGATGTGCAACCAAACCTTTCACGGGGTGCGTCTCTCTCAGGGGTGTGACATTTCCTGGTGTTTCGGTCATGCGGTGAGGCCGAGGCCGGGGATGCTGGCGGGGTCGTAGCGGGTGAGATGAACATCCTCGAGGTAGCGTTGCTTGTAGTAGGTCATGTAGTCGTCGAGGTCGTCGTTGACGACTAGGGCGCGGAGCTTGAGGATGACGTCGGCACCGTCAGGGGACCATCTGGCCCCGGTTATCCCGAATCTGTCTTCGATGACGAAGCGGCAGGCGCCCTCGATCATCCCGGTGGCGATCGGCCACCCGGCGGCCAGTGCCTTGTCGTACCGCATGTGCATGTGGTTGTTCGTCAGGTAGGTGACGGCCTTGTTCACGTCGGTGAGGTCCAGGCGGCTGTTCTTGGCGCGGGCCTTGGCGGCGACCGAGGCCAGGGTGGCCGCGACGGCTCTGGCGCGGCCGTGCAGCACCCGCAGCCGCTGCCCGTCGGCCCATTCGCGGGCGGCTTGCGGGTCGCCGGGGTGCAGCGCGGCTGCGGCCTTGCCCAGGTAGCCGCTGACGTGGATGAAATCGATGAACACCGGGACTTTCAGGCCGCGGGCTTTCGCGTGGTCAGCTATCGCGGTGAGCTGCTGCTTGTTCCCGTCCACCAGGAACACCCGCTGCCGGATGCCGTACGGGTCACGGCGGTCTCCTTCGTTGAACGCCGACCCGATCATGTCCTCGATGCTCTCGGTGATCGAGGCCGCCACCCACTTGTCGCGGGCTTGCGGGCCGGGGCGTTCCTTGCGGCGGGCCGGCGGGGCGGCGATGTCCTCGGGGTCGCGGACGGCGGGGGTGAAGTCAGCGACCGCGACGATCTCGGCCATCTTCTTGATCCCTGGATGCGCGGCATCGGATGCCCTGCTGGCGCGGTGCTCGGGGCGCACCGCGATGCCCTTGCCGTCGGCCTGCATCATGATCACGTCGCTGGCTGGCAGGTCCGTGTCCGCGCCGAAGGCCCGCTGGTCATAGAACTCGTCGACCCAGCCGGCCAGGTCCTGGGCCAGGCCGGCCAGCTGCGCCCGCCCCACCGTCACCCCGGTCCGCGCCTTGATGACCTCCTGGGCCTGCCCGTATCCCCCTTCGGCCAGGTGATACGCCGCCAGCGCCCGCATCCCCATCGAATAGGGGTCCTCGGGCAGCACCCACCGGGCGTCCGCCGGGTACAGGTTCGCTTCGCGGCGGTTACGGTACGCCATCCGCTCGGCGCGGACCGGCCCGAAGATGCTCACCACGCCCCGGCCATGACCTGCTTCCACGGTGCCGTGCCGGATCCCCGCGGCGCTGGTGAGCGGCGCGGCCCGTTCCTCACGCGCGCTGTCGACGGCGAAGGTAGCCTCCAGCACCTGCCGCTGCAGCTCCCGCCCCGACTCCGCGACCGCTTTCTCCCGCTCCCCGTGATCCAGCCGCCCGGCCTGCTGCGCAGTCCAGGTGAGCATCCCGGCGAACTGCTCCGCCGGGCCGGCCAGCGCCGCCGCCAGCTCCCCGTCCACCGGGCCTTCGGTCCCGTCCTCGAAAACCTGCGTCACCGCCACCGAAACCTTCACCGTCATCGCGGGCCTCCGTCGCCTGCCGAGGATCGTTTTCCCTCCACGATCCCGGAACCGGCCCCCGAACCGGCGGAACCGGCAACCGGGCACCGCCCAGAAACCGCCCCGGCAACCTGCCTCCACCCGACCTGACCAGCACAGATCACCCGCCACGACGACTGGAAGCTCCGGAAATATTCAGGCACTCCAGCTTTCAGCCGATATGACCTGGTATCAGCACAAGTTCACACCCATCGCAAAGACGCACCCGTCCCGCTGAGCGGTTCCTTCTTGGCTTTCATCATGTCGTCTCGTCTTTCGGGAGCCTGGCCCGAAGGGCACGCTCGATCTTGCGCATACGCGGCGGAATGGCGTCCGGATACAGTGCTGTGATAATCGTTCCGGCCGGCGCCGGAAACCTGGGAAAGCACACGAATTCCTTCGTGAAAACCCCGAACACTACGATCCACCCTGGATTTTCGTGCTCCGTTCGCTCCGCTACCTCGCGTGACGCGTCGTCGTCAAACGCGGAGGCCTGACCGAGATCCGGTTTGCCGGTGTCGGCCTGGCGGCCCGAGGACAGACCCACCTGGACACCACCTCCCTTCGCCTGTCGTGAAGCCCGAGGGCCCCTAGCAGGGAACCTTCGGTTCGTTCACCTCAAGGTTCGCGCCGGAGGCCGGGACTTTCCTACCGCCGGGACGGGACACTAGGGACGTTCTACGATAGAAACGTCCCCTGACAGGTGGGAGGATCCCTATGGCAAACGAGCGGCTACGCGCGGCACTAGCCCGTGACCGGTGGACCGTGTCCGGCTTCGCTGACGCGCTCAGCGTGGACCATAAGACGGTGGAACGATGGATCACCAAGGACCGCACGCCACACCGGACGACCGTGATCGCGGCCGCCAAACTGCTTAATGAAGATCCTGCCTATCTATGGCCTGACTTCGGCCGGCGCGTCGTTAGCGACGAGAC
>DASWFT010000251.1:0-2169 GCA_036394075.1 Streptosporangiaceae bacterium
CGGGCGCAGCCGCATCCTCTGGTGCGGGTAGGTTCCCTGACGCACGCCGGCGAGCCCGGAGGCCGAGTCCGCGTCTCCCGATCACGAACGCTGCCGCGTGGTGGCCGGTGAGTTTGGGGTGGTGCTGTTGCATGGGGGCGAGCCAGTGCTGCGCTCCCCAGCGGGAGGTGTAGGCCGGGTCGACCGCGATGACGGCCATGCCAGTGTTGCAGGCCATGGGGGTGAGCCGGTCACGGAACCGGGCGGTTGGGATGCCGGCGGCCTGGTGCCGGAACGCCCGGCCCCGGCGTCCCCGTGAGGGCCGGTTGCCGGTGCGTTCGCGTCCCTGGTGGCGGGCGTCGCCGAAGTCGAGGTTCTCGATCACGACGGCGCTGGCCCGGTGCTCGCGGGCGGTGGTGAGGATGCTGGTGATCGCGGCCCGCAGCCGCCCGTCCCTGGTGCTCGACGGCATGCCCGCCAGTGGCAGGCCGATAGTGTACGGGGCACCGGCCTGGTTGCCATCCGGGTCCAGTACCGCCACTGCGAGGTGCCCGGCGTTCACGTCCACCGCGACGACGGTGCCCTGCCGGGCCTGCGCGAGCGTGATGGGCTCGATCGCTGGCGTCTTCCACGATGCGTCGAGGTACCAGCGCCCCCGTGCGGGGTCGAGGCAGATGTCATAGCGGACGGCCCCGGTCGCGGCCTGCGCGGCAACATCGCCGCCCCGGTAGGTGAACTCGACCGGGCAGGACAGCCGGTAACGCCCGCTGGGCCGGTTGGCGAGACCCGCCAGCGGGGCTGGGAGCCTGATCTCCAGCCATTTCTGGTCCGGGTTCCAGCGGATCGTCTCGTTGCCCCAGGTCTTGTCCTTCTCCCCGTCGGCGGTGATGAACAGCCGGGCCGCGGCCCATCGTTCGCGCCACCGGGTTTCGGTGAGACCGGCATCTGCGAGGTGGTTCCGCTTGTGCAGCAAGGCTTTCCCGCCCCGGCACACGCTCACCCGCCCGGTGCCCAGCTGCTGTTCGACTTCGGCCAGCCTGGTGCGGAACGTCTGGATGCGGATGGTCTTGGCGTGCCGTTCGGCGGTCGTTGGGTACCCGCGCACCCGCCCGGCCCGCTTCCCCGCCATCACCGCCAGCCGGGTCTCGATCCGCTTGACGCGGGCCAGCAGGGAGCGGCGTTCGGCCAGCAGGTTGCGGTGGGCCAGCTGGTAGGCGTCCTCGCTCGTGCGGGTTAGCGCCCCGGCCCAGCGGGAGGACGACTTCGCGGTCAGCTCCTGCTTACGCACCTGCCGCGACCGCGCCCGCTGCTTCGCATCGAGGCTGCCTTCCGCGCACCGGGCTGCCAGGTCGGCCGACGCCAGCGAACCCAGGTACTCGCCCACCTCGCGCAGCGCGGCAGCGTCGATGCCGGGCACCCGCAGCCGGGTCCGTACTCGTGCGCCTGCCGGCGGCGCGACCACGAACGGCCCGGCGATCTCCCGCAACGCGCTCACACGGCGCCGCCGGAGGTCTGCAGCTTCACGGCCTTGGGTCCGATGTCCTGCTGGGCGCAGCCGAGAGCCTTCAACGCCCGGTTCCGCGCCGACCGGCGTCCGTAGAGCCTGGCGCAGAACGAGGTCAGCACCTCCACCATGTCGCGCACCAGGTCGTCGGTCACTTCGGAGTCGTCGAGTACCACTAGGCGGCGATTGTGCGCGGACAAGGCAGCCTCTGCCAGCTCGGTGTTCATCCGCCCGAGCCGGTCTCGGTGCTCGACCACCACGACGGTCACCGCCGGGTCCGACAGCAGCCTGCGCACCTTCGCCCGTGACCCGTTCATCCCAGACCCGACCTCGGCCTCCACCCGCACCACCGGCAGTCCGGCTTCCGCCGCCCAGGCGGACAGCCGTGCTACCTGCCCGTCCAGGCCCGGCTTCTGGTCGTGCGAGGACACTCGCGCGTACAGGCCAGCGCCTTCGGTCTTCCGGGCCGCTTCGGTGACGGTTTCCGGAGACACCAGGATCAGGCGTCCGACCTTCCGCACCGGGACCGGCAGCGTTCCCTCCCGGTACCAGCGGTAGGCGGTCTGCACATGGATGCCCTGCGCATGCGCCCACTCGGTCAGATTCACACGCTCAGCATACTTTCTAGAACGTACGTACGCTAGCTAATACACCCTCTAACTGGAGCCGTTAGCGACCCCCGGCAG
>DASWFT010000252.1:0-26684 GCA_036394075.1 Streptosporangiaceae bacterium
GCCGTCCGGCTTCCGCGCCCTCCGCTCGTGAGGCGGCTGCCGTGCTGCCGCCATGAATCCGTCCCCCGGCTGCCGGCTATGACCTATGCTCCTTAGGTGACCGTGCAGATGAGGGGATAGGTGCTGGTGTCCAAGGGCGACAGGAACAGGCGGCAGGCCCAGGAGAAGATCGCCCAGATGCGGGCCCTGGAGGCGCGACGCAAGCGGCGCCGTAACTGGATGGCGGCGATAGGCGTGGCGGCCGTGGTGATCATCGCAGCCGTGGGCATCACGCTGGCGGTCACGAGCGGCAACGGCTCCAATGCTGTGGTCGGCGGCACACCTCAGCTGAAGCTCGCCTCGCTCACCCCGCTCGGGACGCTCAAGCTGGCACCCTCGCCGGGGCCAGTGGGATCCGAGGGCATCCCGATCCCAGCGGCCGCACCGCTGGCCAGCACCGCTACAGTGGCCACGGGCCAGGACGTCGACGGGATCAGCTGCCAGGCCAACGAACAGGCGGTCTTCCACATCCACGCCCACCTGATCATCTTCGTGGACGGATCGGCCCGCCAGGTCCCGGCGGACGTTGGGATCCCCGCCAGAGCCCAGAACGGCCCCTGCCTGTACTGGCTGCACACCCACGCCCCCGACGGCATCATCCATGTAGAGTCGCCGGCCCAGCGCACCTACACCCTGGGTGACTTTTTCGACGAGTGGGGCCAGCCTCTCGGGCCGCACCAGGTAGGGCCGGCCAAAGGGCCGGTCGTCGCCATCTACAACGGCCAGCACTACGAGGGCAACCCCCGGAATATCCCGCTCAACGCGCACGCCCAGATCCAGCTGGAGGTTGGCACCCCGCTCATCGCCCCGGTATCGGTCACCTTCCCCAGCAGCCTGTAGCGTCCCGGCCTTCGCCTTCCGGCCCGGGCCGGGAGGAGACCGTGAGCTTCTGCAAGCGCCCCGGTCAACCCGCGATGCGCCTGAGTGCGTCCAGCCAGCCCGCCGCTGAGCTGTTCGCCCGACCCCAGCATGGAGAGGAGGTGAGCGCCCTGCTGCAGCTACCGGTACCGTGCCCGGGCACGCACAAGAGGCACGGCTGGCTCGTTCACCATCACCTGGGGTTCGTCACCGGGATGCTGACCCAGGCCGGTCTGTCCCGGGCAAGCATGTCCACGAGGGCAAAGCCCATTATTTAGGGTATCCCGGCAGGTCCTGCTCGGCACTAATGCCTACCTATTTCTGGCTGGGCGCTCCGCTGGCCGCGTCCTCGGTTAACGGCGTTTCCGTGATTGTTACGAGATGGGAGATGAGGCCCCACAGCTGTTTCCCGACCTGATCCATGCTGTTCTGGATTGCTGCCCACATCCCGGCATCGCAGAGGTGGCTTTCGGTCACCACTGCGGCAAAGGCGGCATTATTTTCGAGGGCGGCCAGTTGTGTCACTGCGGAGAACGCCAGTGCCGGATGCTGGCGGGGGTCCGCGTCAGGGAGCGCGTGCAAAGTGTCAGCCAGGCTCCTCGCTGCCGCCTGGAGACTGCCTGGGGAGCTGGAGGGTCGCTTCTGGCCGAATATCTCCGCGCGCCGCCAGAGGGTTGCCACCTCCTCGAGCAGTCCGGAAATGTTCATCAGGTCCGTGACCATGAGGTCAGCATCCTTGCGCGCCGCTGCCCGCTGGTCGTAGCTGCCGCTCATTGATACTCCTCCGTGCATCGCCTGTGCCGCGCGCAGGCGGTTTCCGGACGGCCGCGGACAGGCGGCCCGCCAGTTGCCGGCGAGGGCAGGATCCCGTGCGCCTAGCCACCTAAGGTGAATAGGTTATGTGGTGCCGAGTGTGTCACATCGCATCAGGTGACGTCTGCAGTCACCCGCCAGTCAGCGCGATGCTGCCCGCGGCCACTCCGGCCGCGAGTGCCACGACGGCTTCCATGACCATCCAGCCGATGGTGAACCGTTCGGCGGTGACGGCCGGGCGCAGGGCGCGCTGTAGGCGGCCCTCCGCAGGGGAAGCGGTCATGCGTGGGCGCCTGTCTCGTGGGCGGCGTGGCCGGCCGGTTCGAGCTGGAAGGTGGAGTGCTCGACGTCGAAGTGCCCGGCGAGGCAGGTTTGGAGCTGGTCGAGGATCTGCGGGCAGTGGCCGCTGGTGAAGCAGTCGTTGGTGACCACGACGTGGGCGCTCAGAGCAGGCAAGTCGCTCGTGACGGTCCAGGCGTGCAAGTCGTGGACGTCGGTGACGTGCGGTGTCTCCAGCAGATGTCCGCGCAGGTCGGCGAGATCAACGCGCTCCGGCGCGGCTTCGAGCAGGATGCGGCCGGAATCGCGCAGCAGTCCCCAGGCCGCGCGCAGCATGAGCGCCACGACGATCAGTGAGGCGATGGCGTCGGCCCGGCGGAAGCCAGTTGCCAGGATGACGACACCCGCGATGACGGTGGCGATGAACGCATACAGGTCGGTGACGATGTGCTTGAACGCGCCCTCGACGTTGAGGCTGGAGCGGTTGGCTTTGGCGAGCACCCAGCTGGCGAGCACGTTGACAGCGATGCCCAGCAGCGCGACCAGCAGCATCGCCAGGCCGGCCACCGGCGGGGGGTTGAGCAGGCGCTGGATGGACTCGAAGGTGATGAGGGCGCTGACGACCAGCAGCGTGATGCCATTACCGGCGGCGGAAAGGATCTCGGCCCGCTTGAAGCCGAAGGTCCAGGAGCCGCGCGCTGGCCGGCCAGCCAGGCTGATCGCCCAGATGGCAACGCCGATGGCTCCGGCGTCGCTGAGCATGTGCCCGGCGTCGGCCAGCAGGGCCACCGAGCCTGAGGTGATCGCGACAATGACCTCGACAACCATGAAGCCCACGATCAGGGCGAGCGCGACGGTCAGGTAGCGCTTGTTGGCACCGGCTGAGACGCCGTGACTGTGCCCGCCGCTACCGCCAGGCTGATGGCTGTCGCCACGCCCTGGCGTCTGCAGGTGGACCGGCTCACCCATCGTCGCCGTCCCGCTCGGGATGCAGGGCAGGGGTGTGCTGGGTGTGCAGCAGCGCCACGTCCAGCAGCATCCGGACGTGACCGTCAGCCAGCTGGTAATAGGCCATCCGGCCCTGCCTGCGGGGCGCCGTCACAATGCGGTGCGCGCGCAGCCAGCGGACGGCGTGACTGGCCGATGACTCGCTCATGCCAGCGGCGGCCGCCAGGTCGCAGACGCACATCTCGCCGCCTTCGAGCAGCGCGACCAGCAGTCGCAGCCGGCCGGGGTCACCGAGCAGCGCGAACACATCAGCGGCCTCCATGACGTCCTGCTCCAGCGGCATCGCCTGCCGGACGGCCGCCACCTTGTCGCGGTCAACGACGCGGACGAGGCAGCCGTCCAGCGGGATAACATCTGATGATCCGTTCATACGTCTAATCGTACATACCATCAGCTGATCTTCGCTCTTGCCTCCGCAGCTCGCTCTGCCCCGAGCGTGCCTTCAGTGCCCGGTGTGCGCGTGATGATCATGTGATTCGCCCGGGGCGTCGGGAGCACCGCCCATCGTCCGGAGCATCGGCAGGCCACCAGTGCGGACGAACCGGTAGCACAGTGCCGCGGCGAGCGCCAGGAAGATGATGTTGAGCACGGTGGTGTAGTTCCATTGGATCGCCGCCTCGATCACCCTGGCGTGGCGGCCGGCCGGGATGAGGCCGAGCCCGCCGAAGATCAGCTCGACGAAGTACCCGGCGGCGACCATCGTGGCGTAGAAGGTGGCCAGGATGAACAGCATCATCTTCGTGCCGTAATACTTCCGGTAGATCACCAGGATCGGCACGATGATCAGGTCAGCGAAGATGAACGCCATCACCCCGCCGAAGCTGATCCCGCCGTTCCACAGCACCCCCGCCAGCGGCACGTTGCCGATCGAGCACACGAAACTCAGCATGCTGACCACTGGCCCGATCAGCGGTCCCCAGATCTTCGACAGCACGGGATGCCCGGCGAAGAAGAAATGCCCCCAGAAGCTGTTCGGCACCCACGCGGCGACCGCCCCGGCGATGAGCAGGCCGCCCACGATGTCGCGGATAACTGCCGCCCATTCCATCACGAAGATGTGCGACACCGAGGTGAACGCGTTCCGGGACCGGAGCCGCTGCCACAGGCTCCCGCCGCCCTGGATGGTCATGTCCATGGCGGCGTGCCCCTCCATAGATCCCGCCCGGCCCCTGTCCGCCTGGACCCGGGCGGATTCAAGGAGCCGCTGGCGCAGGAAGAACCGGAACAACAGCGCCAGCAGAACGATCATGATCGGACCGCCGACGAACTCCGCGAGAGTGAACTGCCAGCCGATGAGCAGGGCCAGGATGATGCCTAGCTCGACGACCAGGTTGGTGGAGGCGATCTCGAATGCCATGGCGGCGGTGAAGCTGGCTCCCTTACGGAACAGGGACCGGGCCAGGGCCACCGCGGCATACGAGCACGACGATGACGCTGCGCCGAAACCGGCCGCGATGGCCAGCGTCCTGGGCCGGTCATCGCCGAGCAGCCGGATGATCGTGCTGCGGCGCACCACCGCCTGCACCACCGCGGACAGGGCGAAGCCCAGGATCAGCGCCCACAAGACCTCCCAGGTCATCGACCCGGCGAGAGCCAGGGCATGACCCAGGGCATGCAGCAGCCTCATGACTATTCATCTCCCGCCGGCTCGACCCGCGATGCTGGGAGCATACCCCCCCAGGGTACGCGTGGAGCGCGCGGCCGGGCAGGAACCCCGATGGGCGGCGGAGTCCCGTTGCTGGCGCGGCCCGGGCTGGGTGAGCCGATCAGGATCAGCCTGCGTTCATGTACGCCGAGTTCAGCCACTCCGTCAGCGTTGGGTCGATATCTTCTGGCGAGGTGACCCGGACACGGTGGGTGAACAAGGCGTTGAAGCTGCCTGCTGGCTCGAGGCGGCCGGCGGCGGGGATGCCGCGAAGGATCAAGCCCACATCAAGGCGGCCGGCGGCGCTCGGCTGGATCATGGCGAACTGCTTGTGCGCCGGATGCTCAGGTATCCCTTCTTTGGCACGGTGGACACATCCGGGCCAAAGGCATCGATCACCATCATGAGCTGGTCGTGGAGCGGCCGAAGGCCGGCCTTCTTCCCGGTGTAGAGCGCGTCAAGCGCGGCGTCGGCTGAGGTGGGGGCCGGTGCCGCCGTCTGGCGGGCCAGGAGCGAGACCCGGTGGGCCGCGCCGTGGGCCATGCCATATTCGGCCTTGAGCATGGCGACTACTTCGGTGTGCTTGGCGAGGCCGCTGGCGGTGATCAGGGCGAACCATTCGGACATCGGCTTGCCGTAGCGGGTCTCGATGTTGCGGACCTGAGCGGCGATGCCTTCTTCGGCGGTGCTCATGGCAATTCCCTCTTCAGATTCTCGGTGTCAACCGCCAGTTCGGCGAGGCGTCCGGCCAGGAAGTCCCGTTCGGCGGGTGGCGGGCCGAGGGCGAGCGCGGTTCGGTAGGCGTCGTCGGCCTCAGCGGTGCGTCCCAGCCTCCGCAGCAGGTCAGCCCGGCAAGCATGCAGGAGGTGCCATCCCTCGCCTCGGCTGCCATCACGGATCTCATCGAGGATGGCCAGGCCGGCGGCGGGTCCATCGGCCATCGTCACCGCTACGGCGCGGTTGGCCTGGACCACAGGTGAAGGATCGTGACAGGCCAGCGCGGCATACAGCGCCGCTATCTGCGCCCAGTCGGTGTTGCTGGCGTCTGTCGCAGCCGCGTGGCAGGCGGCGATGGCGGCCTGGATCTGGTATGGGCCGGGCCGCTGCAGGCGGACGGCGCGATCCAGGATCTCGGTGCCCTCCTCGATCTTGGCCTGCTCCCACAGGCCGCGATCCTGGTCGGCCAGGAGCACGATCTGCCCGTCGGCGGTGGCCCGGGCGGCCCGCCGCGCATCGGTCAGCAGCATCATCGCGAGGAGGCCGAGCACTTCGGGGTCATCGGGGCAGAGACCGGCCAGCAGACGCGCCAGGCGGATGGCCTCGTCGCACAGGTTCTCACGAACGACGCGCTGGCCGGAACTAGCCCGATGACCTTCGGTGAACACGAGGTGTACGACCCGCAGGACGCCGCCAATCCGGTCGGATAGCTCGTGATCGGCTGGTACCCGGTAGGGAATCGCCGCGTCGCGGATCTTCCGCCTGGTTCGCACCAGGCGCTGCTCCATGGCGGCTTCGCCGACGAGGAAGGCCCGGGCGATCTCCGCCGTCGTCAGCCCGCACAGGGTTCTAAGCGTCAAGGCGACGCGCGCGCCAGGATCGAGGGCCGGGTGGCAGCAGGTGAAGATGAGCCGCAGCCGGTCGTCGATGATCATCCCCGAAGGCCTGGGAGGATCATGCTCGCCAAGGAGCAGGACGGCAGCCTCCTCCTTCCGGGCCCGACGGGACTCCCGGCGGATCCGGTCCACGGCGCGGTTCTTGGCCACGGTGATCAGCCACGCCGACGGGTCCGACGGCAGCGGCCCGTCCGGCCACCGGTCGAGCGCCATCGCGAAGGCCTCCTGGACGGCGTCCTCGGCCACCCCGAGGTCGCCCGTCAGCCGGGTGACGACCGCCACGGCCCGGCCCCATTCCCGCCGGAACACGGCCTCGACCTGAGAGCTCACCCCCCCTCCAGCTCGCTCACTGGTCCGGCATCACCATCAGCGGGCGCACCTCGATAGCTCCGTACCGGGCGGCCGGGACAGTTGCCACCCACCGCAGCGCCTCGTCGAGATCGGGGCAGTCCAGGACGTAATAACCACCGATCTCCTCCTTGATCTCCGCGAACGGCCCGTCAGTCACCAGCGACTCCCCGCCGCGCACGCGGATCGTCGTGGCCGACGACGGCGGCTGGAGGGGGCTGCTGTCGACGAGCACCCCCGCGGCCGCCATGGCCTGCGTCGAGGCTTGGTAGTCACTCAGCATCTGCATGAACTCAGGCGAACCCGGGACCGGGTCGTCCATGCCCGGTTCACCGACCAGCAGGCATAGGTAGCGCATGTTCGTCTCCTTTGCGCGGCGTCCACCGCCGCCTACCCCTAGACGAACAAGCTTGCTCCAGACCGACAGGATGACACGAGGACGGCACGGGGGATTTGAGCGGAATCCCGATTGACAGCAATGGGCCGTGATCGCGGCAGTGAGCGTCTCGAAGCGATGTACTCGGGCATGTCCCGTGGAAGGGTCGATATGACATCGAGCACCCTAGAGGGGACCCGATGTCACATCGACCACCCCCGGATGAGCGCATCGACCACCCGGACGGCCGCTCGCGACAACCAAGATCCACGGGACATGCCCCTAGGTCCGGCAGGACAGATGATTATGGCTTCCGCCCCGCGTAATTGCGACTGGCTGCGCGCGGGTCGCGGTACTGATATTCAACCAACGTGGGGACGATCGCAGGCCTCAGCGGAGCCGTTGCTGGGCCCTGGTACCGGGTCCAGGCCATCACCGCGCCCTGGCGGGCGAGTTCGGCCGAGCAAGACTTCATCGCGATCCTGCCTGCGGTCCTTACGGCCGCCCGCCGGGGCAGCCCGTTCGTGATCGGCTGGCTGTCGCGTGGCGGCGGCGCTCCGCTTGAGCTGATCACCAACGCGGGCCCGCTGACCGCGGGCCAGAGCGCCGAGCGGGCCGGCCATCCCCTGGGACTGCTTTTCCCCGGCGGAGCCCGCGGTGTCCCCATCACGGACAGCTGGGTCGTCGCACTGGAGGGCATGGTGTGGGCGCCCTGCCCCGGCAGGCAGGCGCCGCCCCTGGCCACGGCCGACCCACGGGACACCAACCAGGACAGACGGCCGGCCACCCTGTTCGAGTCGACGCTCGTGACCCTGATGGCCAGGCCGTTCGGCTGGCTGGTGATCGCCGAGCCGACCGAGCTTATCGACGCGGAAGTCGCCGACCTGCGCACGCAGCTCAACGTGGTCCGCCGCCATGACGAGGAGCGGTCCCGCTTCGACGTCGAGCGTGCACAACGCCGCCTCGCGGAGCTGGATACGTTCCGTGAGGCGGGCCTGTGGAATGTGCGGGTGCTCGCCGGGGCGGCCACGGAGGAGGAACTCGGCCTGCTGGCGCCGGTGCTCGTCGGCTCGGTGGACCTCGGCGACCACCCTTACCGGCTCCGCAGCACGGATGGGGCACAATGCCTGCCGGACGCCGCGCTGGCGAGGATCCAGGACGCGAGGGACGGCGCACACGTGCCGTTCGCGGCTACCGCCGGCGCGCTCGCCGCACTCGCCGGATTGCCCCGCCGTGAGGTGCCCGGCCTTCGGGTCCTCGATACGGGGTACTTCGACGTGACGAGTGAGACCGACTACCGGGACTCCCAGGTGATCGATCTCGGCGCGATCCTGGACGGCCAGGACCGGCCGGTGGGCGAATTCCGGGTACCGCTGTCCACCCTGAACAGGCACGCCTTCGTGACCGGGGCCACCGGCTCGGGCAAGTCGCAGACCGTGCGGCACATGCTGGAGCAGCTGGCCAGGACCGGGCTGCCATGGCTCGCGATCGAGCCGGTCAAGTCCGAGTACGCCGCCATGGCGGGGCGGCTCGCCGACCTGGGCCAGGCGGGCCAGGTCACGGTGATCAACCCGTCCGACCCCGGCGCCGTGCCGCTATCGGTGAACCCGCTGGCCCCCGAGCCCGGATACCCCGTGCAGGCGCACATCGACATGGTGCGGGCGCTCTTCATGGCCGCCTTCGACGCGGAAGAACCGTTCCCGCAGATCATGTCGCAGGCACTGCAGCAGGTCTATGAGGCAAGCGGCTGGGACGTGGTCACCGGAGGCGGGCTGCCGGGGGCACTGACCCCGCCTGCCGTGCCGACGCTGGCCCAGTTGCAGCGGGCCGCGCTCGCCGTGATCGAGGACGTCGGATACGGCAGCGAGTTGCAGGCCGACGTCCGCGGCTTCGTCGACGTGCGGCTCCGCTCCCTGCGCATCGGGTCGGCGGGCCGGTTCTTTGAGGGCGGCCACCCGGCCGACATCGGCACGCTGCTCCGCCGCAACGTGGTGCTGGCCATCGAGGATGTCGCGAACGACGAGGACAAGGCGTTCCTCATGGGCACGCTGATCATCAGGATCGTCGAGCACCTGCGGCTGCGCGCCCGCCGGGAGCACTGTGACGGACTGCGTCACGTCATCGTCATCGAGGAGGCGCACCGCCTGCTCCGGGCCGGCCGGGAAGGACGGGCCAGCGCGCACGCTGTCGAGTTGTTCGCGAGCATGCTCGCGGAGATCCGTGCGTATGGCGAAGGGATCGTCGTCGCCGAGCAGATTCCGGCCAAGCTGGTTCCCGACGTGGTGAAGAACACCGCGCTCAAAGTGATCCACCGGCTGCCTGCCCGCGACGACCGTGATGTCGTCGGGGCGGCCATGAACCTCGACGACGCGCAGTCCAGGCACGTGGTTTCGCTGGAGCCGGGGGTTGCCGCCGTGTTCGCGGACGGCATGGACCGGCCGTTGCGAATCCGGGTGCCGTTCGGCGGCGGCCGTGAGGAGACCCTGGCCGGGGCTGCGCCGCCGGTCCTCGGCCGCCGCAGCGCGGCCTGCGGCCCGCGGTGCACCGGCGAGCGGCCTTGCACGCTGCTCGAGCTCCGCAAGGCCGACCTGCTCGCGGGGCCTGCGTCCGCGGACGACGCCTGGCTCCGGGTGTGGGCAGAGTCACTCGTTCTCGCCTTCCTCACCAACCGCGGCCTCCCCGTGGTTCCCGCGCGGCTGCAGCGCAGGTGGGCGTGGCTCGATGAGCGCCTGCGCGAGTGCCTGCTGGCAACGGTGATCGACAAGGTGGTTGGGAATCGCGCTCTGGCCGTGCGGGCCAACTACGATCCGCAACGGCTGGCCGCGAGCGCCGCGACGGTCGCGCGCCAGATACTCGAGCATGGGACAGGATCAGGCACGCGGGCCGGCCCGAGCTGGGTCATCCCGCAGGTCCGCTGGCTGCATGAGATCGAACGGGTGTGCCCGCTCAGCGGCCGGGTGCCCGATGCCCTGGACCGGGCTCCACCCCTCGACTTCGACCTCCCCGGCATCGCGGACTGGCCGGACATGCGGGTCGGGCACCGGTTGCGGGCTCTGCGCCGCCACCCGCTGTCCATGGGACTCGCCCGCAACAGGGCACCCGCCTGGAGCGTCCTGCTCGGCGATGACGATCAGGGTGCCTTCACCGACGACCTGGCCAGCGCGCTCATCGGTGTCGGCTTGCGCACGCAGGTGCGCCAGGCCGGGGGGACCATGGGGATCGCGGCGTGGCTCGAAGTAGTGCTGTCCTGGCCGCGCAGGTTCATCGCCGATCACGAGCAGTGGGCGACCGGACCGGATGAGCGCCAGCCGGACGGCGCGGCCGGATAGCATCGTCGGCAATGGGCAAGCTTCCGATCCGTGCGCGCCTCGCGACCACCATTGGCGGCGCGGCGGGCAGGATGTCGCGGCTGGCCGGCCGTGGTGACGGGTCGGTGATCGGCGGAGTCATCGGCCTGCGGGTGGAACCCGGGCTGCTGGCCCTGCTGGCCGCCGACCGTCAGGTCGTGCTGGTAACCGGGACGAACGGTAAGACGACCACCACCCGGCTGATCACCTCCGCGCTCGGCGCGCTCGGCCAGGACGTAGCGTCCAACGCGTTCGGTGCCAACATGGAGGCCGGGCTCGCAGCAGCGTTGGGCCAGGCCCCCGATGCGCCGTTCGCCGTGCTGGAGGTGGACGAGGCGTACATGCCGGCCGTCCTGGAGGCGACCAGGGCGCGGGTGGTGGCGCTGCTCAACCTGAGCCGGGACCAGATGGACCGGGCGGCGGAAATCTGGCTGCTGGCGCGGCGCTGGCGGGACGCGCTCGCCGCCGCCCCTGGCTGCCGCGTGGTCGCCAATGCCGATGACCCGTTGGTCGCGTGGGCGGCCGGCGGGGCCGCGCAGGTGACCTGGGTGGCCGCGGGCCAGCGGTGGCATGAGGACTCGTGGTGCTGCCCGGTGTGCGGCTCTCATCTGGGTCGTGATGATCTCGGCTGGCGCTGCGGCGAGTGCGACTTCACCCGGCCGCCAGCGAGGTGGGTCCTTGACGGCGACAACGTCATCGACTCGGTCGGCCAGGTGACCGAACTGTCCCTCGCGCTGCCGGGGCGGGCCAACCGGGCCAACGCAGTCGTCGCGCTGGCGGTGGCTGAAGTGTTCGGGGTCGGCCTCGGGCAGGCTCTCCCGAGGCTGCGCGCCGTGGCCTCGGTGGCGGGGCGGTACACCCAGGTCGAGCGGCACGGCCGTCAGGTCCGCCTGCTGCTGGCCAAGAATCCGGCGGGCTGGCTGGAGGCGTTCGACGTGCTTGACCCGGCTCCTGTGCCCGTCCTGCTGTCCGTCAACGCTCAGGAGCCCGACGGCCGGGATACCTCGTGGCTCTGGGATGTTGACTACCGTGTGCTGCGCGGGCGGCGCCTCTTCGTGACCGGCGAGCGCAGGCTGGACCTCGCGGTCCGGCTCGAGGCGGACGAGTTGTCCTTCGAACTGGCCGAGGGAATTGACGAAGCAGTCAACCGGGTGACCGGCGGCAGCCTGAACGTTATCGCCAATTACACGGCGTTCCAGCAGATCCGGACGGTTTTCGGCCGGGCGGCCTGAGAGGTGGTGAGCGGATGGGAACACACCGGCGCGCGGACCCGCGGGGCCCCAGCGGCCTCCGGCTGATCTGGGTTTATCCCGATCTGCTCAGCACCTACGGTGACCGGGGCAATCTTATTGTCCTGGAGCGCCGCGCCCGGCTGCGCGGCATCGAGGTGGAGTCTGTGCTGGTGAACGCCGATCAGCCGGTGCCTCGCGAAGGAGACATGTACCTGCTGGGCGGAGGGGAGGATTTGCCGCAGATCCTCGCCGCCCGCCGGCTTCGGGCGGACGGCGGCCTGGCCGCGGCGGCCAGCCGGGGCGCGGTGATCTTCGCCGTCTGTGCCGGTTACCAGCTGGTCGGTGCCGAGTTCGGCGGTGACGACGGCCAGCTCCTGCCCGGCCTGGACATTCTCGACATCCGAAGCGGGCGTGGGCCGCGCCGCGGGGTCGGTGAGATCCTCGCCGACGTCGACTCCACTCTTGGCGTGCCCCGGCTCACCGGATTCGAGAACCACCAGGGGGTCACAAAGCTGGGTTCCGATGCCGCGCCGCTGGCGCGCGTGCTGGCGGGCGTGGGCAACGGGGATGGGACGGAGGGCGCCTACGCGGGCCGGATCCTCGGCACGTACCTGCACGGGCCCGCGCTCGTACGCAACCCCGGCCTAGCGGATCTCCTGCTGAGCTGGGCGGTCGGACCGCTCCCGCCGCTGGCGCCGGCCGACGAGGAGTGGACGCTCCGGCTGCGCGAGCAGCGCCTCGCCGCCGTTCCTGTAGACCCTCCAGCGCGGCGATAACCTCCCACCCAGCAAAACCTCCAGCGCGGCGACAAACGCCCGGCGTGGCCAGCGCAGGATAACCTCCGCCCTGGCCAGCGGGCGAAGCCCCGAGGGCTGGTGGCCGTGCGGCAGGTCAGTAGACCAGCGCCTGGGTGCCGTCCGCGCAGACCTCGGCGACGAAAGTCGGCGCGCCCGCGATACGCACTCCCTCGATGACGTCCTCCGGGGTGATGTCCCGGCGGGCGGCGCATTGCGAGCACAGCGTCACCGTGCCACCCGCCAGGATGCCCTGGAGCAGGTCGGCCAGCGGAGGCGCATGCGGGAGCGTGAAGTCATCGGCGCGGCCGGGCAGGGAGAACCAGGCGGCCTCACCGGTGAGCCAGAGCGAGGTGCGGACCCCGCTGGCCACTGCGGTGGCGGCGACACTGAACGCCTGACTGCAGCGCTCCGGGTCATCCTTGCCAGCAGTGATCTTGATGACGAGGCTTCGCGCTGTCATGAAAGCACCTTAACGTGATCGGCGGGTCGTCGGCATGGCGGGCGCGCCGCCCGGGGGGCCGGTCCGTACACTGCCGTCTATGGAAGCGACGGCGAGCGGAGCGCTCCTGGTCGCGGTTTTCGCCGCGGTGACAGTGGCGGTGGCGTTCCTGGCGGTGAGGCTGCTGCGTGCCACCCGCGGCGGCTCCGATGGCTCCCCTGATGCCTGAGCAGGAGGCGCCTCCGATGCCTGAGCAGGAGGCGCCGCCACCGCATCCCGATCTGGCCCCGCTGCTCTTCCTGCTGGGGCGCTGGGAAGGTGTCGGCGTGGGCGGCTACCCGACGATCGAAGGCTTCCGGTTCGGCCAGGAAATCACGTTCAGCCACAACGGCAAGCCGTTCCTGATCTATGCGAGCCGGAGCTGGCTGCTGGACGAGGAAGGAAACCCGGGCCGCCCGCTCGCCACCGAGACCGGATACTGGCGTCCGCAACCTAACGGGCAGGTAGAGATGGTGCTCGCGCACCCGACCGGGATCACCGAGATCTACCTCGGCGAGGTGACCGGCACGAAGATCGAGATGAGCACGGATGTGGTGGCGCGCACCTCCTCGGCTAAGGAGGTGACGGCCGGGCACCGGCTCTATGGGATGGTCGGCCTCGACCTGGCCTGGGCCTACGACATGGCGGCCGTCGGGCAGCCGCTTCAGCCGCACCTTTCCGCCCAGCTCAAACGATTGGATTAGGGCGTGTCTCGCCCTAGCTCTCGCGAAACCAGTAGTTGCCGAACGCCCGGCCCTGGAAGAGCGATGTCGGCCGCCCGGTCACGTTGCCGCTGGAGCCCCCGACCTCAATGATCTGGTAGGTGTTCCACCATCTCGAGCTCAGCGTGCCTCGATGGCCGAGCGAATCGGCCACGGTGATGTCGGAGAAACCGGAAGCGCGGTAGTCCGCGAGGGGCAGCGCCCGGCCTGCGCTGTCGGAAGGCGACTCGCTGATTACCTGTGCTGACGAGCGCGGGCACGAGCTGGCCGCACATTTCAGGAAACGGCTGAAATGCTGCCCGGTCGTCGTGTCGTCAAGCGTCAGCGCGAATATCTTGTCCCGCCAGTTGTAGTGGACGCTGGCGACGATCGAGTTGCCTGGCCTGACGAAGAAGACGGACGATTCATTTCCCGGGTACATTTCATACCACGCGTAGTATTCCGGAATCGAGCCCGCGCAGCCGGCCTCCACGCCCAGTTGCTCGACCGTCCGGCTGTTCAGGCCGTCAAGGCCCACCCAGTGGGAGGAGAATGCGTTCGGCGTGCTCGTGCAATTCACGTAAGGAACGAAGAATGTCGCCTGCACGTACCGGAACGCGGTCTCCGGGCGGGCGGCAGCGTATCCAGCCCAGTTCGTGGAGTCGATCCTCCTGGTGCTGCGCGCAGATCTGATCGCCGGTGAGGGATTGCTCCTGGCCAGCACCATCGGATGCCCTGGCTGGATGGAGGACCCAGGATCCGCGCCCGCGGCAGCACGGCCGACGGGCCACGAGGCGAAGGCGCCGGCCGTGAGCGCGAGGCTCACAGCCGCGACGGCAACAACGGCAACGTGGAACTTCCTCATCTGGCGTGTCCTTTCAGACTGGGGACTCCAGCCGGCGGCCAGCCGGAGACTCCAGGAAAGGGTGTTTGTCGGGATCTGAATCCTGCGGCTGGGCCGTGTGCCGCGACAACGGTACGCGGCAGGGGAAGGAATCGGATGCAAATTACGCAATGATTCAGCGCTGATGGCGAGAGAATTCAAATAGGCCCGGCGCAACCCATTTCATTTCATGATTGCGCGCCATTGTGTAGCCATATATGGGCACAGTGCCCCCATGATCACGGAATATCCCTGGTCGTATTTGACGGGAATATTCCGTGATCATGGAAAGCGAGGCGGAGGGGGAGAGCGGCAGGAGGAGCCCCGGTAATGTGGCAGGAGGAGCCCCGGCAATGTGGCAGGAGGAACGCCGACAAATGCGGCAGGAGGAGCGCCGACAAATGAGGAGCGCCGACAAATTAAGACCCCCGGGCGGCTCTCGTGCGGCCCGCCCGGTGCGGTCGGCCGCTGCGCCGCGGCGATGTACGCCGTGACGGGCACAGCCACTCCGCGAGACCGGAGGGTGAGCCACACGGGGACCGGTTGGACAGACCGGTCAGCCCGGGGGTTCGGTGTCTGCCGAATATTCGCCGGCCGCCTTGCGGCACGCGCGCCGGTCATCTGGTGATGCCGGCTCACGTCCGGACCGATGAGTCGCACTGCGGGGCGTGAGCCACCGACAGTGCGTCGGCGGGACGGCGGCTAGCTGACAGCCACCTCGCGAGTCCTACTGCTATGCATGCTGTTGGACCACCTCCTTTCCCGCGTTGGCCGCAGATTACGTCAGGCTCGGCCCGGACGGCAAGTAGGTTTAGCCGCCCGGCGGTTCGCGGCTGGCCAGCACGCTGCTGGCCTCCGCCGCCGGGCATGCGGAAACTCGGCCAGCCTGGCCTGGTGACCCCGCCGATCAGACGTCCGCGAAAACGGGGTTAGTCTCGCCCCATGACGCAGGCGTGGGACGAGGAGCTGCGGTCCCGCGGTTACCGGGTCACTCCGCAGCGCCAGCTGGTCCTGGAAGCCGTGACCAAGCTGGAGCACGCCACCCCCGAGGAGATCTGCGCGGATGTCCAGCAGACCGCCCGGGGCGTGAACATCTCGACCATCTACCGCACGCTGGAGCTCCTCGAACAGCTCGGCCTGGTCACGCACACGCACCTCGGGCACGGCGCTCCCCGGTACCACCTGGCGGCCGAGGCGGAGCACATCCACCTCGTCTGCTCACAATGCGGCCGGGTGACCCAGGTCGGGCCGGGCGCGGTGGATGCGCTAGTGGCTGCGCTCGACGACACCCAGGGTTTCGAGACCGACGTCGGCCATCTCACCATCTTCGGCAGGTGCGCGCAGTGCCGCACCGCCACCTCATGAGCTGATCACATAGCCTGGCTGGTATGGAAAGCCCGCTGCTCGCGACTCAGGGTGCCGTCCCCGCCGAAGGCCCGGACGCCGGCGTCGCCGCTCACTACGGCGACCCCTACGCGGAGCAGCGCGCGCTCGCGCTCTCGGCCGGCCTGGTGGACCGATCCCACCGGGGCGTGCTGCGCATCACTGGCCAGGACCGGCTGTCCTGGCTGCACAGCCTGACCACCCAGGACCTGGAGCACCTCGCGCCGGGCAGCACCGCCGAGGCGCTCATCCTCAGCCCGAACGGCCACGTGGAGCACCACCTGACGCTGGCCGACGACGGTGCGGCAGTGTGGCTGCACGTGGAACCCGGCACGGAGACGGCGCTGCTGGAGTTCCTGCAGTCGATGCGGTTCATGCTCAGGGTCGAGCCCGCCGATGTCACCAGTCAGTACGCGGTGCTCACCCTGATGGGCCCGGATTCCGGCGACCGCCTGCCGGACGGAACGGCAGTTGCATTGCGCAGAACGTTCGGTATGGATGTGGTTGTTGAGCGTGACCGGCTCGGGGCGATTGCCACTGAGCTGCGGGAGCGCGGGGTGACGCTGGCGGGCATGCAGGCCTATGAGGCGTTGCGGATCGCGGCGCGGCGGCCGAGGCTCGGGCTGGACACCGATCACCGGACGATCCCGCACGAGGTCGGCTGGATCGAGACCGCTGTCCACCTCAGCAAGGGCTGCTACCGCGGCCAGGAGACGGTGGCGCGGGTGCATAACCTGGGCCATCCCCCGCGGCGGCTCGTCTTCCTGCACCTGGACGGAAGCGAGGACGAGCTCCCCAGCCACGGTGACCCGGTCACAGCGGCGGATGCCACGGTCGGCTTCGTCGGGTCGGCGGCGCGCCATTACGAACTCGGGCCCATCGGGCTCGCGCTCATCAAGCGGACCGTGCCGGTGGATGCGACGCTGACCGCGGGCGGCCTCGCCGCGGCGCAGGAGGTTGTGGTGCCACCGGACGCCGGGGCGAACGTGAAGATAACGCTGACGCGGCCGCGCGGCCTGGTGGGCCGGCGCCCGGGATAAACGTGCTGCCGGAGGCGGCCCAAGGCAACGGTTCCGGAAGAGTCCAAGTAGCGTCGCGCCGGAGGCGTCCCGGGTAACGTGGCGGCAGCAGGCGGCCGCCCGGCGCGACGGCCGTCGGACCGCGACCGCGGGAGGTGGCCTACCGTGCTCCGCCGCATGCTGCTAGCCGCCTCGGGCAGTGATCGGGCGCGCCGCCTGATCACATCGGCCCCGTACACGCGCGGCATCGTCGCCAGGTACGTAGCGGGAGACAACGCGATCGAGGCGGTGCAGGTCGCCCAGCGGCTGCTGGCCAGCGGCCTCCTGGTGACTCTCGATTATCTCGGCGAGGACACTGCCGACGCAGAGCAGGCCGCGGCCGTTGCCGACGAGTACACCCGGCTGATCGTCAGGCTCGCCGCGGCCGGGCTGGCAGCGGGCGGCCGGGCTGAGGTGTCTGTAAAACCCACCGCGGTCGGCCTCGGCCTGGCCGAGCACGGGGACAAGACCGCCGCGGAGAACATCAGCCGGATCTGCGCGGCGGCCCGCGTGGCCGGGACCACGGTGACGCTGGACATGGAGGACCACACCCATGTCGAGGCGACCCTGCGGCTCGTCGCGGAGCTGCGCGGGGAGTTCCCCGACCTCGGTTGCGTGATCCAGTCCGGGTTGCGGCGGAGCGTGTCCGACTGCGCGGCGCTGGCCCGCCCCGGCTCGCGGGTGCGCCTCTGCAAGGGCGCCTACCGCGCGCCCGAGAGCGTTGCCTTCCCCGCCCGGCGTGACGTGGACCGGAGCTACGTTCGCTGCCTGCGGGTGCTGCTCAACGGCCCTGGGTACCCGATGGCGGCGACCCATGACCCGCGGCTGATCAGCATCGCAGCCGCCCGGGCAAGCCTGGC
Source organism: Streptosporangiaceae bacterium (assembly GCA_036394075.1). GTDB lineage: Bacteria > Actinomycetota > Actinomycetes > Streptosporangiales > Streptosporangiaceae > JAWWPY01. The sequence goes on from DASWFT010000252.1 coordinate 17,719, forward strand.
CGGGCGGGCCGCAGACAGTTTCGAGTACCAGATGCTGTACGGCGTCCGGACCACCGAGCAGCACCGTCTGGCCAGCACCGGGGCTCAGATGCGCGTCTACCTGCCCTACGGCAGCGACTGGTACGGCTACCTGGTCCGCCGTCTCGCCGAGCGGCCGGCCAACCTTGCGTTCTTCCTCCGCTCCCTGGCGTCGAGGAGCTGACGATCCGGCTCACCGCGATAAGCTCCGGTGAGTGATCGGAATCCTCGGTGCGGGCAAGATGGGCGAGGCGCTCATCGCCGGGCTGCTGCGGGCGGGCCGTGCGCCCTCCGGGTTGCTGGCTGTAGTCCGCCGGCCAGAACGCGCGGCCGCGCTGCGCGATGCCTACGGCATCAGTGTGGTCAGCGCGGCGGAGGCGGCGAAGAGCGCGGACACACTCATCCTGACGGTCAAACCCCAGGACATGCCCACGCTGCTGGACGAGATCGCCCCGCACCTGCCCGCCGACAAGCTGGTGATATCCGTGGCCGCCGGCATCACCACCGCGCTGATCGAGCGCCGGCTGGGCGCGGACGTTCCCGTGGTGCGCGTCATGTCCAACACACCGGTCCTGGTGGATGAGGCCATGAGCGTCATCTCGCCGGGCGCGCACGCCCGCCCTGAGCACCTGGAGCGGGCCGAGGAACTGCTCCGCCCGGTGGGCAAGGTGCTACGCATCCCGGAATCGCAGCAGGACGCAGCGACGGCGCTGTCCGGCAGCGGCCCGGCATACGTGTACTTCCTCGTCGAGGCCATGGTGGACGCCGGGATCCTGCTGGGCATGCCGCGCGGCACGGCGATGGAAATGGTCACCCAGGCGGTATACGGGGCGGCGACCATGCTGCGAGAGACCGGCGAGCACCCCGTGATCCTGCGTGAGGCCGTGACATCACCCGGCGGGACGACCATCTCCGCCATCCGCGAGCTGGAGCGTCACGGGGTCCGGGCGGCATTCCTGGCCGCCATCGAGGCCGCGCGTGATCGCGGCGCCGAACTGGGCGGAGCCGAACGGGACGGCCGGGAGCGGCGCGCCTGACATGACGAGACCGGGGCTGGGAGCGGCACAGTGACCTGCACACTGCACGTCGCGTGGGACCACCGGCTCACCGGGTACGACTTCGGGCCCGAGCATCCGCTGGCGCCCGTGCGAGTGGAACTCACGATCGAGCTCGCCCGCGCGTTCGGCCTGCTGACCGCCGCAGGTGTGTCGGTCGCCGCGCCCGAGCCCGCCACCAGCGCCGAACTCGAGCTTGTCCATGACCCGCAGTACATCGCCGCCGTGCGGCTGGGCGCCGCCGACCTGGCGTTCGGCCTGGGCACACCCGACAACCCGGTCTTCCCCGGCATGCACGACGCCTCGGCGCTGGTCGCCGGGGCCACCCTGGCCGCGGCCAGGGCTGTGAGGACGTCGCAGGCGGATCACGCGGTCAACATCGCAGGCGGCCTGCACCATGCGATGCGCCGTGCGGCCAGCGGGTTCTGCGTGTATAACGACCCGGCCATCGCGATCTCGTGGCTGCTGCGCCAGGGTGCGGAGCGGATCGCCTACGTCGACATCGACGTCCATCACGGCGACGGGGTGCAGGCGGCCTTCTACGATGATCCGCGGGTGCTGACGATCAGCCTGCACGAGCATCCGATGACACTTTTCCCCGGCACCGGCCTGCCCACCGAATCCGGAGGCCCGGACGCCGCGGGAATGGCCGTCAACGTGGCGCTGCCCGCGGGTACCGGTGATGCCGGCTGGCTGCGTGCGTTCGACGCGGTCGTGCCGCCGCTGCTCCGGGCGTTCCGCCCGCAGGTGCTGGTCAGCCAGCACGGCTGCGACAGCCACTTTCTTGACCCGCTTGCCCACCTGGAGCTGAGCATTGACGGGCAGCGTAGGGCCCACGCCGCGCTGCACGGGCTGGCGCATGAGACAGCGGCCGGCCGGTGGGTGCTCACCGGCGGGGGTGGTTACGAGCTGGTCCGCGTGGTGCCGAGGACCTGGACTCACCTGCTCGCCGAGGCGGCCGGGCGCCCGCTTGACCCGCAGCTGGCAACGCCGCCGGAATGGCGCGAGTACGCCCGCGCCCGAACGGGCGTGAGCGCGCCGGAACGGATGACGGATGGCGCCGACGCAGCGTTCGTCCCCTTCTCGTCAGGCTACGACCCGGCCGATGCGGTGGACCGGGCGATCATGGCCACCCGCGCCGCGGTATTCCCGGCACACGGATTGTTCCCGGCTTCGTAGCGGGATCCGGGGCGCGCACAATCACGCTTGCCGCTGATGATGCCCGGATGAGGGGGGTTGCCCTTTTCCACACAGGACTTACGCTGGGGACGGAGGTGACTGATGCGCCAAAATCCGGCTGAGGCGTACAAGCACCCGCGCGGAAGTAGGGAAACATGACTGCAGCTGAGACTCCCCTAAGCGATGTCAGGTTCCTGACCGTGGCCGAAGTGGCCTCGATCATGCGCGTGTCGAAGATGACGGTTTACCGTCTGGTTCACTCGGGCGAGCTTGAGGCGATCCGGGTCGGCCGGTCGTTCCGCGTGCCCGAACAGGCGGTCAACCGGTACCTGAGGGAGTCGTTCGTCGCAGCGGGCTGACCGCGATAGGCGCAGGCGGCTTCGCGGGCCCGGCAGCGGGGAGGTACCCTGTGGCGTTGGCGTGTGCCCAGCCGGTCGGCGTCGGGCTTGCGCGTTTCATGCCTGATTGCCAGTGCTTCGAGTCCCAGTGCGGCAAGTTCCAGTGCGTCGATCGAGGGTGGGTGTTGTGGGTTCAGTCATCAAAAAGCGTCGCAAGAGAATGGCCAAGAAAAAGCATCGCAAGCTGCTGCGGAAGACCCGCGTACAGCGGCGGAACAAGAAGTAACGCTGCGCAGGCACGCTCAGGCTGGTCACGGGCCGGCCGCCTGAGGCAGTGCCGGCGTCGGGCGTGCGGCCACGGCAGCCGTGGCCAGAAGGCGGCGTCAGCCGGGTCGGCATCTGGCCGACCCGGGGCGCTGTGGGGAGGGGGATACGGTGGGGCAGCCTCCAGCGCTCGCTGGCGGCAGACTTCGCGGCACGCCGGGGGGGATGCCGGACGGCACCGCGCGGTATGGCGCCGTGCGCAACGGTAACGGAGAGCACAGCAATGGAAAGACCACCAACGGTCACCTGAACGGTTCCTGGCGCAAGCTGCAGATCCCTTCCGGCGGTGACCAGGCTGCCGATCGTGACCGGGCCGCAGGGAACAGCCCGCCCTGGGCGGCTGCCTGGCGCGGGCGAATCGCCGGGGCCGTGGAGTTCACCCGGCGCCAGATGGCCGGCGAGGGTGAGACCGATCAGTTCGGGTTCGACCCCGAGTTCAACTCCCGCGTGCTGATGCCAGCGGCGCGTGCCCTTTACCAGCATTGGTTCCGGGTGCGCATGAAGGGGCTGGCGCAGGTACCCGGCGAGGGGGGCGCCCTGGTCGTGGCCAACCATTCCGGTGTGCTCCCGGTCGACGCGATCATGCTGCAGTCCGGGTTGCACGACGAGCACCCGGGCCACCGGAACCTGCGGCTGCTCGGCGCGGATCTCGTGTATGAGCTGCCGGTACTGTCCCAGCTGGCCCGTAAGGGCGGCCACACCCGCGCCTGCCCGGCCGGAGCCCACCATCTGCTGCGCTCCGGTGAGCTGGTTGGTGTTTTCCCGGAGGGGTTCAAGGGGATCGGCAAGCCGTTCAGCGAGCGGTACCAGCTGCGCCGCTTCGGCCGCGGCGGGTTTGCCGTGTCCGCGATCCGGGCGCGGGTGCCGATCATCCCGTGCGCCATCGTCGGGGCGGAGGAGATCTTCCCGATGATCGGGAACGCGAAACCGCTGGCCCGGCTGCTTGGGCTGCCCTACTTCCCGATCACCCCGTTGTTCCCGTGGCTCGGCCCGGTCGGCGCGATCCCGCTGCCGTCCCAGTGGATCATCGAGTTCTGCCCCCCCGTGCCCACCGGCGACTACCCGGCCGGCGCGGAGGACGACCCGGCGGTGATCGCGGAGCTGACCGCGGCGGTGCGGGACACCATTCAGCGCAAGCTCGACGAGTTGCTTGTGGAGCGTGGCCCCGCCTTCGGCTGACTCAGGTTCAGGGCGTGTCTCGCAGATCTTCAGGCTGCGCGACGGCCAAGATCTGCGAGACACGCCGCAGAGGCATTCCGCCAGCCGTTGGGTGCGGGTCGCGGCGGGTCATCCGCGGGTGCGCTGCGTCATCCGCGGGTACGGCGGGTCAGCCGCGGGTGTGCTGCGTCATCCGCGGGTGCGGCGGGTCAGCCGCGGGTGTGCTGCGTCATCCGCGGGTGCGGCGCCGGCGCAGCGCGACCGCCGCGGCGACACCGCCGACGACCGCCCCGGCACCGGCCGCGCTCGGCAGCGCGATCAGGGTGGCCCTACGGCCGGAGCGGAAGTCGTGTACCGGCCAGTCTCTCGTCCTCGCCTCGGCGCGCAGGTCTCCGTCCGGGTTGACCGCGTTCGGGTGGCCGACGAGCTCCAGCATCGGCAGGTCGTTGCTTGAGTCGCTGTAGGCGGAGCAGCGGGCCAGGTCGAGACCCTCGCGGTCGGCGAGCGCCCTGATCGCCGCCGCCTTGGCCTCGCCGTGCAGCAGCCCGCCGACGAGCCGTCCCGTGTAGATCCCGTCCACGGACTCCGCGACCGTGCCGAGGGCGCCGGTCAGCCCGAGTCGCCGCGAAATGATGCTGGCCAGTTCCACCGGCGTGGCGGTGACGAGCCATACCCGCTGGCCCGCCTGGAGGTGGCGCTGTGCGAGTTCCCTGGTGCCCTCCCAGATCCGGTCGGCCATGCTCTCGTCGTAGATCTCCTCGGACAGCGTGACGATATCCGCGACCTTGTGCCCGGCCACGAACGCGAGCGCGGCCTCGCGGAGGGTATCGATGTGATCGGGGTTCTCGGCACCGCGCACCCGGAATGACACCTGGCCCCAGGCCATCCGGGCCAGGTCCCGCGGGCCGAACATGTTGCGGGCAGCGAGGCCGCGGGCGAAATAGTAGATGGATGCGCCCCGCATGAGCGTGTTGTCGACGTCAAAGAAAGCACCCGCCGACGGATCGGGCTCCGGTGCCGGCTGCCGCACCATCGCGGCGGCCGCGGAGGCCGCCCCCGCGACGGCCGCCCGGCTCTTGCGCTGCGGCCTTGGCCTGCCGCCGAGCTCGTCGGGGTAGCCGGGATCGGTGCTCGGATCGGAGCCTGCTGCGCGATTCCCCCGGCCAGGCACAGGAAGCCGTCCTCGCAGCTGCCTCATGACGTCTCAGCTTACCGAGTTGGGGTCGGCCGCCTTGTTACCTGGCCATCCATCTGGTCGCATCCTGGGCGCGCGTCAGGCACTATAGGCTGCAATGTCGATATCCTTTTTGGCCGCGCTGGCTGGCGCCCTGGCGGCGGCCGCCGGCACTGTCATGCTGGTGGTGCGGTGCTCCCGGGCGCCCCGCGCCGACCTGATCGCCTGGGCGATCGCGACGGCCGGGCTCACCATCGCACTGGCCGCGCAAGTCCTCGGCTACCAGAGGGGCTTCGCTCCCATCACGTTCCGTGCGGTACAGCTCGGCGCCCAGCTGATCGCCCCGCTGGCCCTCGCGTGGGGGATTATCGAGGTGGCCGCGCGGAGTATGCCGGGCAGGTTCGCGGCGCGCCTGCTCTTGTCCGCGCTAGCGGTGGTGGCGGCCGTGATCCTGGGCACCGACCCGCTGAGTTCCCAGGCCTTCAGCAAGTCCTGGCCCGCCGCCTCCCTGCACTACCAGGTCATCCCGAACGCGCTGCTGAAGCTGCTCGCCGTCGTCGCCGTGCTCACCGCGGTGGTCGGGGTGATCGTCGCGGGTGTGCGGGCACGCAGTAATCGCGTCTGGGGGAACGGGTTCGTGGCGGTCGGCCTGGCTGGCGTCGCCATCCTCGCGACGGAGGGGCTGGCGGTCCATCTGCCGGTGAATTCCGGATACCCGGCGATCTGCGTGCTCGCCGCCGGGCTGGCCGTCCTCGCGTCGCTGCGGGCCGCCCGGTTCCAGCCGGCTGCCGTGCGGGCCGCATCCCGCGCGAGGGATGACACGGGCTGGGCCCCCCCGTTCCAGGCCGGTGCCAGGGGCTCCGCGCGGTACGGCGGGGACGATTCGCTCGGCCTGTACGCCAGCGGCGGCCGCCCCCCCGATGATTCGCTTGACCTTTACCGGGATAGCGGCCACGGCGGGTACCCGGCGCCGACCGGCGGGTACGGCGACAGTAGTGCTTACGGGATGTACGGCGACACTGGCTACGGCGGCCCGGATGCCGACTATGACGGGCCGGTCACCGGCGCTTTCGAAGGCCCGATTCCCGGCGGCTTTGACGATCCGGACAACAGTGGTTTCGGCGGGCCGGACGCCGGCGGTTTCGACGGACCGGTCACCGGTACCTTCGATCCCCTCTATCAGCCGAACGGATATACCGACCACGGCGACGACGGACGGTACGGCGCCGATGCCGGCCACCTTGCCGCGGAGCCTGGCGGCCTGGCGGCCGGCGAGATCTGGCGACACGCCAGTTACCCAGACGATGAGAACATCGGGCCGGACGCGCAGCTCGCTGCGAACTGGGCCGCGGGGCTGGCCGCCGGGCAGGACACCGAACGGTTCTACGGGCAGATCGCCATTTACACCCTGCTCGAACACGGCGCGGCGGAGTTCGACCGGCTTGCCGAGCAGGTTGTCGAGCAGGTGCGGGCGCAAGAGCCTGGCACCCTTGTCTACGTGGTGCACGGTGTTCCGTCCGCGCCGCTACAGCGGATCCTTTATGAGGTCTACCGGGATCAGGCGGCCTACGACGAGCACACCCGGCAGTCGTACATCCAGGAGTTCGAGGTCGGCCGCCGCCCCCTGGTACTCGCGACCAACGTGATTGAGCTCGGCGTACGGCAGGCCAAGGTGTCGCCGCTCGGGCCGTCGCCGGGACCACAGCCGCCCGGGTCACCGCCGCCCGGGTCGCAGGCGCCCGGGTCGCCCCCGGTAGGGTCGCCGCCGTTGGGGGCGCCAGGGGGATCGCGGCCGGTGGGGCCGCCGACCACTGGCCTGCCCTATGGCACCACGCCTGGAGGCAGGACGAGAGGCGACCGGCCGCCGGGAGGGCGGGCGTTGTGACGCGCGATCATGCGATCACGCTGTTGTCCCGGCCTGGCTGCCATCTGTGCGATGAAGCCCGGGCTGTAATTGCGAGGGTGGCCGCCGACCTCGGCGTGGCCTGGGAGGAACGCGACATCACCCGCTCGGACAGTGATCTGCGGGACTACTGGGACCAGATCCCCGTGACGCTGATCGATGGCGTGCAGCACGACTTCTGGCGCGTCAGCGAGGACCGGTTGCGCGCCGCGCTGAGCCGGTAGCCGGGCGCCGGGGCCATCTCGTGGCCGGGTCGTGCCCGGGTCCTGGCCCGGTCCAACCGAGCCCCGACTTTGTGCAAACGTTCACAAGGGCGTACCGTAAATGACAGATCTCTCCCGGCGGGCGCCTGGGAAGCCCGCAGTGCCCGTAGCGTCGATCCCCTCAGGAGCGCCGGCGCATGTCCCGCCGTACAGTGTCCGCCAATGGCAGCCAGGGCATCCCCGAGGCGACCATCGCTCGCCTCCCGGTCTACCTGCGCGTGCTGTACGCGTTCGCCGAGCAGGACGTCGCCACCGTGTCGAGTGATGAGCTGGCCGCAGCGGCCGGGGTCAACTCCGCAAAGCTCCGCAAGGACCTCTCCCATCTGGGCTCCTACGGCACCCGCGGTGTCGGGTATGACGTGGACTACCTCGTCTACCAGGTCTCCCGCGAACTTGGGCTGACCCAGGACTGGCCGGTCCTCATTGTCGGCGCCGGCAATCTTGGTCGTGCGCTCGCGAACTATGGCGGTTTCGCGTCACGAGGCTTTCGCGTCGCAGCGCTGCTCGACAGCGACCCCGACGTCGTGGGCACCGAGATCGCAGGCCACGCGGTAGGCAGCGCGGACCAGATCGAGTCCGTGGTGGCCAGGCAGGGAGTGTCGATCGGCGTGATCGCGACCCCGGCGGGTTCCGCGCAGGATGTCTGCGACCGCCTGGTCGCTGCGGGCGTGACGAGCATCCTCAATTTTGCCCCTATGGTGCTTAACGTGCCCTCGGGCGTTGACGTGCGTAAGGTCGACCTGTCCATCGAATTGCAGATTCTCGCCTTCCACGCGCAGCGGAGGTCTGTCGTGCGCGTAGACACCGGTGATCGCGGCTGGCCGGATGATCCCGCGACCCTGCACGCCACCAGCGACGTGGCGGGGCGGGGGGTGCCCGCATGAGCGAGCCGGAAGGGCGCCTTAAAGCGCCCCGCAGGCGAGCGGGAGACACCGCATGAGCGTGCTGGTGGTCGGACTCAGCCACAAGAGCGCGCCGGTCGCCACGCTGGAGCGGGCCGTGGTCGGCGGCGACGACCTCACGAAGCTGTTGCGCGACGTCTCCCAGGCGGGGAGTGTCGCCGGCGCCTTCGTGGTGTCCACCTGCAACCGGGTCGAGGTCTACGCCGAGGTGGACAAGTTCCACGGTGGGGTGTCGTCCATCTGTGACCTGCTGGCCCGGCACTCCGGCATCCCGCTCAGCGAGCTGACCCCGAACCTGTACGTGCACTACGAGGACCGGGCCGTGCAGCACCTGCTCGCCGTGGCCTGCGGGCTGGAGTCCATGGTGGTGGGCGAGAGCCAGATCCTCGGCCAGGTCCGGCAGGCCCTCTCCGTGGCCCGTGAGCACGGCACGCTCAGCCGCGGCCTCGGTGAGCTGGGCACGCTCGCGCTGCGGACCGCCAAGCGGGCGCACGCCGAGACCCGGATCGACCAGGCGGGCGCGAACCTGGTCAGCATCGGTATCGCGGTCGCCCACGGCAGGCTGACCATGGGGCCAGCCACGGCGCAGGCCCAGGCGGAGGCCGGGCAGGTTCCTGCCGCCGACCCGTCCCGGCCGCTCGCCGGGCTGTGG
>DASWFT010000253.1:0-8316 GCA_036394075.1 Streptosporangiaceae bacterium
GCGGTCAACGACAACGATGCCGATGCGAAGGCGCCGGTGATCCGGCTGCGCGGGACCAGCGTCGGGGGTTCCTTCCACCTTTCACAAGGGTGACCGCCTCACAAGGGGTGATCGCTGCGCCGCGCGCCTACGCCACTCCGCACCAGCCGCGACGTGCTCCGCCGCGTGACCCCGTTTGCCGCCCCGTGCCATGCCCATTGCCCCCGGTAGCGGCGGCCGCGATTCAGCACGCCTGCTTATCTCTTGCCTATTAGTCCGCCGGTGTATTGGCGGCATGCGGCCATCGCCGATTTCTTCTGCGTCTTCGTAACGCTCTTGAGGGCGGTGCGGATCGCGGGGATGTCGCTGCCGTTGACGCTGACGCTGTGCGACTGGAGGCATGTGATGAACTGAGAGATGTTCGGAGTGCTGCTGGCCGCTGGCGTGGCTCCGGCGTTGCCGCCGCATGCTGTGAGCGTGACCAGCAGGAGTCCCGCGCCACTGGCCACGATGAGCCGTCCATGCCGCTGCCTGTTCCTGGTCAAGGTTGCTCCCTCCTTTTGGCGGGGCGGGACCGCTGTCTGCGGCCCGCTTCGTCAGGTCAGTTCACTGGAGAGGCGGTAAAGGCAGCGTCAAAGCTCGCTTTTACGCTGAGTTGACCGGACGCACGCGATCGTGGTGGACGCCGGGTGACGCGCGATCCCCTGATCTATGGACGCGCGGAACCCCTGATCGTCAGGAGGCGCAGGTGCGGGTGCTTGTGGTGGAGGATGTGCAGCCGCTCGCGCGGGCCATCGCGGAGGGCCTGCGGCGTGAGGCCATTGCCGCAGACGTGGTCTTTGACGGCGGGTCAGCGCGGGAACGGCTGGCCGTCAACGATTACGACGTGGTCATCCTGGATCGTGACCTGCCTATTGTCCATGGCGACGAGATCTGCAGGTCACTGGTCAGCGGGGAGGCTCTGGTGCGGATTCTCATGCTCACCGCCGCCGGGGATCTGGCCGACCGGGTGGAGGGACTCGGCCTCGGCGCCGATGACTATCTGGCCAAGCCCTTCGCGTTCGCCGAACTGGTCGCGCGGGTCAGGGCGCTGGGCCGGCGGGCACGCCCGCCCGGTCCGCCGGTTCTCGAGCGCGCCGGCATCCGCCTCGACCCGGCCCGTCACCGGGCGACCAGGGACGGCAGGCCGTTGCCGCTGCGGCGAAAGGAATTCCTCGTCCTTGAGGAACTGCTGCGCGGCGACGGCGCGATCGTGTCCGCCGAGCAACTGCTGGAGAAGGCGTGGGATGAGAACATTGACCCCTTCACGCACGTCGTCCGGGTCACGATCATGACGCTGCGCAGAAAGCTGGGCGATCCGCCGCCGATCGAGACCATCCCGGGTGCGGGATACCGCATCTCATGAACAAGACCCGCGATTTCACGCTGTCCCGGCTCGGCATCCGGGCGAGGCTCACCTTGCTCTATGGCGGGATGTTCCTGCTCGCCGGCGCGGCGCTGATCGCTATCTTCTTCTTCATTTTCAAGCACAACTATCCCAGCGGGAAAGCCGTCGAAAATATCCTGTCGAGTTCCGGGCACCTGCGGCCGGGTGAGGTAGAAGCCATTCGCCAGAAACTGGATCTGCACCGCGGCCGGGCTCTGGGGATCGTGGTGACTGAGTGCATGCTCGCCTTCGCGGTGGTGGCCGTCGCCGCGGTCGGTTTCGGATGGATCATGGCCGGGCGCGCGCTCAGCCCCGTGCGCCACATCACCGGCGCCGCCCGCCGGGTCGCCGGCCGCAACCTGGGTGAGCGGATCGCACTGGCGGGACCCGACGACGAGCTGAAGGAACTCGCCGACACCTTCGATGCCATGCTCGAGCGCCTCGACGTGTCCTTCGACGGCCAGCGCCAGTTCGTGGCCAACGCCTCGCACGAGCTCCGCACGCCGCTGGCCACCAACCGCACGCTCATCGAGGTCGCGATCGCGTCCGGCCGCGTGCCCCCCGGGCTGCGCGAGCTCGTGGACACGATTCTCGCCACCAACTCCCGCAGCGAGCTGATCATCGACGGCCTGCTCACGCTCGCCCGCAGCGACAGCGAGGCCATCAGGTGGCTGCCTGTCGACCTGTCCGATGTCGCGGCCGGCGCGGTCGAGCAGGCCGCCCACGAGGCAGCGGCCGCACGCATCACCGTCGACGCGATGCCTTACCCCGCCATGACCGTCGGCGACCCCGTCCTCCTGGAACGGCTGGCCCTCAACCTCGTCCGCAACGGCATCAGGCACAATCACCCGGGCGGCTGGGTGAAGGTGTCGACGGCCGCGCACGGGGAGCCCGGGCGGGTCGAACTGGCGGTGATCAACAGCGGGCCGGTCGTGCCGCCGCAGCAACTAGACATGATGTTCCAGCCGTTCCGGCGCCTGGACAGCAGCCGGGTCGCCGACAGCAGCCGGGCCGACGGCAGCCAGGGCGTCGGGCTTGGCCTTTCCATCGTCCAGTCGGTTGTCCACAGCCACGGCGGAATCCTGATTGCCACGCCCCGCGAAAGCGGCGGGCTTGCCATCCGGGTCCGCCTGCCTTCCGCGCCGCGGCCCGGCGGGACGCAGCCGCCCGGCGGGACGCCGCAGGTCGGCGGGACCCGGAGCCCGGAAATGGCCGCCAGATCCCATCCTGATACCGGGACTACCCGGAGGCCGCTCGCGGCCCCTCTTCAGGAATAGCGCGGGGAAGAGGCCGCTCGCGCCCTTCTTCGGGAATAGCGCGAGGAACTGGCAAGAGTATTAGCCGGCGCGGGGGACTGGGTGCTGCGCTGCCCGTTATGGATAAATAGGTGCCCTGAGGAGTCTGCATGTTTTTTACGTATCTCCGCCGCGAGCTGCGGCGGCGTATGCGCCAAGCGATTTTTATCTCGCTTGGCCTGGCACTGGGAATCGGCCTGGTGATCACCGTGACAGCCGCCTCAAACGGCGTGAAGAACTCGCAGGCCAATGTGCTGCACGCGCTGTACGGGGTGGGCACTGACCTTACCGTCACCCAGGCGCCGCCGCAGGGCTCGGGCGGGCAGAAGACCTCGTTCGGGTTCAAGCAGCAGATCAAGGCGGCGAAGCAGGGCCAGATCGCGGCCGGCACGAAGATCAACATCAACGACCTGGTCAACGGCCGGTATGCGCCGCTGCGTTCCGGCGCGCTGGCTGCTGTTGCGCGCCAGCACGACGTGATGTCCGCGGTAGGCGGGCTCACGCTCTCCGATGTCACGGTCACCGGGACGGTCCCGGCCGTGACCACCGGCGGCACCGGCAGCGGCGGCGGCAGTTTCAGGTCGGCCTTCACCACCAACTCGTTCAGCGTCGCCGGCGTGGACGTGAACCACACCGCACTCGGTCCGCTCAGCGCCGCCAAGCTGACCTCCGGCACCGCTCTCACATCCGCCGACGCGAACTCTGACGTCGCGGTGGTGGATTCCGGCTACGCGACGCAAAACAAGCTGGGCGTCGGCTCTGTGATCGATGTGGGCGGCACGAATTTCACGATCACCGGGATCGTCAGCGCGCCGCAGGGCGGCAGTCCCCCGGATGTGTACATCCCGCTGGCCAAGGCCCAGAGCCTCGGGAAGAACGGGACGAGCAGCCTGACCGGCCAGGTGAACACGATCTACGTGTCGGCCGCGAGCGCCGCCGATATCGCCGCCGTGCAGCAGGAGATCGCCGTGGTGCTGCCGTCGGCCACCGTCACCGACCAGAACGACCTGGCCAGCGAGGTGACGGGGTCGCTGTCCAGCGCGTCCAGCCTGGCCAACAACCTCGGGAAGTGGCTGTCGGCCGCGGTGCTCATCGCCGCGTTCCTGCTGGCGAGCCTGCTCACGATGGCGGCGGTAGCCCGGCGGGTGCGGGAGTTCGGCACGCTGAAGGCACTGGGCTGGCGGAGCCGGCGGATCATCGGCCAGGTGATGGGCGAGTCGATCGCGATCGGCATCATCGGCGGGATTGCAGGCGTCGGCCTCGGGTACGGCGGCGCCGCCCTGATCGACACGCTGGCGCCGAAGCTGACCGCGACGGTCGGATCGGCCAACACCGCCTCGGTCGCAAGCAAAGGCGGCGGCGGAGGCGGAGGCGGAGCCCTCAGGGCGCTGACCAATACCGCCCACACCGTTTCAGTGACACTGACCGCGCCCGTCACGGTGACCGTGATCGTGGCCGCCGTGGTGCTCGCCGTCGCCGGCGGCCTGATCGCCGGCTCGTTCGGCGGCTGGCGGGCGGCCCGGCTCCGCCCTGCGGCAGCGCTGGCCAGGGTCGAATAACGAGCCAGCCAGGCAACCACAGAACGGAATGAGAGGAAGCGATGTACAAGCTCTCCGGCGTTGTCAAGATCTACAAGAAGGGCCGCGGCACGGTCACCGCCCTGCACGGCGTGGACCTGGTGATCGAGGACGGCGAGTGGCTCGCCATCCAGGGCCCCACCGGCCACGGCAAGTCCACCCTGCTGCAGATCATCGGCGGCCTTGACCAGCCCACCTCCGGGACAGTCGAATTCGACGGCATCAACCTGACCAGGTTGCGTGAGGCCAAGGTCACCCAGGTACGGGCCCGATCCATCGGATTCATCTTCCAGACCTTCAACCTGATCCCCACGCTGAACGCGGCGGAGAACGTCGAGGTGGCGCTCGTCCCGCTCGGCGTCAGCGCCGCCGAGCGGAAAGCGCGCGCAGAGCAGGCACTGGCGACCGTCGGACTCAGCGACCGGCTGCACCACCTGCCGTCCGAGCTGTCCGGCGGTCAGCAGCAACGGGTGGCGATCGCCCGGGCGCTCGTGAAGGACCCCGAGGTGCTGCTCGCCGACGAGCCGACCGGCAACCTGGACGAGGGGACAAGAGACGAGATCATCGGCCTCCTGGAGAACCTCTGGCGCGAACTCGAGCTGACGATGGTGTTCGTCACCCACGACAGCACCGTGGCCGCCCGCGCGCAGCGGATCGGCCTGATGAAAGACGGCCTCCTGACGGTCACGCAGGCCGCGGGCCGCACGGTCACACAGGCCGCAAGCCACCCTCCGGCGTCAGCCTGATTACCCCTTGGAGGACGCCTCTGGCGGAACGTGACCGTCCGGGCACACCATCGGCTGGATGGATGCGGACCATATCCGCGACCGTGTGTCAAGGGTTGTTCCAGCCGGGGATTCTGGTTGGAACAACCCTGCCCTTAACCACCGGCTGGGCGATCCTGCTTGCATTCCTCGGGGGCAGGAGGCCTTCAGTGTTGAGGTTGTTCGCGTGTCGCTGCATGCCGAAGATGAAGAGATCACGCGGGATCGTCGCCGGAGCGGCGCTGCTGGCCGCGGTGTGCCTGGTGCTGTCGCAGATGTCGCCGGTGCGGGCGCCGGGCGGGCGGCCCGCATTGGCGATCCTGGCTCCGGGTTCGAAGTCGCCGAGCTGGCCGCCGGCGTGACCAAACACACCACCACCTATGGCTATGAAGCCAATTCCAACCTCACCAGCCGTGGCCACGATGGCGCGACGTCAACCTACAGCTACGACCCGCGCAACCTGCTGAGCAAGGAGACCGACGCCCAGTCGGCGTCCGACCCGTCGCCGCAGGTGTCCACCTTTGCCTATTCCGCCGTCGGACAGCTGGCCAGCGAGGTCAAACCCAACGGCAATACCGTCACCAACAGCTATTTCGCCGACTGGTCGCTACAACACTCGAAAGAGGCCAAACCTGACGGCACCACCGTCGCCGAGCACACCTTCACCTACGATCCGAACGGGAACAAGACCAAGGACGTCGGAAGCCTGATGTCCGCCGACAACAACACCGCCAACCTGGCCCAAACCCTCGCCTACACCTACGACCCGCAGGACCGTGTCGCACAGGTCACCAAGGACGGCACGGTCACCGAGTCGTATGCCCACGACGCCAGCGGCAACGTCACGTCCCAGACCCTCAGTGGTGCTGCGACCACATACAACTATGACCGTAACCGGCTGCTCACCTCGGTGACGAACGGAGTGACCGCCGCCTACAACTACGACCCGTTCGGCCGCATCGACACCGTCACCGCAGCCGGACAGGTGCAGGCGCGTAGCACCTATGACGGGTTCGACCACATCGTCGAGCACCAGCAGTTGAACGCCAACGGCTCTATGGACGTCGCAGATTACACGTATGACCCGCTCGACCGAAGGACGTCCCAGACCACCGGGGTGGGCACCGGTTCACCGCAGACCACCAATTACGCCTACCGTGGCCTGTCCAGCGAGCTGATCACCGAGCTGCAAAACGGCGCGCAAACCAAGTCGTACACCTACACCCCCGGCGGGACGCGGCTATCGCAGACCGTCGGCAACAGCAACGGCACCCAGACACCCGGCTACTACACCTACAACGATCACTCCGACGTGCAAGCGGTCACCGGCAATGACGGGAACACGCAATCCACCTATGGGTACACCGCCTACGGGCAGAACGATCGCCGTCAGTTCACCGGCAAGGACAAGAACAACACCACCCCCGACGGCAATGTGCAGCCGTTCAATGCCTACCGGTACAACGCGACGCGGTGGGACTCCTCCTCCGGCCAGTACGACATGGGGTTCCGCAACTACGACCCGGCGCTGAACCAGTTCCTGTCCCGGGACATGTTCGTCGGCGCCCTGGCCGACATGAGCCTCGACACTGACCCGTTCACCGGCAACCGGTACACATTCGGTGGCGGCAATCCCATCTCCAACATCGAGCTGACCGGGCACAGGGCGTGCAGCCCTAACAACGTCACGGCCGACTGCGACGTCATCCGCGGCGCCCCTGCGCCACCCGCGCAGTCACAGTCAGGCCTGGCCCCAGGCGGCGGCCAGCCGCCGCAATTCGATCCCTCCAAGGTAGACAAATGCCTGGACCCCACTACCCTGGCGCTGCAATGCGATCCGCAGACGATGCAGAACCTGCGTGAGGAGATTGGCGTCTGCCTGTCAATCTCCGGCAATCCGTGTGGCATTGACTATGCGGAGCTCCAGAAGCAACTGGACATGCCTAACAACCCCTTGAGAAGGCTCTTCGACTCCCTGTTCGGCGGCAACGAGGAAGGTGATGGGGCCGGTCTCGGAAGCAGCTCGGGCGATAATAGCCAAGTCCCCGGCCTTGTTACCTCAAGCGGGAAGGGCGGGAGGCAGTACCGGGGTGGCGCGTATGGATGGCTGAAGAGCATGTTCAAAGGCGAGGATCTTCAAGGTATCGAAAAGCACCACCTCATCCCGACCTGGGTGCTCGAGAAGCTCGGGATAAACAAAAACGACGGCCCCGCCGTCCAGATGGAAAAGTCGGCGCACCAGGACACCGCGAGCTGGGAGGCGGACGCAGCGCAGATCAGTTCCGGCAGGACATACTGAGCATGCTGCAATCGGGCGACATCAGCGGCGCCATCAAACGCAATCTCGAAGATCTGCAACAGGTCGACGCCCAATATATGGACGCTGCGAACGAGGCCCTGAGGCAGACATTCGGGTGGCTATTCGGCCCCAAGTCCTGACCGCGGCGCCGCCGGTCGTGGGCCGCCCCGCTCGGCGACCGGCGGCGTCGCCGATGGCGATGGGTCACCACGCGCCAGCCGTTCAGCAAAATAATGGCTGGCGGCTGACGTGCTGCGGTGAGTAAGATCAGCCATTGTGGCAACGGGCAGTAGTGCGCCATGGTAATGGCGGAGCGACGGTCGGCCATTTACCCTGCCTCACCGTTACCGCGTGATGGCAGACCGCCACACAGGGAAGCCTGATCCCGGTCGTCGCCGTGATGTCAAGCGATGCTCAGGGAAGGCCGCCGCGCGAGGTCCGGCAGACCATCCGCCGGCCCGGCTGGTACGGGTGCGAGCAGGTAGTCGCCTGGCTGCTCCGCGTCAACCGGCTCTATGGCCGCGATGAGAAGCTCACCAGCCTGAAGCGCTTTACGGCGGCGTTCCAGGGTGGCTCCTGGCCAGATCCCGTCAGTGCGAGCCAGATCAGCCGCTGGGAGACCGCGGCGGCCCGCGCCGGGTTCAACGTCGTGCGCCGCTATGAGGAGATGCTCGGCCTGCCCTATGGCCGGCTCCTCGCCATCGCCGACTGGGCCTACCGGAAGGCATCGGATGCTGCTGGGCCTCCAGTGCTCCACCGTGGCCTGGACCCGGCGGACCCGCATATGCACGATCGCACCCACGAGCTACTTGATCAGGCCCTGTCGGCCGGCTTGATGACCGGGATGGACTGGGACGAGCTGACCAGTCACCTAGCGGCATTGCCAACCGCGTTCCTGCATCCGCGCGCCGCCTGGGCGGATCTCGCCGAGCGCCTGCTGGCGGAACTGCTGATCAGCGATGGGTCCGCATGGTTG
>DASWFT010000254.1:0-2526 GCA_036394075.1 Streptosporangiaceae bacterium
CTAGCAGCCCGTCGGCCTCGCCGTTGGGCCCCGCGGAAAAGACCAGCTGGTCAGTTTTGGCGGCGTTCCCGTTGCCGAACCTAAGGGCCCACAGGCCGTCGATGACGATCGGGTGGCCGCCGGCTTGCCGCAGCTGGCCCAGATGGGTGCCGGTGGCGGGGTTGTAGGCGTTGATGTGCCCGTCACCGAAGTTGCCGACCAGCAGCGCGCCGCCGAATCCGCCGAAGCCCGCAGGTGACAGGGCGAGTCCCCACGGCGAGTTGAGCTGACCATGCGACACCAGTCGGCGGATGAGCGCGCCGTCGTTGGTGAAGACGTCCACGAAGCCGTGGCCCTGCCCGGCGACGTCGTCGTGCAGGGCGGCGTCCTGCTTGGCGTAGGTCACGTAGAGCTGGCCGGCGAGTTCCTGGATGTTGAAGGGCGCGTAACCGGCCGGGATGGCGGGATCGGTGAACAACCCGCCCGGCAGCTGGGCCGGCTGGAAGCTGCTGTCATAGACCTCGACTCGCCCGGACCTGAAGTTGGTGGCGTAGAGGTAGGTGTGGCCGTCGGACGCCTGGGCGATGGCCAGGCCCTTGTAGACGGCGTTGGCGCCGTTGTTGATGGGCGTTTCGGTCACCGTCGACGGCCCGGTCCCGGTGGCGCCGACGCCCGGGTTCCATGCGTCGATCGCGCCGTTCTCGGAGGCGAAGATGAACAGCGCCGAGCCCGAGTGCCCGGCGGCGTCATGGACGAAGAAGCCGGCGCGGTCGGGGTTGAACACCTGACCGGTAGGAGCGCCCGAGGTGATGTTCACCACCAGGACCTGGACCACCGAGTCAGCGGTGGCCCCGGCGAACAGCGTCGTCTTGCCTGAGCCGTTGTCGGACACCCACAGCGGCGAGCCCGGCGCCTGGTCCGTGCCCGGAGTGGCCGCCAGGCCCCACGCGTTGAGCAGGTCCGGGTCGGTCAGCGGGGCGACGCCCGGGATGTCCGACACCAGGTTGACCTGGCGGAATCCAGCCTGTCCCGCGCCAGCAGCAGAAGCGCCCGCGGCCATGGCGGCAAGCGCGGCGGCGGTCACCACGGCGGCAGCCGGCCACCGCCGGCGCCGGCGTCCATGAGGCCCGGGTGAGAGGGAGTGCGGCCGAGGGAACGTGAATCGAATCATTGGTTCCTCCGTTCGAAGTGCGTCCAGGCCATTGTGGCGCTCGGACACACACGCGATGTAACCCACCCACCGCAATCCGCATCGGTACAGCTCCCGGTGCGAACATCGGATGAACACGCCGCGACCGGTGGCCCCAGTTCATGGCTGAACTCGCGTGGCCTGCGATCAGGCTCAGGGTGCGGTCGCTGGCGGCCAGGACCCGGAAGATCCTGGATGCGAGCCACGCGGGTCCCAAGCCGGCCAACATGGCATCCAGCGCGGCCAGGACCGTGCACGCGGTGTAGCGCGTTCCGGGTTTCCGCTCGTGGCCCGGCAGTCTAGGAACGGGCTGCAGGCGTTCCGCGCGCTGCGATCTGGCGATCAAGCTGCGATGGCCCGATGATGATGATCGCCCTGGCGGGCTCGCCGCTGGTGACGGAGAATCCACACACCCGGTCGCGGGGGACGAACACCAAGCTGCCTGCCCTCGCCGTCCGCGGTCGTCGTCGCAGAACCCGGGTGAGCTCGCCGTCAAACACACAGAACATCTCGTCCTCGCCGGCGTGTGGACCGACAACCCCGCCGGGTAGGTGAACTCCATCACGCCAGGCTGGCCTGCCATGTCCCCACCCGAAGCCTTGATCACCACGCTGGCGCCATGGAAGTCATGGGGCCTGGCCCGAGCACGGACCCGGGCACGATCGCTCACCGGCCTCCTGGGTGCTGGGACCGCCCCCGGTCTTCCCTGCCCAGGCAATCTTGGCCAGCATGAACTCGCAGCAGCCGGTGATGAGACCCATCCACGGCGCGGGCGCTGGTCACCGCGGGTGACGGCGGCTCCGTGAACGAAGGTGCGCTAAATCCGCCGATCTGTCGCCGACGCCGACTTGGTTCGCAACCCCGTAGTGCCGTACAGAACGCTTAATACACGGGTGATCCGTGTCGCTCCAGTGTTCTTGCGTCACGCGCTGGGATGGTGCTGAAATGAGCAGCTTCCCGTGTCTTGCGCGTTTCGTGCCGGGGTCTGGCCAGGTCCGTTACCGGCTGGGCGAGCGGCTGGTGGACCGGTATCTGGAGTTCGTGGCGGGCCGGTGCCGGCCGAACACGCTGCGGGCGATGGCCTTCGACCTGAAGGCGTTCTTCACGGTGATCGGGAAGGCTCCGCTGGAGGTCGCCGCGGCGGATGTGTTCGAGTTCCTGGCCGATCAGCGGGGCGACCGGACGGTGGTGCGGCTGGCGGATGGGGAGTCGGGGCTGCCGGCGCGGACGATCGCCCGCCGCCTGTCGTCGGTGCCGGGCCTGTATGCGTACCTGGTCGCGCGGGGGGATACGCCGGTGCAGGTCAACCCGGTGCCGCGTGGCCTGCTGACGCGGCGGCAGGGCGGGTCGAGGCGGTC
>DASWFT010000255.1:0-54367 GCA_036394075.1 Streptosporangiaceae bacterium
GCGCAACTGGCCGCCGAGGGGGGCGCGGCCGGCGAGCAAGCCGACGCCGGGTGACCAATCCCACTCCGCTCCTACCAAACGATAACCAGGGTTGCTCTCCCCCCGCCCGGCCCGCGGCCTGTGGACCGGATTGTGGACGGCACAGTGGATAGGCAGCCATCCCGGGGGATAACGGCGGCCGCGCTGTGGATGCCCCTGTGGACGGCGAAGAATCTTGAAATTGCTGGCCGACAGGCCTTGTGCCGCGCCACGAGGGGCAGTAGAACAGCACTCACCACTAAAGACGCATGCCAGCCGGGGGCGACTCCGGACGCTGGAAGAACCGGGTGACCGGGGCTTCGGGCGGGTGTCTGGCTCTGGTGGCCGGTCAAGTGGTGCCATGACGCTGAGCAATCGGCGAGCCGGTGCCGCGAAACCGGACGAGGCCCCTCCATCTCATACATGGGGGGGCCTCGTCCGGTTGAACGCCCCCATTGTGCCCGACAGGAACGGTCTGAGCCGGAACCGACACGCCGGCCGCCGGGCTCTCAGTGGGCCGACATCGCCGCGCGTCGTTGGAACACCACGCTGGACAGCGCGATCGAGACGATCAGCAGCCCGCCGCACCAGGCCAGCGCCCGCCCGGCGCTGGCACCGGCCGGCATGCCGAGAAGCAGCCCGCGCAGGGTCTCGACCACCGGGGTGACCGGCTGGTTGTCCGCGAAGCCGTGCAGCCACGACGGCATGGTGGAGATCGGCACGAAGGCACTGCTCGGGTAGGGCAGGAACATCACGAAGAACGTGAACCCACCGGCGGCCTCGGGCGAGGAGGCGAGGAGCCCGGCGGCTGCGGACAGCCACGAGACGGCGACCACGAACAGCAGCAGCATGCCGCCAGCCGCGAGCCATTGTGGCAGTGCCGCGTGCGGCCGGAAGCCGATAGCCAGGGCGACTCCGAACACCAGGATTGTCGAGACGGCGTTGCGGATCACGCCGGCCGCCACGTGCCCGCCGAGCACAGCGGCCCCGCCGATGTCCATCGACCGGAACCGGTCGATGATGCCCCGAGTCATGTCGTGGTTGACGCTCACGGCGGTCACCGATGCCCCGAACCCCGCGCAGAGCAGCAGGACGCCCGGGACGACATAGGTCACATATCTGGTGCCGGTGTGGATCGCGCCGCCGAACAGGTAGACGAACAGCACCATCAGCATGATGGGGAGCATCAGCGAAGTCAGCAGCGAATCGAGGTCGCGGCTGGACATGCGGACGCAGCGGACAGCCATCGTCAGCGAGTCGCTCACCACGCGCATTGGCCGCCGGGTGGAACGCACCACGGCAACGGGAACGGTCATGTCGGACATGAGATCTCCTTTGTCAGTTCGGTCGGCTCCGCCGCACCCGTGAATGTGCCATCGCCCGTGTCATAAGCCGCACAACGGCACATTCACCGGATTGACCGACCTAGCCGGCGAGGCTCACCGGTTCGGCGCGGTCGGCCGGACGGCCGGTCAGGGCCAGGAAGACGTCGTCGAGAGTGGCGCTGTGCACGGCGAACCGCTGCACCGCGCAGCGGTCCGGGTCAACCTCATCCAGCAGGGCTCGCACGTGCGCGGCGGTCCCGTCGGTCGGCACGCCGATGGTCAGGCTGCCGGGCTCGCTGATGACGGCGCGCTCGCCGAGACAGCGTGCGACGTCCCCGAACGCCGTGTGGCTCGCCAGCGTGAGATCCAGTCGCTGCCCTGCCACCTGCGTCTTGAGCGTGTCCGGGGTGCCCTCAGCCACCACCCGCCCGCCGTCAAGCACCGCGATCCGGTCCGCCAGCTGGTCGGCGTCCTCCAGGTACTGGGTGGTCAGGAACACGGTCACACCTGACCCGGCCAGGTTGGCGATGACCTCCCACATCGTCTGCCGGCTCCGCGGGTCAAGGCCGGTCGTGGGCTCATCGAGGAAGATCACCGAAGGGCTGCCGACCAGGCTGGCCCCCAGGTCCAGCCGGCGGCGCATGCCGCCCGAGTAGGCGGAGACCCGCCGCCGCGCCACGTCGGCCAGGTCAAACCGCTCGAGCAGGTCCCGGGCCCGGCCTCGGGCCTGCCGCCGCGGAAGGCCGGACAGCCGCCCCATCATCCGCAGGTTCTCCTCACCGGTCTGCAGCAGGTCCACCGTGGCGTACTGCCCGGTGAGGCTGATACTGCGGCGGACCAGATGCCGCTCGCCGACGATGTCGAAACCCGCCACCCGGGCCTGCCCGGCGTCCGGGCGGGTGAGCGTGGACAGGATCCGCACCATCGTCGTCTTGCCCGCTCCGTTGGGTCCGAGCAGGGAGAACACAGTGCCGCGGGTGACCCGCAGGTCGACGCGGGCCAGGACGCGTGCGGTGCCGTAGGACTTCTCCAGGCCCCTCGCCTCGATCGCCAGTTCGTCGGTCATTTCTGCCAGACTCCTTACCGGGGCCGGTTGCGGCCGGCCTCTTCTGCGTATCAAGTACGCTCTACTGCGTAAGTTATACGCAGTAGAGGGGCGACTGTCAATCTGGTTCCCCGGTGAGGGCGGCGAGTTCGCAGTCATGGCGGCGAGCAGGGCGAGGACAGCGAGTTCCCGGTGAGGGCGGCGAGCCGGGCGAGGACAGCGAGTGGAGACGATGGACGAGGACACCGGCACCGGGCTGCCGGCCAGCATCGAGGCGGCGTGGGGACTTCGTGAACGCCCGCACAAGGGCCCCAAGCCCACGCTGAACCTGGGGCGGATCGTGCAGGCCGCCGTGCAGGTCGCCGAGACCGAGGGGCTCGGCGCGGTCTCCATGAGCCGGGTCGCCGCCGAGCTTGGCGCCGCCACGATGTCGCTCTACCGATATGTGGCCGCCAAGGACGAACTGCTCGCGCTCATGGTGGACGCGGCCTATGGAACTCCCCCGGCCGCACCGGGACCAGACGAGGGATGGCGGGCGGGACTGTCCCGGTGGGCCTGGGCGATGCGGGCCGCCGCGCGTCGGCACCCGTGGGCGCTGCGCATCCCGATCAGCGGACTTCCGGTCAGGCCTCATGAGGTCGCATGGTTCGAAGAGGCGCTGACCTGCTTGCGGGACACCGGCCTGGCGGAGGCGGAGAAGGCATCGGTGATCTTGCTGGTGAGCGGCTACGTCAGGAACGTCGGCACCCAGGATGCTGACATCGAAGCGGCCATCCGGGCGTCCGGCACCACCCCCCAGGAATGGCTGTCCTCTTACGGCCGCTTGCTCACGAAAGTGGCCGATCCGCAGCGGTTCCCGGCGATCAGCAAGTTCGTCGCGGCGGGGGTCTTCGAGACGGCAGACGACCCCGACGACGAGTTCATCTTCGGCCTGGAGCGCCTCCTCGACGGCATCGACGCTCTGGTGCGCAGCCGGATCTAGGGCAGCCGGATGAGGGCCGCCTCAGCTCAGATCACGGCGGCGCAGGCCGGCCAGACCGAGCCCGGTCAGCGCCAAGGCGACACCGGCCAGCCAGAGCAGCGGTGAGACGGTGAACGTGCCGCCGGGCAGCTTCGGCACATGCGTGAACGGCGAGACGTCCAGCACCCAGTGGGAGAATTGGAGCACGGGGCCGAAAAGGGTAAGGAACGTGACCACGCCGAGGGCGCCCCAGCCCACGGACACGGCGAGCCGGGGGACCAGGCCGACCAGGGCCAGCACGAGCGCGGCAACCAGCCATGCCGCTGGCACCTGCACCAGCGCGGCCTCAAGCAGCCGCGACACCTCGCTGCCCACGTCACCGGAGCGCTGCCCGTAGGCGAGGCCGGCGGACAGGCCCGCCACTGCGAGCAGAGCCGCCGTACCGGCTGCGGCGATGACCAGGTGGCCAGCGGCCCAGCGCAGTCGGCCCACCGGGGTGGCCAGCACGGCCTCGGCCCGCTGCTCGGTCTCCTCGCTGCGCAACCGCAGCACGGCCGCGACCCCGTAGGCCGCTGCGATGACGCCGAGCAGCCCGAGGATCGCAACGAAATAGGCGTTGATCAGGCCCGCGCGACCGCCCAGCCGGATCATTACCTGCCGGAGCTGCGGGCTGGTCACCAGGGAGCCAATGCCCTTTGCGGCCGAACCCAGCACCGCACCGGTCACCGCGAAGCCGATCATCCAGGCGAGCAGCGAGCCCCGCTGCAGCCGCCAGGCGAGCGCGAACGGGCTGCGCAGCCAGCGCGACCCCCGCGCCGGTCCGGGCCGGTCCGGCAGCAGACCAGCCCCCAGATCCCGGCGGGTGGCGAGCACCCCGGCGACCACGGCGCACGCAGCGGTGACAGCGACCGAGAGCCCGGCAACCCACCAGCGCTGCCCCGCGAACGGCCGCAGCCGCTCCGACCAGCCGAGCGGCGACGCCCAGGTCAGCCAGGACAGGCCGGATGCCGAATCGCCGACCGCCCGGAGCAGGTACGCCGCCCCGAGCACGCTCGCCGCGATCGCCCGCGCGGCCCGTGCAGTGCCGGCGATCTGGGCGCTGACGGCCGCGACCGCGCTGAATACGCACCCAGCCAGGGCCACCGCGGCGCCCAGGGCCAGCGACCCCGACGCCGGCAGCCCCAGCGCAGCGCACGCCGCAGCGATGAACAGCCCGAGCACCAGGCATGCGCCGAGCGCAACGGCCAGCCCAGCGGCCAGGGCGGCCTGCCGGCCGACCACGGTGGCTCCCACCAGTTCCAGGCGCCCCGCTTCCTCATCGGCCCGGGTGTGCCTGATCACGGTGAAGATGCCCATCAGCGCGGCCCCGACGGCCGCGACCACCGCGATCCGCCAGGCGGTCAGACCGCCGAGGGAGTGGCTGTACACCGGGCCGTAAACAGCGAGAATCGACGCGTTGCCGTTGATTCCAGTGGCGAAACGGGCCCGCTCATAAGAGGTCGGATAGAGATGCCGGAAACTGTAGGCCGTGCTCGCCACCGAGGCGGTGAGCGCGTACAGCCAGATCACCAGGATCACCCGGTCGCGACGCGCAGCCAGCCTGATCAGCGTGCGGGTACCGGTGAGCTGGGTGGATCCGTTGGGGAGGAAGGGCCTTGGGCGGGTGGCGACGGCGGTCATTCCGGCACCGCCGAAGCGGTGCCCGCTCCCCCGCCCGGCGGGCGGTCGCCGTCCGTGTAATGCTGCAGGAACACCTGCTCCAGCGTCGGCGGCTGGCAGACCAGGCTGCGCACCCCCGCCTCAATGAAACGCCGCAGCACCTCCTCCAGCGCGGCGCCGTCTACCTGGCAGCGCACCCGGGTGCCGACCACATCCAGGTCGTGCACGCCGGGCAGCCGGTCGAGGCCTTCGGGCGGCCTGGCCAGCTCGGCGTCGATGGCGGTCCGGGTGAGATGACGCAGGCTGGCCAGGTCGCCGGTGTCTACCGCCCGGCCGGCCCGGATGATCGTCACCCGGTCGCAGAGCGCCTCGACCTCGGACAGGATGTGGCTGGACAGCAGCACCGTGCGCCCGTTACGCCGATCTTCCTCGACGCTATCCCGGAACGCGGCCTCCATCAGCGGGTCGAGCCCGGAAGTCGGCTCGTCCAGGATGAGCAGTTCAGCCCCGGACGCCAGCGCCGCTACGAGCGCCACCTTCTGCCGGTTGCCCTTGGAATAGGCGCGGCTCTTCTTGGTGGGATCGAGCTCAAACCTTTCCAGCAGAACGGCCCTGCGCTTCTCATCCAGTCCGCCGCGGAGCCTGCCGAGAAGGTCGATGACCTCGCCACCGGACAGGTTCGGCCAGAGGGTGACGTCCCCTGGGACGTAGGCCAGCCGGCGGTGCAGCGTGGTGGCCTCGTGCCACGGGTCCCCGCCGAGCAGCCGCGCCGTTCCGGCGTCCGCGCGGATCAGCCCGAGCAGGACCCTGATGGTGGTCGTCTTGCCCGACCCGTTTGGCCCCAGGAAGCCGTGCACCTCGCCAGATGCGACGGACAGATCCAGCCCGTCCAGAGCACAAGTCCGGCCAAACGACTTCCGGAGGCCGGTCACCTCGATCGCCGCGGTCACGCAGCACATCTTACACAAAATTCATGAAATTCTGAAAATCATGTAGTGAGTAAACTGGGCCGGTGCACGTCGACAGCACCGAGCCCGCGCAGCGTGATGCCGTGGCGGTGCGCCGGTTCATCGAGCGGTTCGCCTCACTGCTGAACGAGTCCGGCTTGCCGCCGATGCCGGCCCGCGTATTCGTCGCCTTGCTGGCCGCCGATTCCAGCCGCCTCACGGCGGCCGAGCTCGCCGACCGGCTCGGGGTGAGTCCCGCAGCCGTGTCCGGCGGCGTGCGCTACCTGATCCAGGTCGGCATGGTCAGCAGGGAAGGCGAGCCCGGCTCCCGGCGGCACTACTACCGGGTACCCGATCGAGTCTGGCCTGAGTACCTTCGGGTGCGGGATCAGATTGTCATGCGATGGGCCAGCCTCATGCGTGAGGGCGCCGATGTGCTCGGCGCTGGTACGCCAGCCGGCGAACGGCTGGCCGAGTCAGCCATGTTCTTCGACTTCGTCAGCAAGGAACTACCCTCCATGCTGAGCCGGTGGGAAGAGTACAAGGACGCGCACCAGCATTGAGCCCCCCGGGGACCGCCGAACCCACCCCGGCCCCCCTGGGCGGCGAGTTTCATGATCACGGAATATTCCCGTCATATGCGTCGGGGAATATTCCGTAGTAATCATGGAATGCGGGGCTGCGTGTCGGCCTGAGACCGGTCGGAGGTGCCGCCGCGGGGCGCGAGTGCCCCGGGCTTCGCTAGCCTGGCCCCATGACCGCGCCGAATGATGACGAAAGCTACGACCCGTCCGCTGATCCGGAACAAGACGACGTCGAAGATGATGGCGTCCTGGACGCGTCGGACACGCTGGAGGGCGACCCCGGCGACGACCCGCTGGACGCGGGGATCATCACAGCTGATCGATGGTCCGCCGGGGAAGGCTTCGGCACGACGCAGGCCGAGGAGCGGGAGGGCGAATCGCTCGACCAACTGCTCGCCGAGGAGGAGCCGGAACCGGACCCGTACGCCGAGGCGGCCGACGCCGAGGACGACCCGCTTGACGATGGCCCCGATCCCCGGGCTGGCCGGCTGCTCTCCGCGGATGAGGGAGCACATTCCGACCAGGAGCCCGACCTGGTCGCGAACGACGTCGGCATCGACGGCGGCGCGGCCACCGCGGAAGAGGCAGCCGTGCACGTACTAGCCGACGACGAGGACGGCTAGGGCATGTCTCGTAGATCTTGGCCGTCGCGAGCGGCGACTATGCAGCCAAACACCGTGGGCAGGCTGGAGATCTGCGAGACACGCCCAGTGGTCTGTGGGGGACTGACTGTGCCGCCAAACACCGTGCGGCAGGCTGGAGATCTGCGAGACACGCCTGGACTAGGGACTCCCGTCCTGCGAGTGGTCGTCGGCCCGCCGCGCGGCGGTAGCGCGAGGAGCAGTCCTGTATAGCGCCAAAGCGCCTGGATCTTGGTGAGGACATGACGTGAAGGTGCCGCGGCTTACGATTTCTGACCCCGGGCTGACCTCGCTGAAGAGCGCGGCGCGCGCTGCGATCGTGATGCCGGCCATGTTCGCGCTGGCCGACCAGGTGATCCAGCAGCCGCAGACCGCGATTTTCGCCGCCTTCGGCTCTTTCGCGATGCTTGTCCTGGTGGATTTCGGCGGGTCCCCCCGGGCCCGCTTCACCGCCTACTTGTCCCTGGCGGTCGCCGGGACCGTGCTCATCGTCGTTGGGACGTTGTGCTCGCGCAACGCCTGGCTCGCCGCTGGGGCCATGGCGGTCGTAGGGTTCGCGATCCTCTTTTCCGGAGTGATCAACGGTTACTTCGCGGCCGGCTCGACCGCGGCGATACTCCTCTTCGTGCTGCCGGTCGCGATCCCGGCGCCGCTGTCCGCGCTTCCGTGGCGGCTGGCCGGCTGGGGGCTGGCGGCCGGCGCGGGGATCTGCGCGGTCATGCTGCTGTGGCCGCCACGGTCCCGTATGACGCAGCGCACCGACGCTGCCCGTGCGTGCTACGCCCTCGCGGACCTGGCTGACTCCGCGTTCTCCGGAGACCAGCAGGTTATCGAGACCCGCATCGCCGCCGCCCGGGAGGCGGTCACGACCGTCGCCAACCAATACCAGGCCACGCCGCACCAGCCCACCGGGCCCACCCGGCCGACGGCCGCGCTCGCGGGGCTCGGCGACGAACTCCGGTGGCTGCTGGAATCCCTCGTGGCCGTGACCGGGCCCGCCGGGCCTGAACTCTGTCGAGAAGAGAACGGCGAGACCATGGCGGCCACGGCCGAAGCCCTGCAGGGCATCGGGGCGCTCCTGGCCGGACAAGGCGACGTCCCCGACACCAGCCGGCTTGATGCTGCGCAGGAGGCCATGGTTCAGGCGCTCACCCGGCGCATCTCGCAGCTGCCCCCGGTCCCTGACGAGCATGCGCTCGACTCGATGCTCGGACGGTCGTTCCGGAGCCGCGCTATCTCCAACTCGACCCGGCAGGTCGTCAGCTACGCCGCCATCGCCACCGGTGGGACCGCGCCGTACTCCCCTGGCGGCGGGGAGACGCTGCTGGCCGTGCGGCAGTTCGCCGTCGAGCACGCCAGCGCGCGGTCGGTCTGGTTCCGCAACGGCGTACGCGGTGCGGCCGGGCTGGCCATCGCGGTGTACATCGCCCAGCGGTCCGGCCTCCAGCACTCCTTCTGGGTGGTTCTCGGGACGCTGTCGGTGCTGCGTTCGAACGCGCTGGGCACCGGCAGGACCATCCTGAGCGCGCTCGCCGGGACTGCCGCCGGGATCTTGGTGGGCGCGGCCATCCTCATCCCGGTGGGCGGCAACGAGACGGTGCTCTGGGCCATCCTCCCGGTGGGCGTGCTGATCGCCGCCTACGCTCCCCGGGTGGTCTCGTTCGCGGCAGGCCAGGCCGCGTTCACCGTCGTCATCCTGATCCTCTTCAACATCATCCAGCCGGTGGGCTGGAAGGTAGGGCTCATCCGGATCGAGGACGTCGCCATCGGCTTCGCCGTCAGCCTGGGCGTCGGACTGGTGTTCTGGCCGCGCGGCGCGGCGAGGTTGCTCAGGGAGAACATCGCCGCCGCCTACTCGCGGGCCGCGGATTACTTCGCTGCCACAGCGGAGCTCCTGACCGGAGCCGACCAGGCCGCCGATCCCGACCACGCCGGGGACACCGCTTACGCTGCCGTGCACCAGCTAGACGACTCGTTCCGCCAGTACCTGGCCGAACGGTCCGCGAAGCGAGTAGACCCGGAAAGCGCGGCGAGGCTGGTCGCGGGCGCAGGACGGGTATTGCGCGCCGGACGGTCGATGGCGGCCCTGGAACGGATGGCGGCGCGGGATCGGACGGCGGCAGTGGAACGGACGGCGGCGCTGGAACGGCTGCCGGAGGCGGACGGGACCACCACGGTCGACGGGACCACGACCGTGGACGGGACCACGACCGTGGACGGGACCGGGGTCGGCAACGGGAGCCCGACCTGGTCCGGGGCTATGACGTGCGGCGTGAGCATCGACCGGGAGATCCAAGGACTGCGCTCCTGGTATGTCACACTCGGTGATTCCATCGTCAACGGGACAACGGTGCCCCGCCCGCAGGCCCCTGATCCGGGCGGCCGCACGCAACTCCTGCAGTGCGTGCGTGACGCGATCGTGAGCGGCGAGGAGTCCGAGCTTCGTGGAGCGCTCCTCGTGCTCTGGGCCAGCCATCACCTGGATGTTCTGCGCCACCTGGAAACTCATCTCAGCCGGCAGGTCGCCGCGGCGGTCGGCAAGGGAGAATCCGTGGATGGCTGAATCCGGGTCCGCCTCGACCTTTTCCGGGCGCACCGCCTGGGCCCGGAGCCTGGAAACCCCGCTGCGGCAGTTCCTGCGCACCGAGACCGGCAGCGCGGCGGTGCTGCTCGGCGCCACCGTCATGGCGCTGGCCTGGGTGAACATCGACTCCTCGTCGTATGCGACGCTGTGGGGGACGCAGCTCTCGGTCCGCCTCGGCGGTGGGGGCATGGCGCAGGACCTGCGCGGCTGGGTCAATTCCGGGCTGATGACGTTCTTCTTCATGGTGGTCGGGCTCGAAGCGCGCCGCGAGTTCGACATGGGCGAGCTGCGCGACCGGCGACGGGTAGCGCTGCCGCTGCTGGCCGGCATCGGCGGGATGATCGTCCCGATCGGCATCTACCTGGTCTTCAACGCGGGCCGCCCCTCGGCGCACGGCTGGGGCGCGGCCATGTCCACCGACACCGCGTTCGCGCTTGGCATGCTGGCCCTGGTCGGCCCGCGCTTCCCGGACCGGCTCCGCGCCTACCTGCTCACCTTCGCCGTCGTCGATGACCTGGTCGCCCTCGGGATCATCACGTTCGCCTACAGCCGGAACATAGCCGTCCCCGCCCTCCTCGCCGGGCTGGCCATCCTCGGCGCGTCCTTCGTGCTCCGGCGCGTCGGAGTCCGCAACGGCCTCCTCTACGCGCTGCTCGGGGTGGCGGCATGGATCGCGCTCTTCGAGTCCGGGATCGACCCGGTCGTGACCGGCTTGGCGCTCGGCCTGATGACCTGCGCCTACCCGGCCCCGCGGGCTGATCTGGAACGGGCCACGGACCTGTTCCGGCTGTTCCGCGAGCAGCCCACGCCCGAGCTGGCCCGGTCGGCCAGCGCCGGGCTCTCCTCGGCGCTGTCCCCCAACGAGCGGCTGCAGCAGCTCCTGCACCCGTGGACGAGCTACGTCATCGTGCCGCTGTTCGCGCTCTCCAACGCGGGCATCACGGTCAGCCTGAGTTTCCTGGCCAAGGCGTACACGTCGCCGATCACGCTCGGCATCCTGCTCGGTTATGTCGTCGGCAAGCCCCTCGGCATCGCCGGCACCTCGTGGCTGGTCACGAGGATCAGCCGCGGCCGGCTCGTGCCGCCGGTCGGCTGGGCCTCGGTCACCGGCGCTGGCGCGATCGCCGGGATCGGCTTCACTGTGTCGCTGCTCATCGCCTCGCTGGCCTTCAGCGGCGCGCAACTTCAGGAGGCCAAGCTCGGCGTCCTGTCCGCGGCGCTCTGCGCGTCCGGCCTCACCTGGCTCGTCTTCCGGGTCACCGAGATGCTGCCCAAGCCGCTGAAGCTGCGGGCGCTGCTCGGCACCGCCGAGGTCATCACGGACCTCGCCGTGCCGGTCGATCCCGATCGCGACCACCTGCGCGGCCAGAGGGAGTCGCCGGTGACTGTCGTTGAGTATGGTGATTTTGAATGTCCTTATTGCGGCCAGGCGGAACCCGTCGTCCGCGAGTTGCTCGCGGGCTTCGGTGATGTGCGGTATGTGTGGCGGCATCTCCCACTCACCGACGTGCACCCGCGCGCCCAACTGGCGGCTGAGGCCACCGAGGCCGCCGCGAAACAGGGAAAGTTCTGGGACATGCATGATGTGCTCTTCCTGCATCAGGATGCGCTCAAACCGCAGGACCTCGTCGGTTACGCGCGCGAGCTGGGCCTGAATGCCGACAAGTTCGCGGAGGACCTCAGGAAGCATGTCGGGGCGCCCCGGGTCGCGGAGGACGTCGACTCCGCCGACCTGAGCACGGTGTCGGGCACCCCGACGTTCTTCATCAACGGGCGGCGGCACTACGGCGCCTACGACATCGAGACGCTCTCGGACGCGGTCAGGGCGGCCCGGGCGCGGGCATACATCGCGTCGTAAGGAGGCGGAGCCGGTGGGCATGGTGAGTGTGGTGGGCCTGGTGCTGCATCCCGGCCGGGACAGCAGCCCGGCGATGGCTACGATCACCGACTGGGCGCGGGCTCGCGGCGTGACCGTGCTCGGGCTGGACGGCGAGACCGGGCGGATCACCGGCGATGTCACCACGTGCACCCCGCAGGCTATGGCGGAGCGCGCCGACCTGCTGGTCAGCCTGGGCGGGGATGGCACCATGCTCCGCACGATGCGCCTCGCCTTCGGAACCGGCACGCCGGTGCTCGGCGTGAACCTCGGCCGGCTCGGCTTCCTGGCCGAAGTGGACGTGCCGGAACTGCCCGATGCGCTGTCCGCCATCGACCAGCACCAGTTCACGACCGAGCCGCGCGCCGGGGTCTCGGCGGCGTTCTCGGGCCAGCACACCATGGCCTTCAACGACATCGACCTGGCCCGGATCCCCGGCAAGGGCACGAGCGCCGCCGTCGAACTGTGGGTGGAAGGGAATCCGTTCGTCCGTTACTCGGCCGACGCCGTGATCGTGGCCACCCCCACCGGGTCGACCGCGTACAGCTTCTCCGCCGGCGGCCCCATCGTCTCCCCCATGGCCGAAGGCCTGCTCGTCACCCCCGTAGCCCCGCACTCGGCCTTCAACCGGTCCCTGTTCCTGTCCAGCGGCGAGAAGCTGGCGCTCAGCGTCCTGCAGCTCAGCAGCGAACTGGCGGTGGAAGCCGATGGCATCGTCGTCGGGCACATGAGCACCGGCGACACGATCGACCTCACCCTGCTGCCCGGGGCCGCGAACGTGGTCCGGCTCGGCCGCACCACGTTCTACCAGCGCGCACAACGCAGGCTCCGGCTCACTGGGTCGGCCGAAGTGGAGTAAAACGCGCCCGCACCGGTACCGTGTGGCACAAACGATCTGGCCACACGGGATGGATGGTCGGCCGTTGATGGTTGGTGTCTGTAATGGTTGGTGTCAGTAAACAGCGGGCGGACACCCCGGAAGGGCTGTGATCATAGTGCGAGACCCGGGAGACCTCTACGAGGTCAGCCCCGAGGCGCCGGAACTTGACGGAGCGGCCCTGCTGTACTACCTGGACGGCTTCATCGACGCGGGTGCGGCAGGCAAGCTCTTGACCGCGCACCTGCTGGGCACGCTGGAGCATAAAGAGGTCGCCAGGTTCGATGTGGACCGCCTGATCGACTACCGGTCCCGACGGCCACCGATGACCTTCTCCAGGGATCACTGGGAGCACTACGACGTTCCTGAACTGGCGATACATCTGGTGCGGGACGCGGTCGGCACGCCGTTCCTGCTGCTGAACGGGCCTGAGCCCGACCACGAGTGGGAGAGCTTCAGCACCGGCGTGCGCGACCTGGCGAGGCGGATGGGGACCGGGCTCACGGTCGGATTCCACGGCATCCCGATGGGCGCCCCGCACACCAGGCCGCTCGGCGTTACCGCTCACGGGACCAGGTCCGGGCTGACGGACGGCTACCCCCCGCTGGTGGACCGGCTCCAGGTCCCGGGGAGCGCGGCCGCCCTGCTCGAGTTCCGGCTGGGCGAGGAGGACCGCCCCGCGGTCGGTTTCGCGGTGCACGTCCCGCACTACCTCGCCCAGGCGGCCTACCCGGCCGCGGCCGTGACCCTGCTCGACTCGGTGACCAGGGCGACCGGGCTGCAACTGCCCGACGAGGCCCTGCGCGAAGCCGCGGAGCAGACCGACGAGGAGATCCGGCGGCAGGTCGAGGGCTCCGAGGAGATCACCGAGGTCGTCCAGGCGCTGGAACGCCAGTACGATGCCTACGCCGAGGGCGCAGGCCGCGACGGCCTGCTGGCCGATGACGAGGACCGGATGCCGACCGCCGACGAACTCGGCGCCCAGTTCGAGCAGTTCCTCGCCGAGCAGCAGGGCCGCACCGACTCCCCCGACGCCTGAGGAGTGTGTCGAGGCCGGGCTCAGCCGGCAGCGGCTTCCTGGTGGTGGTTCTTGTTGATGACGCAGAACCGGTTGCCCTCGGTATCGGCGAGCACGATGAAGTCCGGCGACTCCGGGTACAGATCCCACTCCACCGGTTCGGCACCGAGCGAAACCAGCCTGGCGACCTCGGCGGCCTGCTCTGCGGTGGTGTCGGTATAGAGGTCCAGGTGGACTCGCGGGTGGTCTTGCACCGGGGACTCGCTGGTGCCCAGGGCCAGCGCGGTGCCGTGGCCGTCGGCCGGCATTAGAACGATAAAGTCGTCCTCGGGCCCGGGCTCGCCGTCTCGCGGCACGTACCCAAGCGCCCGCTGCCAGAATTCGCGGGCCCGGCGCATCTCACCGACACCCATGACAACTGTCCCTATTCGCAGCATGGGCCGATTCTGGCCACCCGCGGGACGCAAAGGGTTCAGACATGCCGAGTCGCGCGGTGATCCAGTCGGCAAGGACGCCCTTCGCCAGCTCCGCCTTTAGACGGCGCTAGACCACTTCGCGGAGCTTCCCTGTGGCCACGTCGAAGACGAAGCCGCGGACTGCGTCCTTGTGCGGGATGAACGGGCTCGCCTTGATCCGTGCCATCGACTGGCGCACGTCCTCATCGACGTCCGGGAATGCCTCGGCGGCCCACGGGGGCTTGATGCCGGTCTCCGTCTGGATGCTCGCCTTGAAATCGTCGTCGGTGAACGTGAGCATGCCGCAGTCGGTGTGGTGGATGAGGATGATCTCACGGGTCCCGAGCAGGCGCTGGCTGATGGTGAGCGAGCGGATCTCGTCGTCGGTGATCACGCCGCCAGCGTTGCGGATGACGTGCGCATCGCCCTCGGCGAGGCCGAGGAGGGCGTGGACGTGGAGCCTGGCATCCATGCACGCGACTACGGCCACGCCCTTGCCCGGCGGGAGCGGCAGCGGGCCGTTGAAGGTCGCGGCGTAGCGTTCGTTGTTGGCCAGCAGCTCGTCAGTAACGGTCATCGCGCCAGTCCTCCTCGAGAGGGTCGACAACTGCGGGGTACGCGCGCACCGGGCGCCGCTGCCGCAGGGACAGGATGCCCCGATATATCCCTCTTAATCCACTAGGAATATCAAAACACTTATCCGGTCCGGGCCTGACGTAAGACCCGGGGCCGCCCCGGCAGCGGGCCCGCGTGCAATCCGGGGCCGCCCCGGCAGCGGGCCCGCGTGCAATCCAGGGCCAGCCCCGCAGCGGGCCACGTGTTTCCCGAACCGTGATCATCAGACTGAATCGCGGCCCGGTTACCGGGGATAACGGGACTGGGCACCCGGGAGAACCCGGGATCGGCACGGGGGGATATAAGGCCATGAGCCGATCGATCGCGCGTGAATGCCTGGCTCCGGGAACCACCGTGGGGCCCGGCGAGGTGCTGGTGGCGACCGAGATCGGGGATCCCTCGGGCAGCCTGCTGCCCTGCCCGGCCGCGCCACTGGTCGGCGGGACGCTGCGGCGCAGGGGCGTCCGGGTCAGCTACGCCGCGGTGCCACGGTGCGGCGACGCGTCGCCGTCCGACGCCGGGGCTACCCTCTTCGTCACCTCGGCTCTGCAGCGGAACGGCGTCGGCACGGCCATCGGCGCCGGGGCCAGCGGCGTGGACGGCGTCGCGCTCGCCGCGGCCCGCGCCGCCGTCGAGGAATGGTCGGCGGTCGTCGGCACCCGCCGCCTGATGGACGCGGTGAGCCCGTGGTGCCACGGCGCGAGGCAGGCGCTGCGCCGGGTCCGGCAGGCGCTCGCCGGCACCGGGACGGTATACGTCTACGGGCACCTCGCCGTGAGCCCTCAGGTGCGCGCCGAGCTTGAGAAGGAGGGCGCCGTATTCGCCACCTCCCTCCATGAGATACCTAACGAAGCAACGGTGCTGATCCCCGCGCACGGTGCCGCGCCGGATGTGCTGGACCAGGCCACCGCGCGCGCGTTGGACGTCATCGATGCGACCTGCCCGCTGGTCGCGGCCGCGCAGGCGGAAGTGAAGCGGTTCGCCGATCGTGGCGACCAGGTTGTGCTCATCGGCCAGGCCGGCCATCCGGTGGTCCCAGGAATACTCGGCCAGGCACCCGGCCGCTCTATCATCGCAGGCAGCCCGGCCAGCGCGGGGGCAGTCAGCGCCGCCGATCCCCGGCACGTCTCTTACCTGCCGCTGCCCGGCATTCCTGTCGAGGACACCACGTCGGTGGCCGCGGCGCTGCGGTCCCGGTTCCCGGCCGCCCGCGGCCCGGACCCCGACACCTTCTGTTACGCCCCCTCCGACCGAACGGAAACCATTCGCACCGTCGCTACCTCCTGCGACGTCGTCCTGGTGCTCGGCACCGAGGACGATGCGGACACCCGATACCTGACCGGGCTCGCCCGGTCCTGCCACGCCAAGGCGCACGTCGTCGCGGACGTCACCGAGATTCTCCCTTCTTGGCTGGCGGGCACGTCCGCGATCGGGCTGGCGGAGTCGACCTCGGCCAGCCCCCGGCTGGCCGACCAGGTCACGCGGGCATTGTCCGGGCTCGGCCCGCTGAGCGTGACCAGGCGACACGTCAGCACCCAGGTCACAAGCAGGCCAGCGGTGGCATAACGGTGCATTCCCGTGCTCACGGGGGGTGCGCCGACGCCGCCGGTCTGGCATCGTTTCTGCATGCTCTTCCCTACCTCACTGGTTGGCAGCTATCCGCAGCCGGACTGGCTGATCGACCGCGGGCGGCTGCGGCAGCGCTTCCCGCCGCGCGTCCGGGCCGCCGAACTGTGGCGGGTCCCGCCCGATCACCTGGACGAGGCGCAGGCGGACGCGACCGTGCTCGCCATCCGGGCCCAGGAACTGGCCGGCCTGGACATCGTGACCGACGGCGAGATCCGCCGGGAAAGCTACTCCAACAGGTTCGCGACCGCGCTGGACGGCGTCGACATCGACAACCCGGGCACGGC
Source organism: Streptosporangiaceae bacterium (assembly GCA_036394075.1). GTDB lineage: Bacteria > Actinomycetota > Actinomycetes > Streptosporangiales > Streptosporangiaceae > JAWWPY01. The sequence goes on from DASWFT010000255.1 coordinate 16,519, forward strand.
GCTTGACCGCAGCGGCCACCCGAACCCGGTGCCGCGGGTGACCGGGCCGATCCGGCGGCGCCACCCGATCGAGGTGGCGGATGTGGCCTTCCTGCGCGCCAACACCAGCCGGACTATCAAGATCACTGTGCCGGGGCCGTTCACGATGGCCCAGCAGGCGCAGAACGACTTCTATGGGAGTACGGAGGAACTTGCGTTCGGCTATGCGGAGGCTGTTAACGAGGAAGTCCGGGATCTCTTCGCGGCCGGGGCGGACATCGTGCAACTCGACGAGCCTTACCTGCAGGCGCGGCCGGACGAGGCACGGCGTTACGGTGTGGCCGTCATCAACCGGGCGCTGGACGGGGTGACCGGGACGACCGCGGTGCATCTGTGCTTCGGCTACGCGGCGATCATCCACGACCGCCCGGACGGCTACTCGTTCCTGCCCGAACTGGCCGGGTGCAGCTGTGATCTGATATCGATCGAGACCGCGCAGTCCGGCCTGGACTGCAGCGTGCTGGCCGCGCTGGCCGGCAAGACCATCATCCTGGGCGTGCTCAACCTGGACGATCTGACGGTGGAGACCCCCGATCAGGTGATCGCGAGGGTCCGGCGGGCCCTGCCGTACGTGCCGCCGGAGCGCCTGGTGCTCGCGCCGGACTGCGGGATGAAGTACCTGCCGCGCGATGTGGCCTTCGGCAAGCTCGCCGCGATGACCGCCGCCGCCGCTCAGCTACGCGCGGAGGCGGGCCGGTAGGCAGTGGTCTGGGCCCTCCTGCTGCGGATCAGAGCCCCAGCGGAACGACGATGACCGTGGTCGGGCCGGGATAGACAGTCAGGGTCACGTTGCCGCTTAGCAAGTGGCCCGGGGCGAGGCTCACCGTCACGTTCACGCTCTGCCCGGCCTTCAGCGAGCCGGAGGATGAACTCACCGTGAGGAGCACGGGGACGCTGATGCTGTAGTTGACCGGGCCGCCCTGGGCGGTCAGCGTGATCGCCTGGCCCACCTGGATCAGCGTCGGCGAACATAGCAGCGTGCCCGGCGGGGGCGGTGGGGGCGGCGGCTGCTGGGACGGCTGGCGCTGGGGGGCGGGCGCGCTGGGTGCCGGGGCCGAGACGACCGGAGGCGCCGCCGGGCTCGTCAGGGCCAGGTTCGGGGCTGGATAAGCCGAGACGGCGACAAGCCGTGACCGCGGCTGCGGCCCTGAGCCTGGTGCGCCGGCCGACGTGCCCGACGCGGACCTGGACCTGGACCCGGACCCAGGTCCGGACCCGGTTCTGGACCTGGACTTGGACGCGGACCCGGACGCGGAGGCGTGCGGCCCCACCCCGACCGAGCCGGACGACCCGGGCTGCGGGCCGGCGGCCGTCGCCGGCCCGGTGTGGTGCGGCAGGAAGAGCAGGGTGCCGCCGAGCAGCGCGCCGGCAGCGGCCGTGGCCCCGGCTCCCCGCACGAAATTGCCCCGCCAGCGCGGCAGGTGCACCGGGCTGACCTGCGGTGGGAACCCTGAATTGGCGAAGGTCCCGGCGCGGTGCCCGACTCTCGCGCGGTAGGCGAGCGAGCCTTGCGTGGTGTCGGCGACGAGGTGGGCGACCTGTTCCCGGAGGCTCGCCGGAAGCAGGGCCACGGGCAGCAGGCCGAGCAGCATCGCCGGGCTGAGCTCGCGGCGCCTGCGGGCGCCGCACACGTCACAGCGCTCGATGTGCCGGTTCACCCGCTTGCGCAGCAGCACGGTCAACTGCCCGTCCCAGCCCTCCAGGAGGCCAGCCAGATCTGGGCAGAACTCACGCCCGGAGCGGGCCACCAGCAGTACCCCGAGCGACGTCTCGAACTGCGAACGTGCCCGCGAGGCCAGGGCGTGCGCCTGGTTACGGGACACGCCGAGGGCGTCCGCGAGGTCGGCACCGGCCAGCCCGTAGCGCAGGTTCAGCTCGATGATCTCGCGCTCGCCGGGATTCAGCCCGGCGAGTGCCGCCCGCACCAGGTTGCGCAGTTCCGCGTGCTCGGCGTCGGCCTCAGGATCCTCCGCATCGCTGGCTGTCTCGGCCGCCTCGTCGAGCGGCGCCGACGAGACACGGGCCCGTGCGCGAAGCCGGCGATGGCACTCGCTGCGGGCCACCGCGTACAGCCACGCCCGGAGGCGGTCGGGTTCGCGCAGCCCCGACACCTTGGCGGAGGCGACGATGAAAGTGTCCTGGACAGCGTCCGCCGCGTCAGCAGGCTCGCCGAGCAGGGACCGGCAGTAGTCGTACAGGCCCTGGGCATACTGGTCGTAAGCCGCGGCCAGGCCGGCCGGATCGCCTTTCACGATCGCAGCCACGATCTCGCGGTCGCGCATAGGCCTACGGTAGGACGATTATGGGGTTTTACGACAGGGGGACTGCGAAATAAGCCGGCCAGTTTGTGCGCGCTCACGCTAGAACAGGTTTCAATAGAACAGCGTTCAGTCAATTGCGTGGCGCAATTGCCTTATCGATCCGTCAAACCACGGGCCGGGCGCCACCACGGGTACCGCGGTGCCGCGGTTGGCGGCTTAACCGGCCTGGCGGGGTGCACGGAACACGGCCGAGGCCGGGCCTGGCCTGGGCCGGTCCCCGCGGTCAGGGGTTCCAGCGCCGCTACGTAGGTGTCTGATACGCGATGGTGATGGGGATATTGCCCGGGTTCACCGTGAGCGCCCCAACGAGACCAGCAGCGTTCGCGGTGACTGTCACTGTGACAACCTGACCAACTGCAAGCGGCGCCGTCGTCGACAAAGTGACCGTCATGTTTGAAGCCAAGGTGCTGGGAACCGAGACGCTGTAGGTGTCAACCGGGCCGCCCGTGGCGGTCAACTGGAAGGTCCCAGCCCACTGCTGAGCCGCCGCGCCCACAACTGGCGATAGCACCACCTGTGTCGCGGACGGCGTCAGTTTGCCCTGGGCTGGCGGGGTTGTTGGTGGCGAGGTTGTCGGCGGCGGCGTCGGCGGCGGCGGTGGCGGGGGTTTGGTCGAGTGGGGCGTGGACGGGTGCACGATGGGGGCCGGGGGCGGGGGCTGCACGGCCGGGATCGGTGCGGTCAGAAGCGGCGCCGGGAGGCCGGGTGTCGGAGTGGGCGACGGCTTGTGTGATGTCTTTAGGGGCGACGCCGAAGGGGTGACAACGAGTGCGCCAGGTCCGCTGGAGCCCGTCGATCCAGGCTGAGCGGGCGTCCCGGCCGCGGCCGGCGACCCGCCGTGCGTGACGAAGTCAGTGAAGAACACGCCGCCGCCGCCGAGCAGGGCCAGGGCCGCGACCACGGCCACGGCGGCCAGCGCGTAGTTGCCCTGCCAGCGTGCCGCTGACGGCGTGCTGACCGGCTGCGGGAAACCACTGGCGCCGAACGGCTCCGCCCGGTGCGCCACCCGGGCGCGGTAGGTGGCCGCGCCCGGCGAGACATCGGCGACGAGGCGGAAGATCTGGTCCCGCAGGTTGGCCGGGAGCATGGCCACCGGAAGCAGGCTGAGCAGCATCGCGGGGCTGAGCTCGCGGCGTTTACGCTCGCCGCAAACCTCGCAACGGTCGATGTGCCGGTTGACCCGCTTGCGTATCAGGACCGTCAGTTCGCCGTCCCAGCCCTCCAGGATGTTGGCGAGATCCATGCAGAACTCACGCCCGGAGCGGGCTACCAGCAGGACGCCCAGTGACGTCTCGAACTGGGAACGGGCCCGCGAGGCCAGCGCGTGCGCCTGGTTACGCGGCACGCCAAGGGCGTCCGCGAGGTCGGCGCCGTCGAGTTCATGGCGCAAGTTCAGCTCGATGATCTCTCGCTCGCCGGAGTTCAGCCCGGAGAGCGCGGCCCACACGAGGGCGCGGAGTTCGGCCCGCTCGGCGTCGACGCCGACATCCTCGGTGTAGTCCATCATCTCGGCCGCCTCATCGAGCGGCGCGGACGAGGTCTTGGCCCGCAGCCGACGGTGGCATTCGTTGCGGGCCACGGCATACAGCCATGGCCGCAGCCGCTCGGGCTCGCGCAGCCCCCCCACCTTGGATGAGGCGATGACGAAGGTATCCTGCACAGCGTCCGCCGCGTCGGCGGGCTCACTGAGCATGGTCCGGCAGTACGCGTGCAGCCCCCGGGCGTACTGGTCGTAAGCCGCCGCAAGGCCGGCCGGGTCGCCTTCGACAATGGCGGCCACAATCTCGCGGTCATACATGCGCATACGGTAGGGCTTCCAGGGTGTTTTAGGACAGAGGACGGCGCAATAATCCGGCCGAACATGGCGCTCGTGCCTCCCGGCCCGATCAAGGCTCGAAGACCTGGTTCGCGGTCACCAGCCCGTCGACACCGGAGGTGACCTGGTAGAACGGGCCCGCGTAGTGGTCAGCGAACTTGACCGATACGGTGCTCGCCCGGTGCGCCGGGATCGCGGCGGACCGGTTCGCGTCGCAGGCGCACACGGTGAGCAGGCCGAATCCGACAGCGACCGGGGCACCCGGCCGCCCGCGCAGGCGACGGGTAAGCGACTGCATCGTGTCCTCCATGAGAATGTGTCCGGTGACGGCGTCTATTCGGTTTCGCGGTTGTATAGGCGGCACCGACGGCGCTAGGCGCCGCCGGTACCGTCCCCCGTTTCGAGATGGTCATTGGGAGCCGCAGTCAGAGTCGAGTTGGATCGCGTTCGACCAGTGGCGGGCGACCGTGTCATAGGCGATGACGTAGTCGTTCTTGACGGTTCCGGGAACGCCGGAGCAATCACCAATAGGCGTCCGCGCATACAATGCGCCCCCGGCAAAACCTGGGTAGGAGGTGGCGGTAACTGTCGTGGACCAGAGCACGGTCCCGTCATTGCGGCGGATCTGGAGCACAACCGGGCCGAAGTTGAAATGATCTCCGTTGATCTGGAACTTCGGGCCGTCCGACCGGCCCTCGGTGGTTGTGCAGACCCCTCCTGAGCACTTCTCCTGCGACGGCTGGGCCGGTGGCGTCCAGTCACTGAGCCACAGGCTCAGCAGCGCGACACGGTTATTGGCCTGGGCGTTGTCGGCGACAGCCTGGGTGCGGGTACCCGGGGTGACACACACGTAGTCGGCCGGGACAACCTGGCGCCACACGTAGCTCTGCTGGCAGGGGTGCGCGCCGAAAACACCGCCCCCGCTGGCGATACGGTCGGCCGCCGCGGCATTGTCGATGACGGCCTGGGTGCGGCTAGCCGGGGTGACGCACACGTAGTCGCCCGCGTATGCCTGCCGCCACACGTACCCCCGCAGGCAGTGCGCGCCCGGATCGCCGATCGTGCCAGCGGGGCCAGGCACCGAGGTGACCACGGGCAACTGCGAAGAGAGCGGGGGAAGCGCCGGCCTGAGCCACCCCGAGAGCGCGTGATGACCGCCCCTGGACCCGGCCCCGGCCGGTCCATCCCCGGTGCCGGACAGCCCGGACGGGCTGGCGCTGCCGTTCACCGTCAGCCCATGCGCGTGCCGACCCGCATATGACCCGCCCCGGGACCCGCCCCCCACGGGTCCCAGGGCGGGCGAGGTGGCCACGCCGTCGGCCGTTCCGTTGGTGTTGCCGGGATATTCAAGCCGGGCGTGACCTGGCACCAGCAGCAAGGCGGTCGCGGTGGCTGCGGTCAGCCCACTGACCGCGATCCCCGATGCCCGGGCGAGCCTGTTCATTGCCGATCCCTCCCGCGGCCCCCGGTCGTTGTATGCGAGGTGTGCCGGTTGCCGTCGTGACACAGGTAGGAGTCCCGGGCCCCCGGAGAGCCAACAACTTTTCGGGATTTTTCTGCGGAGGCTCCCGGCGCGGCATTCCCCTTCACGTAGGCAGCGCGGGGACGACCCGTCACACGGCACGGACGCGGGCTTCTCCCACGGAGGTGGGGTATGCGCGGGGGTCCGGGGGTTGTCCCCCGGGCTGGCAGGTGCGCGGGATGAGGGTGCTGGACGTGTCCGGCGCCGGGTTCGCCTCACCGCAGCCGCGTGAGCACGAGACCTCGGGTGAACGCGGCTGCTGTCAGCGGAGCATCGGCCTGATATCGAACGCCACCTGGAACAGCCTGAGGGCTTCGGCGCGACTGCGGCAGGCGGGAAATGCGTTCAGGCAACTACAACAAGCGCGGAGCACGTAGGCAGCCGGTCCCCAGGCAGGGGGGGCCGACCAGGCCGCTGACCCCTGCACGCGGTTAGCGGCCTGTCTGGGGACCGGCGTGCCATATAAGACAATTGCGCGCGCCGCCCGGCGAGACATCGGTCAGCTGACGTATCTCGCAAGCTTCAGTGCAACTGTCAGCGCATCTGTCCGCTTGGTGTCTGGCCCGCGCCCACGGCGCACATCGCGCAGTCACACAGGTAGACGCGGGCCAGTGGACACGGGGACGGGCCAGTGGACGCGGGAACGGGCCAGTGGACGCGGGGACAGGCTAGTGGACGCGGGAACGGGCTAGTGGACGCGGGAACGGGCTAGTCGCCTAGCTCGGCGCGGCGGCGGGTCACGTAATCCTCGAGTTCAGCGCGGATCGCGTCGTCGAGCGGGGGCTGCTCGTACTCCTCAAGCTTCTTGGCATAGATCTCGCCCGCCCGGGCCGCGGTGTCCTTGCCGCCCATCCGCAGCCAGCGCTCGTAGTTCGAGGTGGAGGACAGCAGCGGCCGGTAGAAGCACTCGCGGAAGCGTTCCATCGTGTGCTGGGCGCCAAGGAAGTGGCCGCCGTGGCCAACCTCCTCGTGGGCACCGAAGGCGAGTGAGGCCTCGTCGATCTCCAGCGGCGTGAACTCGACACGGAGCATCCGGAGCAGTTCCACGTCGATGATGAACTTCTCGTAGCAGCTCACCAGGCCGCCCTCCAGCCACCCGGCCGCGTGCATCACGAAGTTGGTGCCGGCCAGGAACGTGGGCAGCAGCGTCATCAGGGCTTCGTAGGCCGCCTGCGCGTCAGCGGTCTGGCTCGAATTCAAGCCACCGCCGGTGCGGAACGGCAGGCCAAAATGCCTGGCCAGCTGGCCCGTGCAAAGCAGGCCGATGGCGGACTCGGGGGTGCCGAAGCTAGGCGAGCCGGACTGCATGTCGATGTTGGACAGGAACGAGCCGAAGATCACGGGACAGCCGGGGCGGATCAGCTGGGCCAGCGCGATGCCGGACAGCGCCTCGGCCAGCTGCTGCACCAGCGCGGCCGGGATCGTCACCGGTGACATCGCGCCCATCAGCAGGAAGGGCGTCGTCACCACCGGCTGGTTGGCCGCGCAGTACTCGAACTGCGCATCCAGCATCCGGTCATCCCAGCGCAACGGGGAATTGCAGTTGATCAGCGAGATCGTCGCCGGGGTCGCCTCGATGTTCGCACGCCCGCCGAACAGGATCTCGGTCATCCGGATCGTGTCCGCGGCGTTGGGCCCCGAGACCACGTTGCCCATGTAGATCTTGTCGGTCAGCGTCTGCAGTGCATAGATCATGTCGAGATGACGGGAGTCGAGCGGCGCGTCGTTCGGCTCGCAGATCACTCCGCCTGCCGAGTCGAGCTCAGGAAACGACTGGGCCAGCTTGGTCAGCCGCCGGAAGTCCTCCATGGTGGCGTCCCGCCGGACATCGCCCTCCCGTACGAAGGGCGACCCGTATACGCCGCTGAAGACCATCTGGTCTCCGCCGATGTGCACAGTGTTCGCCGGGTTGCGGGCCTGGACGTCGAATTCCCGTGGCGCCTGCGCCACCTGCTCAAGCACGAAGTCCGGGTCGAGGAAGACCACTTCGCCATCGACCTTCTGGCCGGCCTGGCGGAACAGTTCCACCGCCTCGGGCTTGGCGAATTGCACGCCGATCTCCGAGACGATGCGGCGCCACCCCTGGTCCAGGACATTGATGGCGTCGGGAGACAGGATCTCGTACCGCGGCATCGTGTTGCGGAACATCGCCACCTCGCGTTCCAGCCGGGCCGGGCCAGCCGGTTTGAGCCGGTGCTTAGGCCCGGTGCTTGGACAGGCCCGGTGCTTTGGACAGGCCCGGTGCTTTGGACAGGCCCGTGCTCGGACATGCCCGTGCTTGACGACATGCCCGCCTTGACCGTCCAAACACCCCGAACGTAGGATCACATCGTAGAACAGAGTTCCGTAACATGGAACTCCCGTGGTCAAGAGAGGTCGCGCGTGGTGACCAGTCCCACCGGAACGCAGGCGGTCGACCGGGCGGCACGGCTGCTCACTGAGGTCGTGCACTCCCCCGGCTCGGTGACCTTCACCGAACTGGCGGCCGCCACCGGGCTGGCCAAGAGCACCACATCGCGGCTGCTGCTCGCGCTGGAGCGGGGCGGCCTGGTGCGCCGCGACGGCGCGGGCCGGTTCCGGCCCGGCGAGGTGTTCGTCCGGTACGCCTGGCGGGGCGGGGCCGAGGCAGGACTGGTCGATGTCGCCCAGCCCTATCTCGACCGGCTCGGCGAGGCCACCGGCGAGACCGTGAACCTCGGTGTGGAGCGCGACGGCATGGTCGAGCAGATCGCCCAGGTGGACTGCACGTACCTGATCGGCGGGACCAACTGGCTCGGCCGCCCGGTGCCGCTGCACTGCGCGGCGCTCGGCAAGGTGCTGCTCGCCTACGGCGCCGTCGAGATGCCGCCGGGCCGCCTGGAATGCCGCACTGCCAGGACCATCACCAGCCGGGCCGACCTGGACGCCCACCTGGCCGAGGTACGCCGGCGCGGTTACGCCATCACCGACGAGGAACTCGAGCCCGGGCTGGTCGCCGTCGCCGCGCCGGTCCGCCGCGACGGCGGCACGGTCGTGGCCGCGCTGTCGGTGTCCGCCCCGGCCACCCGGCTCACCCCCGCCCGGATAGCCGGCGTCGCGGCGGAGTGCGCGGCGCAGGCAGCCGCGTTGTCCGCGGCCCTGGGGCACCGGCCAGGGGTCCCAGAGACACCGGCCAGCGCGCTGAAAGCCAGAGCACGGAAAGAACCGGCGCACTAAAAGCCAGAGCACGGAAGAAGGTGCCGCGTGACACCCGACGAACTCCTCCGCCAGCTATATGACTTCACCCTGGTGGGCAACGCTCCCGCGGTGCTGGAACTGACCAACGCCGGGCTGGGGATGGGACTGGGTCCCGAGACACTCCTCTACGACGCCCTGATCCCGTCGCTGGAAGAGGTCGGCGCCCGCTTCGAGCGCGGCGACTTCTTCGTCCCCGAGATGCTGATCGCCGGGAAGGCCATGGCCGGCGCCCTGGAGGTGCTCCGGCCGCTGCTCGCCGAGACCGGCGCCGAGTCCATCGGCACCATCGTGATGGGCACCGTCAAGGGCGACGTCCACGACATCGGCAAGAACCTGGTCAACATCATGTTCGAGGGCGCCGGCTTCCAGGTCATCGACCTCGGCGTGCAGGTCTCCCCGGAGAAGTTCATCGACGCGATCAGGGAGCACAAGCCCGACGTCGTCGGCTTCTCCGCCTTCCTCACCACGACGATGCCCATGTTCAAGGCAAACATGAACGCGCTGGAGAAGACGGGGCTGCGCGACCAGGTCATCGTCATGGTCGGCGGTGCCCCGGTGACCCAGGAGTACGCCGACGTGGTCGGCGCCGACGGGTACGCGGCCGACGCGTCGGCCGCGGTCGTCCGGGCCAAGGAACTCATCAAGCGACGCCGCGCCGCCGTGGCATCGGCCTGACTGGCATCCCGTGGATCACTCCCCGGCCACCGATGAAGCCGATGAATGTGACATGGCCTGGGTTATAACCCGCACGATGCCACATTCACCGGATCGGAGGCGCCCACCTAGACGGCGCCGACCCGGACAGCGCCCACCCAGTCGGCGCCCACCCGGACAGCGCCGGCCTGACGACGCCGGCCACAGCAGCGGAGGCCTCCCGTGCACACCGTCCTGAGGTCCGCCAGCCGTGAGGTCGTGATCGGCCCGGACCAGCCGTTCTGCGTGATCGGGGAGCGGATCAACCCCACTGGCCGCACGATCTTCCAGGAGCAGTTGCGACGCGGTGACCTGTCCCGCATCGAGATCGACGTGGCGCAGCAGGTGGCCGGCGGCGCGATGGTCCTGGACGTCAACATGGGCGCCCCGCTGGTGGACGAGGCCGGGCTGATGGTGCAGGCGGTCACGCTCATCCAGCGCCTCACCGACCTGCCGCTGTGCATCGACTCCTCGATCGTCGAGGTGCTCGACGCCGGCCTGGCCGCCTACCAGGGCAAGGCGCTGGTCAACTCGGTCACCGCCGAGGACGAGCGGCTTGAGGCCATCCTGCCGATCGTCAAGAAGTACGGCGCCGCGGTGATCGCGCTGCCCAACGACGAGGAGGAGATCCCCGAGGACCCCCGCCGCCGCCTGGAACTGGCCCGCAAGGTCATCGAGGTCGCCACCGGCCGGTTCGGCATCCCGGCCGAGGACATCCTGATCGACCCGCTGGCCATGCCGATCGGCGCCGACACCTCGCTGGTGGTCAAGACCCTGGAGACGATCGCGCTGCTCGCCGCGGAGTTCGGGGTGAACATGACGCTCGGCGCGTCCAACGTGTCTTTCGGCATGCCGGAGCGGCACGCGATCGGCGCTGCCTTCCTGCCCATCGCCATCAGCAACGGCCTGACCAGCGCCATCCTGGACGCCCGGTCGCCGCAGATCGTCCGCGCCGTCAAGGCCGCCGACCTGCTGCTGGACCGCGACCCCTGGGGCGCGTCGTGGATCGCCGCGCACCGGGCCGCCCAAGCCGCCGCCCAGGCCCAGGCCCAGCAGGCCCAGGCCGCCCAAGGACAGGCCCAGCAGGCACCAGCCCAGCAGGCACCAGCCCAGCAGGCCCAGGCTGGCGCATGACGAGCCCCAGCAGCGCGCAGGTGGCCCCCGGCCCGGACGGTACCGGCCCGGACGAGGCCGCCTCCACCCGGATAGACCTGGTTTTTGAGCCAAACGGAAGGCGGGTGCGGGTCCCCTCAGGAGTGACGCTGTTCGACGCGGCGAGCTGGAACGGCATCGCCATCGACTCAACCTGTGGCGGGCACGGCACGTGCAAGAAATGCAAGATCAGGGTGATCGACGGGACGGTGCCGGTGACCCCGCTGGACGTCCGCGCGTTCACCCCCGGCGAGCTGCGCGGCGGGTGGCGGCTCGCCTGCCGCGTGCTGGCCGAGGCCGACGCCCGGGTGGAGGTGCCCCCGCTGGTCACCCGGCCCAAGGCGGCCACCGTCGGGGTGGGCAGGCAGGTGATCCTGCGGCCAGCGGTGCAGAAGCGCTACCTGGAACTGGACGAGCCGTCGCTGAGCGACCAGATGACCGACATGGAACGGGTACTGGCCCGGATCGATGACCTGGAACTGCGGGTCGACCTGCACGCGCTCAGGTCGGTGGGCCGGGTGCTGCGCGCCGCTGACTACAAGGTCACCGCGGTCATCGTGGACGACGTGCTGATCGACGTGGAACCCGGTGACACGTCCGGCCGCCTGTTCGGCATCGCCTTCGACCTCGGCACCACCACGGTCGTCGCCACCCTCCTCGACCTGTCGACCGGGACGCCGGTCGCCGTCGATTCCATGCTCAACATGCAGCAGCCGTTCGGCGCCGACGTGATCACCCGGATCAGCGCGGTCATGATGGACCCGGCCGCGCTCGGTCGGCTGAGCGGGCTGGCGCACGAGACACTCGCCGGGCTGGCCCGGTCCGTGTGCGAGCAGGGCGAGGTGGATCCGCGTGAGGTCTACGAGGTGGCGGTGGCCGGCAACGCCACCATGACGCACATCGCCCTCGGCATCGACCCTGAGCCGCTCGGCGTCGCGCCGTTCATCATGTCCACCCGGCTGCTGCCCGAAGTGCTCGCCGCCGACCTGGGCATCGGGGCGCACCCGCGGGCCCGCGCCGTGGTCTTCCCCGCGTTCGGCGCCTACGCGGGCGGCGACATCACCGCGGGCCTGCTCGCCTCCGGGATGGACCGCGACTCCCGCACCCGGCTGTTCGTGGACATCGGCACCAACTGCGAGATCGTGCTGGGCAACCGGGACTGGCTGCTGGCCACGGCGGCGCCGGCCGGCCCGGCCTTCGAGGGGGCGGCGATCCGGTGCGGGATGCGGGCCGCCGACGGGGCCATCGAGGTGGTCTCGATGACCCCCGAGACGATCGAGCTGAAGGTCATCGGCGACGCGGAGCCCGCCGGGCTGTGCGGCTCCGGCCTGGTCGACGCGGTCACCTCGCTGGTCCGGCTGGAGCTGCTGGACAGCTCGGGCCGGCTCGTCCCCGAGGATCACGCCGCGGTGCTGGCGCCCGGGCTCGCGGCCCGGCTGACCAAGCTCGGCGAGGAACGGGTCTTCGTGCTGCACTGGCTCGGCGAGCCAGGCGACGTGTCCCACTCCATCTACCTGTCCCAGCGGGACGTGCGCGAACTTCAGTTCGCCAAGGCGGCCATCGCCACCGGCTGGCGCATCCTGTGCGAGGAAGCGGGGCTGGCCCCGGGCGATATCCAGCAGGTGCTGCTGGCCGGATCGTTCGGAAGCTATCTTTCCCCGGCCAACGCGATCCGGATTGGCCTGGTGCCGTCGCTGCCGGTGATGCGGGTGGTGAGCGCGGGGAACGTGGCCGGCGAGGGGGCCAAGATGGCGCTGCTGAGCGTGCGCGAGCGGGCCGGCGGCCTGGCGCTGCTGGAGGAGGTGAGGTATGTCGAGCTCTCCGACCGCGCCGACTTCAACGACCGCTTCGTCGACCAGCTCGCGTTCCCGCCCTGACATCGCGGTGATCGCCTGCGGCGCTCTCGGCAGTCACGTCCGCGAGATCGTGGCTCGCCGGGGGTGGGCGGTGGAGCTGCACTTCATGCCCTCGCTGCTGCACAACCGCCCAGGCCAGATAACCCCTTCCGCTGAACGAATGGCGCGGGCGGCTCAAGCCCGCGGCTTGCGGGTCGCACTGGCGTACTCGGACTGCGGGACCTACGGGGCGCTCGATGAGCTGTGCTCGCGGCTCGGCCTGCGGCGGATGGGCGGGCTGCACTGTTATGACGTGCTGGCGGGCCCGGACCGGCTGCGGGCCCTGTTCGACGCCGAACCCGGCACGTATGTGCTTACCGACTTCCTGGTGCGCGGTTTCCAGCGGTCGGTCGTGGCCGAGCTGGGCCTGGACCGCCGCCCCGAGCTGTGGGCGGACTACTTCGGCCACTACCGGCGGGTGGTCTGGCTGGCGCAGAGCCGCAGCGCCGACCTGGAGGCGGCGGCGGCGGACGTGGCCGCGATGTTCGGCCTCCCCCTCACGGTCATCGACACCGGCACCGGGGGACTGGAACGCGAGCTGGAACGGCTGGTCGCCGAAGGCGGCGGGTGATGGCGATGACGCGCCTGGGTTTGACTGGCAGGGGCCTGCTGACGGGGAAGCTGCCGGGTAGCGGCCTGGCGAGGGTGGCGCCGCTGCTTTCCCGCCCGCGCTACGAGGTCTTCCCGGCCGGTGGGGTCGAGGACGCCGTGGCCGAGTGGGTGCCCGCCGGCATGACGGTGACGGTGACCGCCTCGCCGGCCCGGGGCCTCGACGCGACGCTGGACCTGACGGAGCGGCTGGCCGCCCGGGGCTACCGGGTGGTCCCGCACGTGTCGGCCCGGCTGGTCACCGACGACAGCCACCTGACGGAGATCGTTGGGCGGCTATTGGCTTGCGGGGTTGACGACGTGTTCGTTCCCGCCGGGGACGCGGACCCGCCGGCCGGGCTCTTCGACAATGCGCTGTCGCTGATCGAGCAGCTCGCCGAGATGGGCCGCCCGTTCGCGCGGGTCGGGATCACCGGGTACCCGGAGAGCCACCCGCGGATCGACGACGACATCACCATCCAGGCGATGTGGGACAAGCGCCACCACGCCGCCTACATCGTGAGCAACCTGTGCTTCGACCCGGCCGTACTGCGCCGCTGGATCGGCCGGATCCGCGCGCGGGGAGTGACGCTGCCGCTGTTCGTGGGCCTGGCCGGGCCGGTGGACCGGGCCCGGCTGATGCGGATGGCCGCGCGGGCCGGGGTCGCGGAATCGGCCAGGTTCCTGGCCGGGCACACCGAGTGGTTCCTGCGCCTCGGCACCCCCGGCGGGTACCGCCCGGACCGGTTGCTTGACCGCACCGGGGCCACGCTCGCCGCCCCCGCCTCGGCCGTGGAAGGCCTGCACCTGTTTACGTTCAACCAGGTCCGGCAGACCGAGGAGTGGCGCAGATCGCTGCTCGCCCGGCTGGCCGGGCAGGTCGGGCGCGGCTGATCAAACTCCGTGGGATGCCATGGCTGAACCTGAGCCGGGGGCGCAGCCGTGATCCGGCGCAGCGAACGAGTGGGCTGTCGGCATCAACAGCGCTGATCAGGCGCTCGTCCTCAGCCACGGCTGACCGGTCAACCCAGTACGACGCGGGGTCCCGGCCGCTGCGGTGGCCGGGACCCGCCCGGGCCAAGCTTCACGATCACGACCAGACATGTTCACCCGGCGTGAACCCCCGTGGAGGCGGGTAGCTGGACGATGGGGATGTGGGGCCCCGAGCGGCCCCTCGTCATGTGAGCGCGTCACCTGGGAGGGCTGCCGTGACCGACGGACCGCGTGCCACCAGCGACGGACCGGGTGTCACCAGCGACGGACCGGGTGCCGCCAACAACGTGCCGGGTGCCGCCAGCGACGCGCCGGGGGTGTCACGCCGGCAGATTCTGGTGTCGGGCGGGCTGGTCGCCACGGCGCCCCTGCTGCTCGGCGCGCGGAACGCACCGGCCACGACCGGGACGCGCACCGCGCCAGCCCTGGTCCGCCGGCCGGACGTGGCCGGCGCACCGCCGCCTGAGCAGGTCCACCTCCAGTTTGGTGCCGACGCCGCCACGCAGATCGCGGTCTCCTGGGCGGCACCGGCCCGGGTGGCCAGGCCACGGCTGCGGGTAGGCCGGGCCGGCGGCGGCTTCGGCCACAACGTGCGGGCCGAGGAGCGCGTCTACACCGAGGCGCTGAGTGGCGAGACGGTGTACACCTACCACGCGCGGCTCGGACACCTCGAACCTGACACCGCGTTCGTCTATGAGGTACTGCACGACGGCGCGCCGCCGGTGCCGGGTACCTTCCGCACCGGGCCCCATGGCCGCTCGAAGGGCTTTCGTTTCACCAGCTTCGGCGACCAGTCCATCCCGGCCAAGATCGGCCTCGGGCTCGGCCCGGCCACCGCGAACGCGGGGTACATCGTGGACGCGGTCGATGCGCTCGATCCCCTGTTCCACCTGCTGAACGGCGACCTGTGCTATGCCAATGTGAGCGACGTGCCGGTGCAGACCTGGACGTCGTTCTTCACCAACAACATGCGGTCGGCGCGATACCGGCCGTGGATGCCCGCGGCCGGCAACCACGAGAACGAGGTCGGCAACGGGCCGCAGGGATACCGCTCCTACCAGACCAGGTTTGAGCTGCCGGATAACGGGTCGGAAGACTTCCAGGGCAACTGGTATGCGTTCACCGTGGGATCGATCCGGGTCGTGTCGCTCAACAACGACGACGTGTGCCTCCAGGATGGCGCGTTCAGCGGCTATCGCCGCGATCATGTGCCCGGCTACCAGGCGGCCGGTTACGACCCCTACATCCGCGGCTACAGTCAGGGCCTGCAGCGCGAATGGCTGGAACGCGAACTTGCCGCGGCGCGGGAGACGGCCGGCATCGACTGGATCGTGGTCTGCATGCACCAGGTGGCGATGTCGTCGGCGCACTTCAACGGCGCGGACCTCGGGATCAGGCAGGAGATCGTCCCGCTGTTCGACCGCTACGGCGTGGACCTTGTGGTCTCCGGGCACGAGCATCACTTCGAGCGCACCTTCCCGGTCCGCGGCGTCCTGCCGGGCAGCACCCTGCTCACCCCGGCACCGCAGGGCAGCAACGCGGCCGAGATCGACACCCGTGACGGCTTCGTCCACATGATCATCGGCGGCGGCGGCCACTCGGCGCCCACCCCGCTGACCGCTTTCGACATGCCGCACGACGGGGTCCTCATCGTGGGCGTGGGCCCCGGGAGCCCGCAGAGCCAGCACGCGTCGGTCATCACCACGGAGCCCGCGCCGTGGTCGGCCTACCGGGACCTCGCCACGCCCTACGGCTTCGCCTCGTTCGACGTGGTTCCCGCCGAGCCGGGCGGGACGACGTCGATCACGGTCACTCACTACGGCGCCGCGGCCGGGTCGAGCGTGTACGCCCCCCTGGACCAGTTCGTCATGCGCAAGCCGGTCCGTTCCAGGCACGAGGCGGCCGCCAGCGTGCTGGCGCTGAACTGACCGCCCGCCACGGCAGCCGCTGAACTGACCGCCCGCCACGGCAGCCGCTGAATTGACGGCGCGCCGCGTCATCCCCCGTTTCCCTGGCCTGCCTTTCCATGATCACGGTGTTTTCTCAGTCACCGCGACTGAGGAAACACCGTGCTCATGAACCGGATCTGACTGAGGTCAGCTCGCGCCGGTCGGCTCCAACGGCTGGGTGTTCGCCCACCCGGGTGCCGGGCGTATGGTGCGGAGGTGGCTGATGTCTTTTTCTACCGTAGGGCGGTGGGCAAGAGTCGAGGTGCCCGGCCAGGCGTGAGCGGCGGGCAGGATGACTGCGACCGCTGAGGAAGAGGCCGCCGCGATGGTGGCTGCCGTCCGAGACGATCCCGCCCGGCGCCTGGAGCTTGCCGCCCGCTTCTACGACCGGCGGATCGGGCGGGTCAGCATCCGGGCGTACCGCCGGGCGGAGATGGCATTCATGCGTTGGCAGGTCAGACGGGGGGTCCTCGCCGCGCCGAGTGCGGACCGGCCCGGCAGCCCATGGTGGCGGGCGGTCAACGAAGACCTCCTGCGCGATGCCTGGCAGGCCGAGCTGCTGGTCAGCGACCAGCCCGGAACAGTAAGCCGGCCGAGTGTCGCATGCTGGGTCCGGTTTCTGCGCCGGCCGTCGGCCGAGGCGTGGTACCGGGCCCACAACGCCAGCATCGTCGCCGGGTACCTGGCCCACCGCGACCTCTCCCAGCAGGAACACCCCGTAGAGCGATTCTTCATGGACGTCGCCCTCATCCGGGTGCTGTACGCCCACAGCATGCTCACCGCCCCGCGTCTGGCCCTGGGCCGCCTCGCTCCAGCGGGCCGGCTGCTCGCCGACCCCCGCTGGCGCGGTGCCGACGTGTTCCTCAACCTCCACAACGTCCTGCCCAACCGATATCCGCTCGACGGGCTCACCATGCCAGAGATTCTCGAAGCCGAGAACTACCTGGGGCGCCTGATCGACTACGCCGTGATCCTGCCTCGGACGCACGCCCTCTACGCCCACGCGGCAGCCGACCTGAACGAGCCACAACTCCTCAAGATGCTCCGTGACGGCTGGCCCGTCTACGCGTGGCCATATGAGGAGCGGCACGTATGGACGACCGCAAGGGCACCGCTGGCGATACGCACCCTGAGAAGGCTGACGAGAAACACCGAAATCGATCAGTCAGGGGGAGCTCGCCAGGTATTACAGTCGCGGTTTCACGTTGGGTATCCAGGTGCTTCCCGTGGGTTACTCCCCTGGACGGGCTCGCGCGGTGCTATGTCACGGTGAGTGACGATGTTCCGGGCGCGTCTACTGGGGCGGAGAACTACATTGGTGTAGTCTGGGGCGGCCGTGGCCCGTCTTGGATGTGTGACGAAACAAGAAGAAGCCACGGCCGCGCAGGCCAGCATAGGAGATGTCGCGGGGTGCGCCGCGCGGGTGGATGCCCAGGTCAGGGCGGTCCTGGGCCGGGTGCTGGCGCAGCGGCGCAGCGTGGAGACCGCGTTGGGGTACGTGACTGTGCTGTCGCCGGGAACGCGGGCGAACTGCTGGGCGATCGCGGAAGCGGCCGGTCATGAGGGCTGGGGCCGGATGCAGGGCCTGCTGCGGTCGTATCGCTGGGACTGGGCTGACCTGCGGGCGCAGCTGCCCGGGCTGGCCGCTGCCTGGCTGCCCGGCCGCCAGGAGGACCTGACCGGCCCGGGGATCGCGATCGACGAGACCGCGCACATCAAGGCGGGGGACGCGACGGCGTGCGCTGCTCCCCAGCATGCGGGGTGCACCGGGCAGGTGGAGAACTGCGTGACCACGGTGTTTTCCGCCTACGTCACCGCGGGCGGGCAGGCCTGGGTGGACTTCGACGTGTACCTGCCCCGGCGGTGGGCGGGGGATCTGCCGCGCCGGGACGCCGCCGGGATCCCTGCTGACCTGGAGTTCGCCACCAAACCGCAGCTGGCGATGAACCAGCTGGACCGGCTGGCCGCAGCCGGGCTGCCGGCCGGCTGGGCGGCCTACGACGAGGTGTACGGCCGCAGCGAGCCGCTGCGCAAGAAGACCGCTAAGGCCGGGCTGGCGTACGTGGCGATCATCCCCTGCGACTTCCAGGTGACCATCGCAGCCGGAACCGTGATCCGCGCCGATCAGGCGATCGCGGACGCGGTGTTCGAGCGCCGCTCATGCGGGAACGGGTCCAAGGGCCCGCGATACAGCGACTGGGCGATGACCGCCACCGGCATCGACGGCCAGTACCTGCTCATCCGCCGGCTGATCTCCCGCCCGGACCAGTACACCTTCTATCTGTGCTGGGCGCCGCCGGGCCGGCCCGCCACCATGACCTACTTCATCACCATCGCCGGGCGGCGCTGGCCGGTGGAGGAAACGTTCAAAACGGGCAAGGACGTGCTCGGCTGGGACCAGTGCCAGGCCCGCACCTTCGACGCCATCTGCCGGCACACCGCCCTGGCCGCCCTCGCCCAGCTCCGGGCCGCCGCCATCCGAGGCGCCCTGTGCGGCGCCATCGAACTGCCCGCCGCCGACGGCCAGGACGCGCACGACAGCAGCGCCACCAGCAACGACGGCGATATCACCGACGCTGACCTGCAGATCCCCCTCGGCGACGCGCCCGTCCCCACCCGCGGCGGGCAGCCCTGCCCGCCGCGCATCGCCCCCATCAGGCTGTCGATCGCCGAGACCGCCCGCCTCACCCACCTCGCCGCGCAATACACCGCCGGGCTGATCACCCGCGCCCGCCTCGCCTTCGCGCTGCGCTGGTCCGCCCGGCGACGGCAGCACCAGGCAGCCGCCCGCTGGCACCACTACAACGCCCGGCTGCTCAGCACCGCCGCGACCGGGTAACCAGCTGCGGCCGAAAGGAGGTGACCGAATGTAACCGCAGCAGCCGGACAGCACATAGCGCTCAGCTACAGCGCAGCCACGCGCCGGAAATGGTCTGTCAAGTCTCCGGTGTAACTGATCTTGTAAGTGCTACTTCCGTCCGGTGGTCAGGCGGCCGTCGAAGGTGATGTCGAAGGCGTTCAAGGCGGCCTTCCACCGGTTGGTCCAGCGTTTGCGGCCCTTCCCGGTCGGGTCCAGGCTCATGATCGCCAGGTACAGGCACTTGAGGGCGGCCTGCTCGGTCGGGAAGTGGCCGCGGGCGTTCACCGCCCGCCGCAGCCGGGCGTTTATCGACTCGATAGCGTTGGTGGTGCAGATCATCGTCCTTATTTCTCGGTCGAAGGCCAAGAATGGCACGAATTCCGCCCACGCGTTCTCCCACAGCCGTATAATGGCCGGGTAGCGTTTCTCCCATTTCCCGGAGAAATCGGCGAACCGGTCCAGCGCGTCCGTCTCGGACGCCGCGGTGTAGACAGGCCTGAGGTCTTTCGCGATCTGCGCCCAGTCCCTTTTCGACGCGTACTTGAACGAGTTCCGCAGAAGATGAACGATGCAGGTTTGCACGATGGTCTTCTCCCAGACCGCGCTGACCGCGTCGGGCAGGCCCTTCAGACCGTCGCAGACCAGCATGCACGCGCCCCGGACACCGCGGTTCTTGATCTCCGACAAGACCCGCAGCCAGTACTTGGCGCCCTCGCCGTCGCCGTGCTCCCCGGCCCACAGGCCCAGCACGTCGCGCTCGCCGTCCACCGTCACGCCCAGGGCCAGGTAGACCGGCCGGTTGGCGACCTGGCCCTCGCGGATCTTCACGTTGATCGCGTCGATGAACACCACGGCGTAGACCGGGTCGAGAATCCGGCTCTGCCATTCGGCCATTCCTTCCATCACCCGGTCGGTGATCGTGCTGATCGTCTGCTTCGACACCTCGGCGCCGTAGACCTCGGCCAGGTGCGCGGCGATCTCCCCGTGCGTCAGCCCCTTCGCCGACAGGGAAATCACCATGTCATCGACCCCGGTGAGCCGCCGCTGCCTCTTTGGCGACGATTTTGGGCTCGAAGCTGGAATCGCGGTCCCGAGGCACGGTGATTTCCACCGGCCCGGTATCGGTGAGCACGGTCTTAAATTAGCCCGGTGGCCGTTGCGGGAATTCCCGCCATTACGGCCCGCTGGGTCATGCCTGCCGTAGCCGAGATGGTCATCGAGCTCGCCCTCCAGCGCGCCCTCGACCACCATCTTGGTCAGCTTGCCCAGCAGCCCGCCCTCGCCGGTCAGCTGCAGCCCGCCGGTCCGGGCCCGCTCGGTCAGCTCTCGCAGCACCTGCTCATCGGCCGCCGACAGCTGCGCCGCGTCCTGGCTCTCACTGTTCGTCACGTCTGTCACTGGTGTCTCCTTGTTTGTCAGGAGTTACACCGTTGAAATTACAGTCCCCCGGAAAACCGCGACTGTAGTACAGGGCGCCTTTGGGCTCTAGCCTATGAGTGATGCTTTGCAGTGGATATCCGCTGTCGCGGCGATAATCGCGGTTGCTGTCACCTCAGGCGCTGGACGGCGGCTATCTGTTTCCGGAAACTGCCCGGTGACCGCCCGCATTTTGCAGGGGATGGCCCGCGTCCAATCCGGGCAGGCTGCGGCCTGGGGAGGGGCGGTCTTGCTCAGCCCGAGGTCCAACGAACTTCTTGCCCGGGCACGAGCACGGGGTGGATGTTGTTGGTGACCAGCGCCCGCAGCGCGTATTCGAGGATGCCCGCCAGGGGCTCCTCGCCGGTGGGCTCGTCGGCGAGGAGGACTCGCACCAATTCTTCGGCGAGCTGCTTTGACGGGCCCTTGAGGTCCGCGATCGTGAGATCGTTCATCCTTCGGCGATCGTTGGCTGTTGATGGCGGCTCGGGGACTCGGGGACACATCGTAATGCCTGTGTTGGCTCGCTTCCGACATTTAAGCCTTCACCGCCCCGGTGCCGTCGCACGCCGTGCAGATCGCGGGTGTGCAGGTGTGTGCGTTCGTACCGCAGGTGCATTCCGGGCCGGGCACCAGGCCGCCGCCGCCGCACGCCGTGCACTGATCGTTGCTGTTCATGGCCGCTCCTGGCCCGATGGCCTCCCACCTGGTGGCCTTCACCCGATAGGCGCCGATCACTGCCCGGAGCGGGAGCAGTCAAGGGCCTGGTCCCGAAGGGACTTCCACGATGCTTTGGCCGTGCGGAGGCCGGCAAGGCGCGAGGGTCCACGCCTACGGGATGGACGCGGCCAAAGGATCTTGGAACCCGTGACGGCTCCCGTGGAGGGCTGATACTTCCGCGCCGGGTGAAGGACCCCACAGCACGAGCCCGTCCCCTACCGCGCGCAACGGATCGACGCCTGGATACGCGACAGCGCTGCAACCTTTTGATCCGTAGGAAGGGGCGGACCGTCCACGGCCGTCCATGCGCGTCCGTGAACTGGGCCGACATTCCGCCTTAGGAGCGGTCCGGGCCACGGCCGGGGCGCGGCGCGGCCAACAAGTGTCTCCGGAGAATCCAACGCTCTCACGGCGGATTCTCCGGAGACTGCCTTCACGGCGACGCAACCCTGCTTTCCTGCAGATAGTCCGGACCGGCAGCCCGGCATTGGTGTCTAATCGCCTCTTGTCAGCGATCACCGCCAATGACCGGAGGCCGCCGTTGCCCGCGATCCGCGACTTCGCGACCTGGGCGCCGCTACTGGCGATCCTGTGGGGCAGCCAGCAGGGCGTTGACTACGCAGGCGGTTACGTGGACGGCCAGGTGGATTACCGGGGAGGGTTCGGCTGGCACATGTCACCCGGGCTGCAGCACATGTCCACCGCGGTGGTCAGGGCCGTGGCCGAGCAGACCGGGGTCGACCCGATCGCCCTGGTGCGGGAGGCGCTCGCGGATGCCGGGATGAACTACATCTCGTTCGTGGTGGAGTTCCCAGGGGGCGGGCGGGTCGTGCTTCACCTGATCGAGCTCGGCCCCGCCGTGGAGGTCACGGCCGGAGGGATAGGCCTGGGCTCGCTCGTCCTGGTCGAGGGGGCCGTTCCCGAGCTGTGGCGCCGCCAGCCGGCCCCGGCACCGCGCGCCAGGCCCGCCGAATCGGCGGACCCGGAGCTGCTAGAGCGGACGCTTCGCGAGCGGCTCCCTGATGCCGTCGGCGCGACCGACGCGGAGATCGCCGCCGCCGAATCCCGCCTCGGCATCCCGCTGCCCGACGAGCTGAAGGTGCTCTACCAGGTGACGGGAGGGCGCTGGGGCAGCGACGCCGCGGCCTCGGAGCGTGTGTTCAGCGCGGTCGGCTGCTATCCCTATCCCCCGGACCAGGCATACATCGCCACACCGACCAGCCGACGGCTCCCGTGGGTGTATGCGGCGATGGAGGCGGCCGCCCCCTCGCCCAGCGCCGCCGTGCAGACGCTCGTCGGCTCGCCTGGCTGGATCGTCTTCGGCGGCCCCGGCACCCGCGACAGGGTCGCGATCGACCTGACGCCAGGCCCGCGCGGGAACGTCGGCCAGGTCATCATGATCCGGTACGACGAGTACTACGGCGCCCGGCTCTTCGCGCGTTCCCTCACGGACCTGGTGATGAGGAAGGGGAAGTTGCGCGGCGGCGGCCGTCGGGGCGAGATGCCCGCCGTGGCCAGGGTTAACCGGGGCGCGCTGCGCAGCATCGAGGCCGTCGCCAACCCTGACCTGGAGGTGCTGTCCATAGGGGTGTGGGAGGGCGAGCCGCTCAGCCTCGCCCCGGTCGCCGACTTGCCCCGGCTGCGGACCCTCCAGGCCATGCCCGGCACGCTCGCCGACCCGCTGGAGATCGCCGGGCTGACCAGGCTGGAATTCCTCGCACTCGGCCCGGAAGAATGGCGGGTTCTCCTCGACGCGGGCGCCGTCCCGCGCACCCTGTCGGCCGCCGCCGTCGACTCGCACGATGGCCGAAACCCGCTCTCGCTCGTGGCGATCTCCAACGAGCTGCTAGCCCTCTGGGGCCGCCCCCAGATCACCCAGAACCTCCTCGAAGGCGATCTGCTCCAGGAATGGCCGTCTGCTTAGTCTCTCCGCGTCAAACTGCGGCCACCGGCTTGGCAGCAGTGTTGGCAGCAGTGCACACACCGGGGCTGGTCAGCTGTCAGGTGATCCGAATCCACTCCGTGGCAGTCCCGGTGAAGTCCTCAATCTGGCGTGCAACCTGCGCTATCAACTCATCCGTGTTCAGGTGCGCGATGTCACCGTCGACGCTCACTTGCCAGCCAGGATCTTCACCGGAAAATGAGATCTCATAATCCGTAGCGCCGAGGTGAAGGTCCCCGAAACCGTCCCCCGGTTCCGTGGGGTACCCACGTGGCGTAAGCACTTCAGCGAGCTAGCGGGGATCTCGAGCCAGCCCTCGTGACTGGATGGCCTGATCAGATATCCGGCTTCTGGCACACACGGATCATCCCACGGGAAGCTAGTCCCAGCTTGGAAGGCTGCGACTGGGCCCCGCCAGACCAGCGATTGTGCAGGTCATCGTCATGGCGTAGGCCCCATGAGTGACCGTGAGTGTCCGGGTCTTACCGCTTGATCGGGCACGTAGCGGGCACGAGCGGTTTAGTCGATCCAGTACGCCGTATCGGGATTGCCGGCAAGAACACTGTCAACTCTTGCTTGACACTGATCTGCAGAGATCTGCGAGCACAGACCGTAGACCGTCTGTAGGCCGCCGAGTCACCGGGCACATATCCGGCATCCGGAATGATCGAAGTCCTTGAAGAACGGGCCATGGCCTGCCCCCTCCCACGGCGCCTGGCGAGCCCACGTGTATCCGGCAGTTATCAGTCCCACCTTGTCGAACGGCTCAAGCCCTTTCCCCGAGGAAGACAGGTAGCTCTGGGCCAGCGCCTCACGGAAGCCGGCCGATCCCGGATCGTCAAGGCCGCTGAGATAGGCGCGGAGGTTAGTCGCCCATTCCTCATCGCCGGTCATCCAGCTCATTTCCTCGGCCCATACGGCGAGGTAAGCGCCCTCCACCGCGCCGACGTAGCCCAGCCACAGCTCGGACATGTCCCGGAATACTTCGGGCCACCGGCGGCTCCAGTCCTCCAGCCGACTACGCGAACGCTCGATGCATTCGCTTGTGGGCTGGATGACGGCCGTGTAAGGAGAGCCGTCGTGGATGCTCGGCCAGGTCACCAGGCCATCAGTGTCAAACAGCGAGAGCCACAGGATCGGCACGGAATAGTTCGCTCCGAGCAAGGCATCGCGGAAATACCGTCCGTCGTGGTCCCATGGGGGATCGGTCGAGTACATAGCCAAGAGCAGCGCACGGTTGGCCACGCACTCAGCTTAGAAGCTCGCGGGCTGCCATCGAGGCAGCCGGGTTGGCTGGAGTCCACCACCCATGATATCGACACACCGGCAACCACATCGTGGCGGCTACCGGCGCGAGCCTTCGGGAGCTGATGGGCCGGATGGTCTCAGCACCACTCGGGCCGCGTTGATCTACAAGCACCGTACGACGGAGCGAGATCGGCTCATCGCTGCTGCCATGAGCAAGATCGTCGAATCCGAGCTAGGCGAGGCCGACAACCCATCGGGCACGCAACGAAGCCACGCGGCTGTCCGTAGCGATCACAGGTTGTTCGGTCTCTTGGCTCCCAGGTTGGCTCCCAATGGCCAGGTCGCTAAGGCTCAACGGTCCCCGCGAGTGACCGCTGCGAACCTTCAGGGGCTGCTCGCCCTGGCACGGACCGTTCGCAGCCGTCACAGCCAGGAGTCGGGCACCGGCGGCGGATCCTCGACCTCGGGGGGCAGCATGGCCTCAATTTCTGCGTTTGTTGCGGCCCGCCACTGCCCTGTCATGGGGTCTTGGACCCGGATCGGCTGGTAGAGCTTGTGTTATCGGCCTATTTATCTGGGCACGGATCGATGATCAACGGCAACGCTCTTTCGTGACGGGCTACCCAGGCCGGCTGTCCGGCTTTCAGGATCACGAAGACATCCGAGGCAGTATGCATGCAGGACGCCGTCAGCGAATGGCCGACGGCGGCCAGGCGTCGGTTCCGTGGCGGCTAGCACGGAGCGTGATTGACTCGGTGGGCCCGGCGGGCGCCAAGTTCGCGCGGAACGGGGCCGAATACGAGCGGCGTCGCAACTGTGTTGGAAGTGCGCGTGTCGGCGCACCGATTGTCCGGTTCTGCGCACCGATGGGTCGCTGGGTCCGACGACCCGCATCGCGGCAAAGTAGTGCGTGGTCCTCGCTGGGTGGTCACGCGGCTGTTCGGCTAGCCTGGCTTGCCGCCACAGCCCGCACGAAGCAGATTCCGGCCGCCAGGTCCCTCCTGCTTGTCCGCCCGTCAAGCGCCAAGAAGCCGGCGGACCAGCCAGGGCACAAGTCAGGCGATCAGCAGCCGGGCGCCCAGTTCGGCTTCGGCCAGGCCGGTGATATCGCGGTTGCGGGCGGCCCACCGGCCGGAGGCCAGGTCCAGACTAAGGTCGTGCATCACCCGCTGCTCGGCCTGCGCTCCGATCACGGTGAAGATTGAGATGCCCCGGCGGACCTCCCGACGCAGGTACTGCTCGGGCCGGCGCCAGTACGCGTGAAAGAACCCGTCCGCGCAGTCCCACGGGACCGGCACCGGTTCGAGCCTGGCTCCGATCGCCTCCGCGCGCTGCGTCATCGTGGGGTGCCCTGAGGCAAGCTGCGCGAACTCCGGCAGGTAGTCGCGGGTCAGCCAGAACTCGCCGGCGTGCTCGGCGCCAAAGTTAAATACGACCACCCGGCGGGCCACCCGCCGCATCTCCCGTAGCCCGGCGATCGGATCGGGCCAGTGATGGTCGGACAGCACCGCCATGGCGGCGTCGAAGGACTGGTCGGCGAACGGGAGGCTGTCCGCCGTCGCGGCCAGGCAGAGCGCCGCGCTAGCGGGCCGCTGCGCCCTCATTACCGCCGATGGCTCCACCGCGGTCACGTCGCGGTCGGGAGGCTCGTAGGACCCGGTGCCGGCGCCGACATTCAAAACGGTGCGGGCGCCGCCGAGCGCTGCCCAGATCCGTGCTGCGATCCGCGGCTCGGTCCGTCTGGTCGCAAGATAGCTAGCGCCGATGGTGTCGTACAGCTGGTCGGCCGACACTCCTGTTCTCCTTCGATAGCTGCCAGAACCCTGCCAAGAATGCTCTCCCAGGACTCAGAGTCAACGCTGGACGAGATCGGCAGCTCGAACCATGGACGCCACCGTGGAAATACACCAGCACCGGCAGCCGGCCTGGCCCGGGGCGGTAAAGACGCCCGTCAAGGCCGCCCGAGACCGGGATCGTCAGGTCCTCGACCGAGTGCAGGGCCGGTGATGGGCGCTGCAGGCCGAGCATCGCCGAGTCCTCAGCCCGCACGTCAGCAGCGGTCAGCTCGCTGAGCCGCACAGCGGGTTCATGCCCCTCGAGCAGCCGCCTCAACTGGGCGTCAAGCTGTGCCAAGACATATCACCTAGCACCGGACATCTTAAAGCCTTCTGCCCGCGCTCACCGAGCATGGCTTCCGGCGCCACGGCCACCCCAGATCACACTGCTGTAACTCGCGACCACCAGGCTGCCCCGCCTCCGAAGGCCGTCACTCACCGTAACTCCGGATCGAGAACCGGCCGCTACTCAACTGACGCAGACAGCAACTCAACGTAAAACCGCGACTGTAATACAGGCCGAGGGCGGCAGCTAGTGCCGGGATGTCCCCCGTGGCGCTGGTGAGCGGTCTTCAGCGCGAGATCGATATTAGATCTGGGCGATTGGTCCTGGATCTATGCATCGGATTGGACCTTATCAACAGGACCGATTCCTGTCAGGGTCGAGGTGTTCCCTGACCTATAGCTGATGCGCCCTGATCCTGGGCAAGGGAACCGGTGGTATGCCGAGGCAATCCCCGGCCCTCTGTTCGTGAGGTACAGAGTCACCTCGTGCGAGCTCAGAGGCTTAGCCTCGATTCCCGGGGGCGGTGCGGAGTCTGTGCCCGCCCGGCGTACTTGGCTGCGCCTGGGGTGTTCGTGCTGGCAGATGGGCGTGTTCCCGTTGCTCTCGCAGAGACCTCAATGAGTTAGCCTGAACTAGTGCCCGCTTTTTGGCCGCGCTGGAATCGGACATCCTCGGCAAGATCCTGGCCTCTGACCGGCGCGTCGCCGTTCTTGCTCACCGTTATAGCTCTACCCTTGTGGGGGATATTTCAGCAAGATACGTTGAGGTATCAGGTGAGAGAAGGCGCGGAGTACTTCACGGCACCCGCCGGCGCGGCGCAGCGCCGGTATGAGGCGCTGCGCGCCTACTTCCTCGACGAGATGCCCGCCGCCGAGGTCGCTGACCGGTTCGGCTACTCCACCGCCAGCGTCCATCAGATGGCCACCTTGCTGCGCAAGGGAAGGCTGGCCTTGTTCGCCGGGGCCAGGCCCGGCCCCAAAGGCCCGCGCAAGGCCACCGGCCAGCTGCGGGCCCGGGCGCTGGAGCTGCGGGCGGCCGGGCATTCCGTCACCGAGATCGCCGCCGCGCTCACCGGCGAGGGGATGCCGGTCTCGGCGCAGACCGTCTGGCAGATCCTCGACGCCGAGGGACTGCCGCGGCTGGCCCGCCGCGACGACGGACGCCGCGGCCCGCCGGCCAGGCTGGCGCCGGTCAAGGCCGCCGCCTTGCCCGGCTGGCCAGCCGGGCCGCTGGCGGTGCCGTGCGATCATGCCGGGCTGCTGCTCCTGCTGCCCGCCATGACCCAGATCGGCCTGCCCGACCTGATCAGCCAGGCCGGCTACCCCTCCACCAGGGAACTGTCGCCGTGGCAGTCGATCGGCACGTTGCTGCTGGCCAAATGCGCCCGCCGGCCCCGCGTCCACCACACTGGGACGCTGGCCGACGACGAGGGGCTGGCGTTTGCCCTCGGCCTGAGCGCCCTGCCCAAGACCACCCACCTGGGCACCTACTCCTGGCGGGTCCGCCGCGACTCCAACCGCAAGCTCCTCACCGGCCTGATCAAGGCGCTGCGGCCGCTCGGCCTGGCCACCGGCGAAGCCGGGTTCAACTGCGGCTTCCACGCCATCCGCCACCACGGCGAGCAGGCCGTCCTGGAAAAGCACTACGTGCCCCGCCGCTCCCAGCGCACCCGCGCCGTCCTGACCTTCTTCGCCCAGGACCACGCCTCCGCCGACATGGTGTACTCCAACGCCGACATCACCAAAGCGGAGCAGGCAGCCGAGATCATCGCCTTCGCCGGCTACTGGCAGCAGGCCACCGGCAGTGACCCCGGGCTGCTGGTCTTCGACTCCCAGCTGACCACCTACAAGATCCTCGACCAGCTGTCCGGCCGCGGCATCAGGTGGCTCACGCTCCGACAGCGCGGCAAGACCGAGCTCGCCCGCCTGGCCGCGCTGCCCGCATCGGCGTGGAAGACCGTCACCATCGCCCGGTCCGGCCGCTACCGGCGGCCCCGCCTGCACGAAGACATGATCAAGATCACCGGGATCAGCTCCAGGGCCCGCCAGATCGCGGTCAAGAACATCGGCCGTGACGAGCCCACCCTGCTGATCACCAACGACGTCACCGCCGCCGGCAAGAACCTGTTCGCCCGCTACGCCGAGCGGATGATGGTGGAAAACGAGCTGGACGCCTACATCAGCGGATTCCACCTCGACGCCCTCACCAGCGGCGTCCCGCTCAACGTCGACCTCGGCACCACGCTCACCGTCGTCGCCGGGAACCTCTGCCGGCTCCTCGCGCTCAAGCTGTCCCGATACGAAAAAGCCACCCCCGAAACCCTCTGGCGGGACTTCCTGGACGCCACCGGCACCCTGCACGTCACCGGCGAAACCGTCACCTGCGCGCTGAACCTGCGCAGCCACCACCCCGCCCTCATCGACGCCGGCTTCGCCGACCTCCAAACACCCATCCCCTGGTGGGGAGGCCGCACCCTCCGCTTCCGGTTCCCGCCACGATGATCACCAAACCGCGAAGAACCTCAACTCAATTACCTGACCGGGAATCGAGGTTAGTCGCAGAGGGCGCAGCGGGAAGGTTGGGCCCGACGGGCAACGGCTCCTTGCGGACCGTACTGTGCCGACACCGGGATCCTCGTAGAGTGGCTGGGTGGTTTCCCCCGACATCGGTTCCAGGGTGGGCGACGCGTCGGAGGTGCTGCATCGCGTCTTCGGCTACGACTCGTTCCGGGCTGGGCAGCAGGAAATCATCGACCATGTCGTCGGCGGTGGCGACGCGCTCGTGCTCATGCCGACCGGCGGCGGCAAGTCGTTGTGCTACCAGATTCCCGCGCTGGTGCGCATGGGTGTCGGCGTAGTCATCTCACCGCTGATCGCGCTGATGCAGGACCAGGTCGACGCCCTGACCAACCTCGGCGTCCGGGCCGGCTTCCTCAACTCCACACAGGATCCAGGCCAGCGCCGTGAGGTTGAGTCCGCCTTCCTGGCAGGCGAACTGGACCTGCTCTACCTGGCGCCGGAGCGGCTGCGCGCCGAGTCGGCGCTCCGGCTGCTCGACCGCGGCACCATCTCGCTGTTCGCGGTCGACGAGGCGCACTGCGTGGCCCAGTGGGGGCACGACTTCCGGCCTGACTATCTCGCGCTGTCCACCCTGCACGAACGCTGGCCGGCGGTGCCCCGCATCGCGCTGACCGCGACCGCCACCAGAGCCACCCACGCCGAGATCGCGTCCCGGCTGAACCTGACGCAAGCCCGTCATTTCGTCGCGAGCTTCGACCGCCCGAACATCCAGTACCGCATCGCACCCAAGAACGATCCCAAACGGCAACTCCTTGAGCTACTGCGCTCCGAGCATGACGGGGAGGCGGGCATCGTCTACTGCCTGTCCCGGGCCTCGGTCGAGCAGACCGCTGACTTCCTGGTCGGTAACGGGATCGTGGCCCTGCCCTACCATGCGGGCCTCGACGCGCGGACCCGCGCCGCGAACCAGTCCCGCTTCCTGCGCGAGGACGGCGTGATCATGGTGGCCACGATCGCGTTCGGCATGGGTATCGACAAGCCCGACGTGCGCTTCGTCGCCCACCTCGACCTGCCCAAATCGGTCGAGGGCTATTACCAGGAAACCGGCCGCGCGGGCCGGGACGGGCTGCCGTCCACCGCCTGGCTGGCCTACGGCCTGCAAGACGTCGTGCAGCAGCGCAAGATGATCGACACCTCCGAGGGCGATGACGCGCACCGGCGGCGGCTGGCCACCCACCTCGACGCCATGCTGGCCCTCTGCGAGACGATCCAGTGCCGGCGGGCGCAACTGCTCGGATACTTCGGCGAGCACACCGCCGCGTGCGGCAACTGCGACACCTGCCTGTCACCCCCGCAGACCTGGGACGGCACCGTCGCGGCCCAGAAGCTGCTGTCCGCCGTGTACCGGCTCAAGCATGAGCGGAACCAGAAGTTCGGCGCCGGGCAGGTGATCGACATCCTGCTCGGCAAGACCACACCCAAGGTCACCCAGCACCGCCACGACTCGCTGACTGTGTTCGGCATCGGCACCGAACTACGCGACACCGAGTGGCGCGGCGTGGTGCGCCAGCTCCTGGCCCAGGGCTTGCTGGCGGTCGAGGGCGACTACGGCACGCTGGTGCTGACCGGGTCCAGCACGGAGGTGCTGCGCAAGCACCGCGAGGTCGCGTTGCGCCGCGAGCCCGAGCGCCCGGTCAAGCCGGCCAAGGCGCGCCGCGCCGCGGCCGCCGCGGCCGTGGCCGCGGACCTGCCCGAAGCGGCCGCGGGAGTCTTCGAGCGGCTCCGGGCCTGGCGCGGTGCCACCGCGAAGGAGCAGGGGGTGCCCGCGTACGTCATATTTCACGACGCGACCCTGCGGGAGATCGCCGCGCGGTCCCCGTCGACGCTCGCCGAACTGGGCACCGTCAGCGGGGTCGGCGAGCACAAGCTGGCGAAGTACGGCCAGCAGGTCCTGGACACGCTCACGGACCACTAGACCTGCGAGCGGCCGCCCGAGCAGCTGCTCTGGCGCCCAGAAAAGCACAGGCGGCGATCCTGCCGGGAAATTCAGCGTGAGATACTCACCATTTGGCGCAACGGTATGAGGCGCGGGTCCGTCCGGTACGTGTTCAGAGCGCCAGGCTGCCAGAGAAGCGTCCCCTTCAGGCCGTGGACCTCGACGTACTTTACCTTTGCCGCGACCCGTGCTTGGGTCGAGTCATAGTAGCCGCTCGTGACCCCGATACCCAGGAGCAACTTACTCGCCGGTATGCCTGCCCGGGTGTAGGCCGCGATGCTGCTCAAGCCGTTATCCTGAAAAGTCTCGACATTAATAGAGTCGACATATGGGGAGACCTGCGTGGCGATGTCAGGCGGAATCTGGCCCGTGTTGACTTCAGTGGCAAGATACATGTGCCTCGCCGTGATTCTCGCATTCAGTGCACTGCGCAGATTCTTGATCAGCGCTACATAATTCGCTTGGTTCTGGGGCACATACTCCTCCCAGTCGATATCGACGCCGTCAAAACCATACCTGGACACGTAGGAAACAATATTATTAACGAGGCTGGTCCGGTACTGCGGGCTAGCCCCACCGACAAAGCTGCTGCCCAGGCCCTCCTCGCCGACGGCCATGATGATCGACTTCCCGGCCTTGTGAGCATCCGCCACGGCGGGCGGTATATTAGCCAACGACTGCATATCGCCGACGGCGATGCCGCCCGTTGCCGTCGGCCAGAGACCAAAGTCATTGATGATTGTCCACGGCGTGTAGTCAAACTTGCTGGGCGGGATACTGGCCTGTATCCAGCCCGGATACGCCGTGAAGGAAACGTACGGGGGCCCACCGGCCTTGGGGGTTCCCGAAGAAGCCGGGGTTGATTGCTGCCCATGTGCACCGCCGCACCCAACAGCCAATAGCGCGGCTACAGTGCCCACTAGCGCACCAGCCCAGCGGCCCAATAGCGGTTTCCGGCGTTCACGTGTCAGTTGCATATCCCCCCCGGCGCCCCTCGGTATCCCCCTGGATCAAATACCGCACGGAGGACCGAGAATCAACCTCCGCGGCCGGCCTCCACAGAATAGCCGCCAGTGCAGTCCGCCTGGCATGAAGCCGGGACCGCTAACCGCCGGGACAAACGGGCCCGTCAGCCCCCGAGTGACGACGGGCCCGCTAACCACCGGGTGACAGCTGGCCTAGCGGCGGCGCTGCCGGGGACCGTGGCGGAACCAGAGGAACGCGAGGAGCGCGATCAACATCCACCAGAGGATGTCTGGCCCTCCTCCGAAGGGCCAGAAGAAAAGTCCCCGTACCAGGTCTTGTCCGACAACGACGGTGATCACGATGACGAGGACGAGGAAAGGGATGCGGTAACGCGGGCGTCCGGGCCCCTGGCGTCCGGCCCTGGGGACGGGCCGCTGGGGCGCCACCGCCTCGGATTGCTCGATGGCTGGCAGGTCGGCGAACAGCCCGCTCAGGTCCGAGTGGGTTTTGGCACTCATCGCCTGATCGAGGCGCCCGTTGAACTCGGCCTGGTCGAGCCGCCCGTCGCCGTAGTGCTTGGACAGGCGGTCGGCGACCTCGGCGCGTTCGGCATCGGAGACCCGCAGGCCGGGGTCGGGCGGGCTGGCGCGGCGCGATGCGGATCTGCGCGCTGACATGTCGATGCGACCTCCTTGGTCGGTGTGGTCAGTGGTCAGTGCGACCGGGCCTGCAGGGACTGGATGAAGTGGCTCGCGATGGACTGCTCGGCGCCCTCCTCGGGGATCAGCAGCCAGCCGGCGAGGTAGATGGGCACGCCGGCGCCGCCGACGACGGCCAGCACGGCGAAGACGATCCGCACCACTGTCACGTCGACGCCGAGGTACCGGGCGATGCCGGCGGCGACTCCCGCCAGCATCCGGTCCTGGATGGGGCGGGACAACGGCTGCGGCTCGCGGTGGGTGCTGGCCTCTGGGTCCGTCTCGGTGGGGTGGATGGCTTCTGGATTCGCGGTAGTTGTGTTCATGGCTCCAGCGTGCTGCCGCCAGCCCGGCCTGGGTATCCGGAAGACCCCCGATCCGACCCTGAGGCTGCCACCCGCCGGATCAGGGTCGGCCCGGATAGCCGACAGACGGTCATGGCGCGATGATGGATAGGTGGAGAAACCAACCGGCCCCGTGTCGGGCTGGGACCCTGCCCGTGGGCCCGGCGGTCCGTGGCAGCGTTCGCCGGGCGATGATGACACGGCGACGCACGGGCCTTGGCCGAGCCGCAGGCGCTTCCGGCGCCGCGGCCTCGGCCGATGGGCGCGGGGGCCCAGGAGCAGCGGGCCGTTGCGGCGCGGGCGGGAGGACCGCCTGGCCGGCGGGGTGGCGGCCGGCGTGGCTGCGCGGACGGGCTTCGACGTCACAGTCGTGCGGACCGTGTTCGTGCTGGCCTCCCTGCTGGGCGGCTTCGGCGCGGCGGCCTATGTCCTGGCCTGGCTGCTGGTGCCGGCTGACGGCGGGGACAGCAACATTGCGAGAGAGGCGCTGACCGACCGGCGGGGCATCGCGCTCGCCGCCGGTCTCGGGTCGCTGCTCGTTGTGGTGCTGCTCATCGCCTCCGCGCTCGGCGCCGCCTGGCTCGGCAACCTGGCCTGGCCGCTGGTCATCAGCGTCGCGGGCATCGTGCTGATCTGGCGAAACGCCCCCGCCGACGAGCAGGCGCTCATGCGGCGCCTGGCCGAGCCACTGCCGGGCCTGACCGACGGCAACAGGCGGTCCGGGACGGTGCTGCGCCTGTCGTTCGCGGCCCTGTTGCTCGCTGGCGGCCTGATCGCGCTGCTGTCCGGGAACGAGAGCATTGCTTTGCTGCGGCCACTGGGCGGGGTGGCGCTGGTGATTGCCGCGATCGTGGTGGTGCTCGCCCCCTGGTGGCTGCGTATCGCCCGCGATCTGGTCGTGGAACGTCAAGCCCGGGTCCGGGCGGAGGAGCGGGCGGACATGGCCGCCCAGGTGCACGACTCGGTCTTGCAGACGCTCGCCCTGATCCAGCGCCGGGCCGGCGAGCCCCAGCAGGTCATCCAGTTGGCCCGGGCCCAGGAGCGCGAACTGCGCGCCTGGCTGTTCGACGGCCGGGCGCCCGGCTCGATAGATCGCCAGGGCATGACTTTCGCCGCGGGGGTGCGGCTCATCCAGCAGGAGGTGGAGGCTCAGCACCGGGTGGCCGTCGAGGCGGTGACCGTCGGCGACTGCGAGCTCGACGATGATCTCAGCGCCCTGCTGGCGGCGGCGCGTGAGGCGACGATCAACGCCGTGAAGTGGTCCGGCGCCGAAGTCGTCTCGATCTTCGCTGAGGTCGAGCCTGCTGAAGTGTCGTTGTTCGTGCGGGATCGCGGGCGAGGATTCGACCCCGAGTCGGTACCCGGCGACCGGAAGGGGCTGGCCGAGTCCGTTCACGCCAGGATGGCCCGCCGCGGCGGTTCCGCGGCCGTCCGCAGTGCCCAGGGTGAGGGGACCGAGGTGTCCCTGACGATGCCCCGCGCCGCCGGGGAACGCCAGCCGAGCCAGACGTGAGCGAGCCGCCGGGGCGCGGTGCCGCCTGGACTGAGGAGCGAGGAACGAGCGACGAGGGAAGGAGGCGCCTGAAGGCGCCCTGGAGGCGAGCGGGGGACACCGCGTGAACATGTCCGGCAGGCAAATCCCCGGCGGCGACAGGCCGAGGGTCGTGATCGTTGACGATCATGGCCTGTTCCGCTCCGGGGTCCGATCCGAAATCGGCGATCAGGTCGAGGTCGTCGGGGAGGCAGACGACATCGAGCCCGCGATCGCGCTGATCGCCGGGTGTCTCCCCGATGTCGTTCTCCTCGACGTGCACCTGCCCGGCGGGGGTGGGCAGGCCGTGGTCACGGCGATGAAGGCCACGCACCCGCAGGTGCGTTTTCTCGCCCTGTCTGCCTCAGATGCGCCCCAGGACGTGATTGCCGTCATCCGGGCCGGTGCGCGGGGCTACGTGACGAAGACCATCTCCGGCGCCGAACTGGTGGATGCGGTGCGCCGGGTCGCGGCCGGTGACGTGGTCTTCTCGCCCAGGCTGGCCGGGTTCGTCCTTGACGCCTTCGCCGCCCTCCCCCCGGACACCGCGGGCCGCCCGTCCTTCGATCCCGAACTAGATCAGCTAACACCCCGCGAGCGCGAAGTCCTGCGCCTGATCGCCCGGGGCTACACCTACAAGGAGATCGCACGGGAGCTCTACATCTCCATCAAGACGGTCGAGAGTCACGTTTCCTCGGTGCTGCGCAAGCTCCAGCTCTCGACCCGCCACCAGCTCACGCGGTGGGCGACCGAGCGACGCCTGGCCTGACGCCTGGAGGACGCCTGGCCCGAGGCTCTAGAGGGGCGGGGGCTCGTATCTGCCGGTCACGTCCGCGAGCAGTTCGGCAAACGTGATCGCCGTGTCGTCTTCGTAGCGCGGGCCCACTATCTGAACGCCGACGGGGAGCCCGCCTGCCGTGCGCCCTATGGGTGCGGCGACGGCGGGCAAGCCGGGCAGCGAGGCGTGCGAAATCCAGAAGGGCTGACTGTTGTAGGGCCGCTCGCCTTCGGGCGTCGTGATCGTGCGCTCCTCGAAGGGCCGGGCGTCGTGCGGGAAAGCGGGCGTGAAGTTCACTGGGCACAAGAACACGTCGATGTTGTCGAAGTAGCGGTTCCAGGCGGCACGGGCTGCCATCCGTCGGGTCTCCTGATCGATGACCTGGGAGAGCGTCGCGAAGTCCGCACCGGGCTGGGTGAAGGCGAAGAACAACCCCACATGGAAACCGAACGATTCGCTGCTGCGCACCGGATCCACTCCATCGGGCCACCCTTCGGCAATCGTCGCGCCGGCTCGGGCGAGTGCGTCCACGGTCCCGGACATGAGCGCGATGACCTCGCTGGAGACAGGAGCCTGTGGGTGGTCGAGTACGACGCCGACGCGAAAATCCTGTAGCCGGGTTCGGCGCGGTGGCGGCAGGGTCCAGGAGCAGGCTTTCGCAGCCTCGTCATCGGGCCCGGCGGTGACGCTCAGCGCCGTCCGCAGATCGCGTGCGGACCTGGCCAGCGGGCCCGCCGCGGACATATAGGTCATCTCGCTCGGACCCGTCGGGGGCCCGGGCGGCTGGAATCCGTTCAGCGGGACGATCCCGGCCGTCGGCTTCAGCCCGTAGACCCCACAGAAGCTGGCCGGGATGCGAATGGAGCCCACCAGGTCCGATCCATACTCGAGGAACGTCATCCCCGCCGACAGGGCCGCGGCCGCTCCCCCGGAGGAACCGCCCGGCGTGCGCGTCGTGTCCCACGGATTATTGGTGACGCCGTACAGATCGTTGGCTGTCTGGCCGAAGTCGGCCAGCATGAAGGCCACGTTGGTCTTCCCGACGATGATCGCGCCCGCCTGCTTCAGCCGCCGCGCGACCGTGGCATCACAGTCGGCTACGAAGTCCCTGAAGGCGGGGTTGCCCCAGGTGGTGTGCAGCCCGGCGACGTTGAAGGCGTCCTTGATCGTCATGGGCACGCCGTGCAGCGGTCCCGCGCCGGCGCCGCGGGCGATCGCATCGTCGGCAGCGGCCGCTTCCCGCAACGCCGCCTCGGGCCGGATCTCCACAACAGCGTTCAGCACGGGGTCGACGGCATCGATCCGTGCGAGCATCATCTCGGTCAGCTCGCGGGAGGAGATCTCCTTGCGGCTCAGCATCCGTGCCGCATCAACCGCAGGCTGAAACAGTGTCTCGTCCATGTCCCCTGGCCCCCGTCAGCTGGCGATCGGTTCTTGGAGTTCTGTCACCCACGTGTCCTTGTCCTCGCCGCACTCGATATACAGCTCGCGGGTGTATCCAGCCGAGCGGTATCCATTGGCGTCGATCCAGCGAGCCAGGGTCTGAATGGTCGGCATGACGTTGTCCATGGAGCCACGGTGCACGATCGTGGCCGCCTGCTCGATCTCGGGCAGATCCACGATCGCGAAGCCGTGGCCGTCGCGGGGATCGGCATTGACCGGAAGGCTGGCGTGGACGAGGACCCCGTCACCATTCGGGGAGTCCTCGTAGTAGGCAATCGCCGGGCCGGCCGGAGTCAGCCCGGCACGATCGAGCCGAACGCACAGCTCGTCATACAGCGGCTGGATCACCGGGGAGATGGACTCGGGCGCGAAGCTCGCCGCGACGCCGGTGAGCTCCGCGACCCGGACTCCCGGGATCCGCTTGATCAGTACGTCCTCGGCCGGCATAACGCCCTCCCCTTCGATGATCTGAAGCCTCACCTCGACCTGCGCGAGCTTGGCGCTGTCGGTCGCGATCTGGGACTGCAGCTCGGCCTGGCGCAGCCTCAGCATCCCGCGCAACTCCTCGACGCTCACCTTGTCGTCCAGGATCGACTGCACCTGCTGGAGGCTGAATCCCAGGTCCTTCAGCGCGACGATCCGGTTCAGCCGCGACAGTTGCTGGGCCGCGTACGAGCGGTATCCGGTCGCTTGATCGACATGTGCGGGCCGCAGCAGCCCAATCGCGTCGTAGTGCCGCAGCATGCGCACTGACACGCGGCCGTAGCTGGCGAAGTCTCCGATGCTGAACATGACGCCTCCAGGTCTACGGCCTCACACAGTGTCAGGGTCAAGCCGTTGCAAGTCAGTGCACTGTGGTGAGTGCGTGGCTGGCAGCCGGGTCTTGCGGCCCGGCGGTCCCGGTCTTGCCCGCGTGCGCGGTGCCGGGTTCCTGTTTCGCTGGCCGCTGCCCGGCGGTGCCAGGTCTTGTGCAGCCTCCGCAGGCGTTTTGGCTCTCCGCCCCACTGGCGGCGAGGGACAGCAGGTTACGTGCCGCGTTGACGTCCCGGTCCAGGACCAGGCCACAGTGATCGCAGCGGTACA